>NZ_JAMYQP010000025.1:0-99869 GCF_040320945.1 Mesorhizobium sp. M0587
GACCCCAGATGCCTCGCCCTCGCGCCTGAGCAGGATGAACAGCCGCCGGTAGCCGAAGCGTCGGCGCTCGTTGGCGAGGTCACGCAGCCGACCACGCAGCTCCGTCTCGGGCGGACGCCGGGACTGGTAGCGGATCATCTTGCGATCAGCGCCCACAAAGGAACAGGCCCGACGCTCCGACAGGCCCATGACGGCCTGCAGATGCGCAACGGCTTCGCGCTTGGCGGCGGGCCCTACCATTTTTTTGACAGAAGCTCACGCAACGCCGAGGCTTCGAGCATCTGGTCTGCGAGCAGCTTCTTCAGCTTGGCATTCTCATCTTCCAAGGCCTTCAGGCGCTTGGCGTCGGACACGTCCATCCCGCCATACTTTGCCTTCCAATTATACAGCGTCGCCTCCGAGACCCCGTGCTTGCGAGCCAAATCGCCCGCCTTCGCTCCCGCCTCGTGCTCGCGCAGAACCGCAATAATCTGCTCTTCCGTGAACCGCTTTCTCTTCATCAGTCCGTCCTTCGATCAAGGGCCGGACTCTAATCTCAGATGGAGGAAATTCTCAGTGGCAGGTCAGGTGGACAAAAGCGCCAGCGCCAGCACAGCCGCCCAGACTGGCGGCGAGGCAGAGAACACGCCCGCGGGACCGTGGGCAAGCAGCACGATAGGGATCATGATGATGGTCGAGGCGGTCAACTGTCCGGTGGCGACGACCGCCGAAGGCACGCCCTTGAAGCGGCGGGCGACCATCAGCGCAATGCCATAGGAGAGCGACGCGCCGATCAGCGCGAATTTGGCCCAGACCGGGCCGCCGAGCCCGGCAAGCAGGCCGGGACCGATCATCACCGCGGTGCCGGCGACGCCGAGCGCAATGCCGGCGAGCTTGTTCCAGGAGAGCTTTTCGTCAGACGTGAGCGCATTGGCGAGGATCAGCGTCCAGAACGGCGTCGTCGCGTTGAGCACCGAGGCGACGCCGGCGCCAAGCTGGGTCTGGCCGGCGAAGATCAGCGAGAAAGGCACGATATTGTTGGTGAACGCCAGCAGGAAGAACAGGCCGGAGTGGGGAAGCGCAAGGCGAAACGAAGGGCCGCGCAGGCCGAGATAGATATGCAGCGCGATTGCCGCGATGGCGACGCGAAACAACACCAGCACCAGCGGGTGAAGCTCCGCCACCGCGATGCGGGCGAAGAAGAACGAGCCGCCCCAGATCGCGCCGAGCAGCAGGAGCTGCCCCCAATCCTTGAGCACCATCGGGCCGCGCGGTGCGGATGTCGCGGCTATCGCCATATGAATCGTCCTCCCTTGGCTGCTATCCAATCAGGCAGAAGGCATATCGGGTCCGCCGGCAAGGGCCACCCGAAACCGATGATGGGGAAATGCTCCTGCCAGCTTTTTGATCATGCATGTCGTTGTCCCAAAACCGCTGCGCACTTTGGGCGACATGCACCAGGTTCACCGTTTTATGGAAACGCCGAACCGCTCTTTGTTTTTTACGCAATTCCCTAGGGAAAGCGCTACGCGCTTTTCCCGGGAAAAGCGTTTCACACCTTTCCTGGAATTGCTCTAGGGCCGATGCGTCATGGCCGCGAGACACAGAATTGTTTTCATTGGCGGCTAGCTTGGATTAATTGTGCGCAGGTTAGATCAAGGATTCGTCCATGCAGCGATTCGAGAATGCCCGCGAGGCGGCACTGGCGCTTCGCCCGGACGATCCGGTCTATTGCTTCCGCCCGCAGGTGCTCGAGGCCGATGCCAGGCAGTTCATGGGCATGTTTCCCGGCAAGACCGCTTATGCGGTCAAGACCAATGGCGAGCAGATCGTGCTGAAGACTTTGGTCGAGGCGGGCGTCAGTGCCTTCGATGTCGCTTCGCCCGGAGAGTTCGCCGCCGTGCGCGCCGTCTCTCCCGATGCCGAGATGCTCTACATGCATCCGGTCAAGGCGCAGTCTGATATCAAGCTGGCGCTGGAGAAATACGGCATCCGCGTCATTTCGCTCGACCATGAGGACGAGATCACCAAACTGACCCGGGTTGTGCGGGCGCTCGACATCGATCCGGGCTCGCTCAGCGTGTTCGTGCGGGTGCAGACCAAGGGGCATGCCGCCTACGAGCTGTCGAAGAAGTTCGGCGCCGGGCCGGCCTATGCGGTGGAACTGGCCGAGCGGCTGAACCGCACCGGCTACAGGGTTGGCCTGTGCTTCCATGTCGGCAGCCAGATCGAGGATCCCGATACTTATGAGCGGGCGCTGGCCTCGGCCGACTGGGTGCGCAACCGGCTGACCTTCGACATTGCCGGGCTGGATGTCGGCGGTGGGTTTCCCGCCGAATACGGCCACGATCCGAACCGCAAGCAGATCGAGATGCCGTCGCTCGGCCAGATCATGTCGCGGCTTTCCGGCGATCTGAAGGAATACCAGTTCGACCAGATACCATTGGTGGCCGAGCCCGGCCGGGTGATCGTGGCGCGCTGCCTGTCGCTGATCGTGCGGGTGCTGCTGCGCAAGGGCAAGCGGCTCTACATCAATGACGGCATCTGGGCGTCGCTGTCGGATTCATGGACCGGCAAGATCACGCTGCCGGCGCGCTTCATTCCCGATCCCGCGATCCGCTCGCGCAACGGAGAGGACAAGAATATCGTGCCGTTCAAGGTCTGCGGCGCGACCTGCGATTCCGTCGACATCCTGTCGCGGCCGTTCTGGCTGCCGGAGACCGTCGACACCGGCGATTGGATCGAAATCGGCCATATCGGCGCCTATTCGCTGTCGCTGCGCACGCGGTTCAACGGTTTTTATCCCGACACCTTCGTCGAGGTCACGACGCCTTTCGACGAGGGCGACGCGCCGCAGGGGTTCGCGAGTTTGGAGACGATGGCCGACTAGGCCACCCCGCCACCAGCCTGGATATTCTCGCCGGTTAGCCAGCGGGCCTCGTCGCTGGCCAGGAAGACCGCGACATCGGCAACGTCGCGCGGCGCACCGATCCTGCCGAACGGCGACATGCCGGCCGCTACGGCGCGATCGCGGTCGGGAAGCAGGTCCGTGTCGGTGAAGCCCGGCGACAGCGCGTTCACGGTGATGCCGCGCGGTCCGAGTTCGCGCGAGAGCACGCGCACGAACTGTTCGACGGCGCCCTTGCTGCCGAGATAGAGCGCCGTCTGCGTGAAGAACATCTTCGTGCCACCGGTCGAGACCGCGATGATGCGGCCGCCGTCGCGCACGCGGCGTGCTGCTTCCTGCAGCGTGAAGAACGTGCCCTTGGCATTGGTGCCGAAGACATGTTCGAAATCGGCTTCGGTTGCCTCGCTCAACGGTTTGATGACGGCGACGCCGACATTCGCAACGACGATGTCGATCGCGCCCAGCGCCCTCTCAGCCTCGTCGAATAAGCGGCGGATATCCGAAACGCTGGACATATCGGCCTGGATGGCGGCGGCTTCTCCTCCCTTGCCGGCGATGGCGGCCACCACCTCATCAGCGGCTCTCTGATTGCCGACATAGTTGACGACGACAGCAGCGCCCTTGGCCGCGAGCCCTTCGGCGATGGCCCGGCCGATGCCGCGCGAGCTGCCGGTGACGAGTGCGGTTTTGCCGTTCAAGGACTGAGACATGACCAATTTCCTTCAATCACTCAAACCCGCGCCGGTTTCCGATGGCAAGAAATAGCGTGACGGGGCCGATGGTCAAGAAATAGCGGCATGCAACTGATTATATAATGGCATATTATCTGACTGGCTTGTTAATCCTGGGATACACAATGCGCGGGTCTGAATTCACCGAGCTCAAGGCATTCGCGGCAATCGTGGAAGAGCGTAGTTTCGTCCGCGCCGCCGCCCGGCTGCGCGTATCCCCGCCGGCGCTCAGCCAGTCGATCCGGCAATTGGAGGCTCGCATCGGTGTCAGGCTGCTGAACCGCACGACACGCAGCGTTTCACCCACTGCTGCCGGAGACACGCTGTTTGCGCGCCTTGCTGTTGCATTTGAGGAGCTGGAGGGCGCCGTCGCGGACATTCATGCTGCACGCGACCGGCCGGCGGGTTCGCTGCGTATAAACGTGCCGCGTGTCGCCGCGACGCGGTTCATCGCGCCGATCCTCGGTGACTTCCAGCGCGCCTATCCCGATATCGCGCTGACCGTCATCGTCGACGACACGCTGACCGACATCGTCGGGGGACGGTTCGATGCCGGAATCCGACTTGGCGAGCGGCTGGAGAAAGACATGGTAGCGGTGAAACTGAGCGGGGATTTGCAAATGGCCGCGGTGGCCGCTCCCGCCTATCTCGAGAACCGGGCCATACCTCGCCATCCGCAGGAACTGCACCAGCACCAATGCATAAAGTTCCAATGGCCGGGCGGTGGTAATCTCTATCGATGGGAATTTGCGCGCGGCAAGCGGGCCCTGGAAATCGCCGTCGAGGGCAGCTTGACCGTCAACGATACCGAACTGATGCTCCATGCGGCGCTGGATGGAGCGGGCGTGGCCTATATGTTCGAATACCAGGTACGGCCCTGGATCGAAAACGGCAGGCTGTTGCGTTTTCTGGAAGGCTGGTCACCCAGTTTCCCGGGCTTCTATCTGTACCATCCAAGCTCGCGGCAGGTGCCGCCAGCGTTGCGGGTCTTCATCGACTTCATGCGCTTGAGGAGAGATGAGTGAGTAGCTAGCGAGGCTCTTTGGGGGCTCACTGCCCGCTGCTGACTATTTGCTCCCTTCAGAGCTTCGCCAAAAGTTCCGCCGTCGGCCAGCCATCCACCGGCAGGCCAAGCCGCATCTGTTCCTTGCGGATCGCTTCGCGGGTGTTGGTGCCGAGGATGCCGTCGACGCTGCCGACGTCGTAGCCCCGGGCTTCGAGCTTGGTCTGCAAGGCCTTCATCCGGTCGTTGTCGAGGCCTGGTTCAGGATTGCGCGGATCGAACGGGGGTGCGCCGGCCAGTCGTGCGGCAAGATTGGCCGCCGTCAGCGCGTAGGTGAAGGACTGGTTCCATTCGAGATAGACGTCGAAATTGTCGTAGGTGAGGAAGGCTGGCCCCTTGCGGCCCATGGGTAGTGCCAAGCCTGCCTTCAGGCCCTTGTCGTCGAGCGGCGAGCCGTCGGGATTGGTGACGCCCCACTGTGCCCATTGCGACAATGGCAGCTTGTTGGTGCGTCCGGTCTGGTCCCAGGGCATGTCGTCGGGGACACGCACTTCCTGGATCCACGGCTCGTCGCGTTTCCAGCCACGCGACAGCACCTTGTTGCCGGTTGTCATGATCACGTCGGGGACGCTGTTTCTAAGGTCGACCTTGCCGTCGCCGTCGCCATCGACGCCGCGCGTCAGATAGTCCGAGGGCAGTATCTGCGTCTGGCCGATCTCGCCGGCCCAGGCGCCGTTAACGTCGGCCGGCAGCACGCCGCGATCGATGAGCTCCAGCAGCGGCACCAGTTGTTGCCGGAACAGCTGCGGGCGGCGGCAATCATGCGACAGCGTCACCAATGCGCTCAGCGTATGGAAATCGCCCTGCACGGCGCCGAAATCGGTCTCCAGCGCCCAGAAGGCGGCGATGACCGGCGCCTGGACGCCGAACTGCTGGTCGGCGCGGGCGAACACATCGGCATATTTCTTCAGGTTCGCCGCACCTTGCTTCAGCCGGTAGGCCGAGATCATGCGATTGGAGAACTCGATGAAGGTCTGAGTAAAGACGCCTTGGGCGCGGTCGCGCGCCAAAGCCCTCTCGTCGATGCTGACATCCTCCAGCGCGTCGAGACCGACCGCGCCGACGCCTGCCGCCTTGGCTTCGGCGGCCACGCCCTGCTTCCAGGCTTCGAAGTCGCCGCCGCATTCCTGCGCCATCGCCGGTAAAGCCGTGGCGCACAGGAACAGCGCCGTGAGGGCTCGGGAACGCAGTCGCATCGGTTTCCTTTCGACATTCAGGGTTCCAGGCGACCTGGCGCGTCCATGGGGACGCCTACGGCTCTGGAATACTGGCGGTTGCACTCTTGACCACCGGCTGTGTCGAAAGCAGGCGGCAGGCCCGGTGTCAACGGGTGTTGTGCCGCAGCACTTGTTCCGGGGGGCTTCGCTGCCGTTGAACCGGTGTCAACGGGTGTTCTGCCGCAGCCACTTGTTCCAGGCAGCCTCGCTGCCGTTGAAGACGTTGATGTCGGACTTGCCGGTCATGCCCGGAACGACACCGGTCCCGGTGTACTGCCAGAAGGTGAAGGGATGGCTGCCATACTTCTCGCGTGGGTGGCCGGCGACGGAGCGCAGCCAGTAGGGATAGCCGCGGAAGGACGACAACTGGTTGTCTTCGAAGAAGTCGACCGAGGTGTAGATGATCGGTTTCTTGCCGTAATGCCGCTCGACGATTTCGAGGAAGGTGGTCATCTCCGCGCGCACGGTGGCGGCGTCGGGACGCAGCCGACAGGTCGGCGATTTCGGGTTCCATTCCATGTCGAGGACCGGCGGCATGGCCGAGCGGTCGACGGGAACATTCTTGATGAACCAGCGCGCCTGCACGGCCGCGGGAGTGCAGAAATAGAAGAAATGATAGGCCGCGCGTGGGAGACCATTGGCTCTCGTGCGGGCCCAGTGCTCATTGAAATACTCATCGAAGCGGTCGCCGCCTTCAGTCGCCTTGATGAAGGCGAAGGAGATGCCGCCGGCCTTGGCAGCCGGCCAGTCGACCGAGGTCTGATATTTGGAGACGTCGGTGCCGTGAACGGCATAGTTCCAAGGCGCGCCGCTGTCCCATTCGTGCGGCTTGGAATCGGCGAAGCGAGGCGCGCGCACGGCTACTGTCGGGCTGCTGGACGCGGACGGCGACAGCGGCGCGAGATCGTCCACGGTCGAGCAGGCACCCAGTAGCGTCAGCATGAACAGGACCGCAAGACGGCGCATCGCAACTCCCGAGCCGGAATCAGCCGGTCGCTGATGGGTCGTTTCAGCAGATGGCCCCTCGATCTGGCCACTGGACGGTCACCCCACAGGATCGCCCAGCTCTCTAATGCATGTCGTTTCGACGTGCTTTAGATCTTTGTCTGTCGTGCATGCCGTTGTCCCTGCGCAGTTTTGAGCAACATGCATCCCTGTGATCGCCGATCATGGTTGATAATCCGTTGACGGCGCTCGACAAGAGAGACGATTTTGCGGAAGCAATGGCGGCAAATCGATGGCATAAGCGTCGGCCGTGGGCTTGGGAGGAAACAAATGCGGATCTTCGTCAAGATCGTCAAATGGCTGCTTGGTCTTGTCGTGCTGGCGATCGTTGCGTTGTTTGCCTGGCTCTATATCGCGCCGCCCGAATTGATCCGCGTCGGCTCGGGCTATTCGGCCAAGATCGTTTGCTCCAACGTCTTCATTGCCGGGCGCGACCCCAATGAGGTGCTGGCGGTCGACGTGCAGGCGCCCGGTCATCCTTTGCTCAAGCTGATGCGGGTTTCGGTCGACAAGAACCGGGGCATCGTCTCGGCCGGCCTGCTCGGCTTCCTCGGCAAGAGCGTCGCTGTCGCCCGCGATGGGCTGGGCTGCGCTTCGGTTCCGGATGGCGATGTCGGCAAGGTACGCCGCACGACCATCCAGGCCAAGCACGCGGCGCTAAGCCAGGATGCGCTGTGGCCGGAAGGCGAGCGGGTCGATGCCTCGCAAAATCCCGAGGTCTCCAAGGTCGTTGGGGACGCGGCCATGGCCGGCGCGGGCATGCGCGCCATTGTGGTGGTGAAGAATGGCCGGATCGTCGCGGAACGCTATGGAGACGGCTTTTCAGCCAAGACGCCACTGCTCGGCTGGTCGATGACCAAAACGGTGAACGCCGCCATCGTCGGCACGCTGGTCAAGGACGGCAAGATGGCGATCGACGGCAAAGGCCTGTTCGCGCCGTGGAAGGCCGATGGCCGCGCCGGCATCAGCCTTGCCGACATGATGGCGATGTCGAGCGGGCTGGAGTTCAACGAAGATTACGGCGACGTCGCCGACGTGACGCGCATGCTCTATCTCGAGCCCGACATGGCCGGCTTCGCGGAAGGCAAGCCGCTGGCGGGCGATGTGGGCAAGGCGTTCTCCTATTCGAGCGGCACTGCGGTGATGCTGTCGCGTCTCTGGCAGGACGCGATCGGCGACAAGGCCAAGGCATTGACCTGGCCGCGCACGGCGCTGTTCGAGCCGCTCGGCATGCACAGCGCGGTGCTCGAGACAGACGAGCAAGGCACTTTTGTCGGCTCGTCCTATCTCTACGCCACGGCGCATGACTGGGCGCGCTTCGGGCAATTCCTGTTGCAAGGTGGGGTCTGGAACGGCAACCAGATCCTGCCGGCCGGCTTCGTCGACTGGATGCGGGAGCCGGCATCCGCCTCGAAGGTCTACGGCAAGGGCCAGTTGTGGATCGAGGCACCGGGCGACGAGGACAGCCCGGGCGCCGGTATCGCCGCCGGCCTCCCCAAGGACACTTACTGGATGGAGGGCCATGACGGCCAGACGGTCGCCATCATTCCCTCGGAACAGCTGGTGGTGGTGCGGCTCGGCCTTACGCCGGCCAAGCTCAATTACCGCCCGCGGGAGATGGTGAGCGCGCTGGTGAAGGCGCTGCATTAGAGTAGGCGAAAGGTTGATTGCAGCAGAACTCTGTCTATGCGGCTGTCGCCAAAGGCTTGGCGCGATCAACACGAGCCCGCTCGTCGGGCGAATTCATAACCGCCCAGAGATCGCTGCGCCGTTGGACGTTCAGCCAAAAGTCCGGGCTATTGCCGAACACCCGCGCCAGAATGAGCGCGGTTGCCGCCGTTACGCTGCGGCGATCGTTGCACAATTCGTTCACATGCTTGCGTTGAACGCCCATGGCATCGGCCAAGGCCGTCTGTGTCAGCCCGAGCGGCTGCATGAATTCTTCCGTGAGAATTTCTCCAACCGTTGCTGGTTTGCGTGCGGTCATCAACATGTCTCACCTCACCTGTAGCTGTGGTCGTCGAGATATATGTCCGACGCTTCACCGCGGCCGCCGTCCCAGCGGAAGACCAGCCGCCATTGCTTGTTGACGCGGATCGAATGGAACCCTTCGAGATTGCCGCGCAATTTCTCGAAATGGTTGCTGGGTGGCACCCGCAAATCCTGATCGCTCGTCGCGTCGTCAATCATCTGGAGCTTGCGAAACAAGCGGCTTTCAAGATCGGGCGGGATGTTCCGGGAGTGGCTGTCCTCCACCAAAAAGGCCCGGAGCCATCCGTCTCTAAAGCCGACGATCATTCGATGCTTCCAGCCTGTGAGACAATGTACCGCTCCGGGGGTCACGTGGCAATGCATGATTCCAGGTGATGCATCTGCCCCTGGCTAAAAGTTAGAGTGCCATCCCAACGGCAATACTCAAACTGCGAGCTTGATCACCGCCAGCCAGGCGTAACCGCGGTAAAGCGTGCGGAAACGGAAGGTTGCGCCGGTTCGCCGAGATTCGGATTCCAGAACCTCGCGCAGGGTTGAACGCGGCGCGACGTGGAATTTTTTGAGCCAGCCGCGCAGCAAGGTTCGGAACCAACGCGGCAGACCTTCCTGCTGGCCGAAGTCGACGACATGCAGCGAGCCGGCGGGGGCGAGCGCAGCAAGTGCCGCCGCCACCGTCTTTTCCCAGCCCGGGATCATCGACAGCGAATAGGACACGAAGATGCGGTCGAACCGTTCGCTGCCGAAGAGCGCGTTCGTGTCGAAATCGGTAGCGTCGCCCCTTGCCAGCGTGACGCGTCCCGACAGGTCTTCGCGGGCAATGGCGGCGCCGGCCGTCTCCAGCATTTCGGCTGAGATGTCGAGGCCGAAAAAGCGGGCGTCGGGGTAGCGGCGGGCGGCAAGGATGATGTTGCGGCCGGTGCCGCAGCCGAGCTCCAGGACGGTGCCGCCGGTTGGCACCTCCAGCCCCTCGATAAGCCGGTCCCGGCCGAGCAAATAATATTTGCGGGTCAGGTCGTAGATGTGGCGCTGCCAGCGGTAGACGCCGTCCATCAGTTCGGCATGGTTGGCCGGCACCTCGGTGCTGCTCATGCCGCGCGCTTCACGTAGAGGTGGAAGCCGCCATAGATGGCCGAACGGTCGCGGGCCGAGAATTCACGCGAAGCCTCGTCCTGATAATTCCACTGGTCGAGCAGCGAGCTGGAAACCCGGCCGGGCAGCAGGCTGGGCTCGGCGGCGGTGCGGAAGATGACGCGAGCGCCGGCCGATGCGGTGCGGGTGATTTCCGCCCACAGCGCATTGAGCTGGTCGTCGGTCATCCAGTCCTGCGCGTCCAGGAGCACGAAGCGGTCGACCGCGCCGGCATCCTTGCCGGCGAGGAACTCGATCAGATTAGCATGATGGATCGCGACGCGGTCGACATTGCCGCGGATGGTCTCGTAATTTTGTTTTTCAAGATAGGCGGGCAGGGCGGCTTCGCCAGGTTCGGGGTAGCGGCGGGCGAAAGCCTGCCAGGCGAAGTAGTTGTTCTGCAATGGGAAATCGCAGGCGAGCTTTTCCAGCCGGGCTTTCAGCACGCTGGCCATGGTGCCGTCGCCGGACGTGATCAGGGAATCGTATTGCGCCGGCGGAATGCCGAGGCCGAACAGCGAGGCCTTGCGCGAGGTCGCCCATTTCAAAAGCTTCCTGTCGAAGACCGGCGCCAGTTCCTCGTTGAAGAAGCGGCGTTGTTCGCCGATGTTCCTGGCTTCCATGATGCGAGCCGGGTTGACGCCGAAGAACTTCGCCGTGCGATGGCCCATGGCGATGAACAGGCCGAGCAGTCCGGTCTGGTAGAAATTGCGGTCGAAGACGGCGATGCGCCTGATACCGCGCCAGCTGCGGCGCTCCCAATAGTGACGGCTGACCGGATCGAGATGCGGCGCGATGAAACGGTCGTAGGCTTCCGAATTGTGGCTGGTGTCGGCGGCGCCGAAGAAGCGGAAAAGGTCGCCTTGCGAAGGCAGGCGGCGCACCGCCTCCAGCTTCATGCGGTTCAGCGCGATATGGGCGGCGTTGAGGTCGACGGCGTCGACCCTTGCCGGCGAGCGGGTGAGATAGGCCAGGATGTTGCAGCCGCCCGAGGCGATGGTGACGACGCGGTGGCCCTGGCCGAGCTGCATCGCCGCCATGTCGACGTCGGGGTCTTCCCAGATCTGCGGATAGACGAGGCCGGAAAACAGGAAGGCGAACAGCCGTTCCGAAATGCCGGCCTTCGACAGCGGGCGGTTCTGATAAACGGCTTTTCCAACTTCCTTGCCGCGGCGGAAAACCAGATCTGCGGAGACGTCCGTCATAGCCAGGTGATTCCCCATTTGCTTTGGCGCAAGCGGGTAACGCCCGGGGATGACAGGTGGATGACAGCAGCCGGCTTGTAGCTCCGACGAGTGGCTTAGCTTCCTCCGAACCCACCTGGCGTCGGTGTCGTCAGGATGACGGCGTCGCCGGCCTGAAGCACGGTCTGGTCACAGGCCTTCAGCATTTCGATCGTGCCGTCCTTGCGGCGGATCTTGGTCGAGCCGACCTCGCCGTCGCCGCCGCCGTCCAGCCCTTGCGGCGGGCGGTTGCGATGCGAGGACAGGATCGCGCATTCCATCTTCTCGAGAAAGCGGATGGTGCGTCGGGTGCCGTCGCCCGCGCTCCACTTGCCCTTGCCGCCCGACCCTTCGCGGATGTGGAAGTCCTCCAGCAGCACGGGAAAGCGCAATTCCAGCACTTCCGGATCGGTGAGGCGCGAATTGGTCATGTGGGTGTGCACGCCCGAAGTGCCGGCAAAGCCGCGGCCGGAGTTCATCCGGCCGGCGGGGGAGCCGGAGCAGATCGTCTCGTAGTACTGGTACTTCTTATTGCCAAAGGTGAGATTATTCATCGTGCCCTGCGCATTGGCCATCGCGCCCATGGCGCCGAACAGCGCGTTGGTGACGTGCTGCGAGGTCTCGACATTGCCGGCGACGACGGCGGCGGGGTAGGCGGGTTTCAGCATCGAGCCATCGGGAATGATGATGTTGATCGGCCTGAGGCACCCGGCATTCATCGGGATCATGTCCTCGACCATGACGCGGAAGGCATAGAGCACGGCGGCGCGAGCGACGGGCTCGGGCGCATTGAAATTGTTCTTCATGACCGGCGACGTTCCGGTGAAGTCGACCGTAGCCTCGCGCTTCTTGCGGTCGACCGTGATCTTCACCTTGATGACCTGGCCGGTGTCGGTCGGGTATTCGTATTCGGAGCTGTCCGGCAGCCGTTCCAGCACGCGTCGCACGCTCTCGGCGGCATTGTCCTGGACATGGCCCATATAGGCCTCGACGACATCGAGGCCGAAATGGGAAACCATCTTGCGCAGCTCCGCGACGCCTTTCTCGTTGGCGGCGATCTGCGCCTTGAGGTCGGCTATGTTCTGGTGCGGGTTGCGGGCGGGGTAGGGATGATCGGTGAGCAGCGTTTCCAGCTCGGCCTCGCGGAAGCGGCCGCGATCGACGATGCGGAAATTGTCGAACAGAACGCCTTCCTCGTCGACCGTGGTGGCCAGCGGCGTCATCGAGCCGGGCGCCGTGCCGCCGATGTCGGCGTGGTGGCCACGCGCGGCGACGTAGAAGAGGATCTTGGGCGATTGGCCGGTCTCCCCCTTTCTCAGGGAGATCGGGCGCCCTTCCTCGAACACCGGCGTCACCACGGTGATATCAGGCAAATGCGTACCGCCATTATAGGGGGCGTTGAGGGCAAAGACGTCGCCGGGGTGGATGTCGCCGGAATTCAGCCGGATGATGGTTTCGACGGAACGGTCCATCGAACCCAGATGCACAGGCATGTGCGGCGCGTTGGCGACCAGCGCGCCAGTGTGGTCGAAGACGGCACAGGAAAAATCCAGCCGTTCCTTGATGTTGACGGAATAGGCTGTGTTCTGCAGCGTCACGCCCATCTGCTCGGCGATCGACATGAAGAGATTGTTGAAGACCTCCAGCATCACCGGATCGGCCTCGGTGCCGAGGGCTGCCTGCCGGCGCTTCCTCTCGACGCGGCGCAGAAGAACATGGTTCCTGGTGGTGATTTCGGCCTGCCAGCCCGATTCGACGACAATGGTCTGGTTGGGCTCGATGATCAAGGCGGGGCCTGCAACCCTGTTTCCCGGCTTCAACGTCTCACGATGGAAGATGCCGGAAGCGCGCCATTCGCCTTCAGAGAAGATTTTCCGGGTTTGCCAAGGACTTAAGGTGAGATCTTCGGTTTCCGATTCAGTTTCATCGCGGCCATTGCCGCCGGTGTCGGTACCTTCGACGGCGACGGTCTCGACGATCATCGGCTTGTCGTCATAGACGAAGCCGAACTGCGCCTTGTGGGCAATTTCGAAATCCCGCCTGGCCTGGAGGATCGAGTCCTCCTCGAAATTCACTGGCAGTGCGGTATCGGTCCCGTCGTAGCGGATGTGCAGCACGGGCCTGGCGGCAATCGCATCCTCGGCGATACCTTGCGCCGCGAGCTCGGCGAAGACGGCTTTTTTCAAGCTGGCGACGAGGCTGCCGATCTCGGTTCTGGATTCCTCGGCAAGCGGCTTCAGCAGCGCTTGCTGGCGTGAGGCGAAGACCGAGGACAGTCCGATGCCATAGGCCGAAAGCAGGCCCGAGAAGGGATGGATCAGCACAGCTTCCATGCCGAGCGCGTCGGCGACGAGGCATGCATGCTGGCCGCCGGCGCCGCCAAAGCAGTTCAGGAGATATTCGGTGACATCGTAGCCGCGCTGCACGGAGATCTTCTTGATGGCATTGGCCATGTTTTCCACGGCGATGGTGACAAAGCCTTCGGCGACTGCTTCCGGCGAGCGGCCGTCGCCGATCTCTGCGGCCAGTGCGGTGAATTTCTCGCGGACAATCTCCAGGTCGAGCGTCTCGTTCTGACCGGGTCCAAAAATCGCCGGAAAGAAGTCGGGCTGCAGCTTGCCGAGCATGACATTGGCGTCGGTGACAGCCAACGGCCCGCCGCGCCGGTAAGCGGCAGGGCCGGGTTTGGCGCCGGCGGAATCAGGTCCGGCGCGAAAACGGCCTGCCTCGTAGTGCAGGATCGAGCCGCCGCCGGCGGCAACGGTGTGGATGCGCATCATCGGCGCGCGGACGCGCACGCCGGCGACCTCGGTGTCGAAGGCGCGCTCATACTCGCCGTCATAGTGGGCGACGTCCGTGGAGGTGCCGCCCATATCGAAGCCGATCACCTTGTCGAAGCCGGCGAGCTTGGCCGTCTCGACCATGCCGACGACACCACCCGCTGGGCCCGAGAGCAGCGCATCCTTGCCCTGGAACATATCGGCGGCGGTAAGGCCGCCCGACGACATCATGAACATCAGTCGAGGGCTTTCCCTCCCCCTCGAGGGGAGGGTGGCGGCAACGCCGCCGGGTGGGGTCGGACCGACCGGGTTCGACGCCTCTTGAGGTCGCGCGCTGCCTTGACCGATCCCCTCTGTCGGCTTTGCCTGCCCTCCGCCATGGCTTCGGGCGTTCGTCGCTGAAAAAGCCAAATCGTTGGCTTTTTCTCGGCTTTCGGCCGACCGCTCCTCACCCCCGTCAAGGGGGAAGAGGACGCCGAGCTCCTGGCCAACCTTCCGCACATATCTCGACAGGATCGGCGAGAGATAGGCGTCGACCACCGTCGTATCGCCGCGGCCAACCAGCTTGATCAGCGGCGAGACCTCGTGGCTGACCGAGACCTGGCCAAAGCCGATTTTGCGGCAGACCTTGGCCACCGCCTTCTCGTGATCGGGATATTTCCAGGCATGCATGAAAACGATGGCTACGGCGTCGATGCCGTCGGCTTTCGCCTGTTCGATCGCCGGTCGGCAAGCCGCAATGTCGAGCAGTCGTTCGACGCAGCCCCCGGCGTGCACGCGTTCGTCGACCTCGATGACGCGCTCGTAGAGCTGTTCGGGCAGGATGATCTCCTTGGCGAAGATGTCCGGCCGGGCCTGATAGGCGATCTTCAGCGCATCGCGAAAACCCTTGGTGATGAGCAAAAGCACGCGGTCGCCCTTGCGCTCCAGCAGCGCGTTGGTGGCGACCGTGGTGCCCATCTTGATGTCGCCGATCAGGCCGGATGGGATCCGCGCGCCGGGTTGAAGTCCAAGAAGGTCGCGAATGCCCTGGATCGCGGCGTCGTCATAGGCTTCGGGGTTCTCCGACAGAAGCTTGCGCGGATGCAGTCCGCCCTGCGGGTCGCGCCCGATAACGTCCGTGAACGTGCCGCCGCGATCGATCCAGAAATCCCATTTCGCGGTCATGGCAGCTCCCGGTAATTCCAGTTCGATCTGTTCTCAGACACTTCCTGTTAGTTCGCCGTTGTCTGGTCGGCAATCGCAAACGGGCCAGACGATGTTACATACGGAAATGCAACGTTACGAAACCCATGGCCATGTGACGCATTTTTCCCTGGACCGTTCACTGCAACGTGAACGTGTGTTGAAGGAGAGATGTCATGAGAAAACTCATTCTTGCCTCGGTGTCCGCGCTTGCCTTGCTCGGCGTTGCCGCATGCAGCGACAGCGGCACAGGCACTGACAATACCACCACCCAGAGCACCAATCCGCCGCCCGCCGAGCAGCCGATGAAGCCTGCGGCTCCGGCCGACAATTCGACCAAGCCCGCCGAGCCGGCTCCGGCAACGCCTCCTGCTGCGCCCGCGCAGTAGTTATGAGCATATCTTGGGAGAAAAGGCCGGCGTCACGCCGGCCTTTTCGTGTGAAGGCAACAGAACGCCTGCCGTTCACAACCCAGGCACCGGCCGTTATTGGCTTGATAGCGGGGATCGGTTGGCTCTATGAAGCTGGCCATGTCGATTTGGGACCGCCTCGGCGACTTCATTACGCGGGTATCGTCTTCAGCTACATCGGGGGTTGCCGACGTGGTGGAGGCCGTGCGCACGGTTTTTTCCGGCGACGCCGACCTGCGCCGCCGCGTCGCCTTCTCGGTGGCGATGATCGCGCTCTCGGCCAAGATGGCGAAGGCCGACGGCATCGTGACCCAGGACGAGGTGCGTGCCTTCCAGGAAATATTCGAGGTGCCGCCAAAGGAAACGCGCAACGTGGCGCGCCTCTACGATCTGGCCAAACGCGACGTAGCCGGCTTCGAGACCTATGCCGAGCGCATGGCGCAGCTTTGCGGCTCCGGCCATCCGAACTGCATGATGCTGGAGGACATACTCGACGGCCTGTTTCATATCGCCAAGGCTGACGGGCTGATCCACGAGCGCGAAGGGCATTTCCTGCATCGCATCGCCGAGATCTTCCGCATTGACGAGGTGCATTACGAAGCGATCCTGGCCCGGCACGTCAATCTTGGCGCCGCCGACCCTTATGTCGTGCTCGGCATCGAACGCGGCAAGCCGTTCGAGGAGGTCAGGAAGCGTTATCGCAAGCTGGTTTCCGACAACCATCCGGACCGGCTGATCGCGCGCGGCCTGCCGCAGGAATTCATCAAGATCGCGACGACCAGGGTCGCGGCGATCAACGCGGCCTATGAGATGATCGAGCGGGGCCTGCGGCACGCATGAGCGGCTTCCTGCCCGACGAGCCAAGCGCCGAGGTCAGGGTATCGCCGAATTTTGGGCCAAGGCGCGACACGCTCAGGCCCGACATGATCGTGCTGCACTACACCGGCATGCCGACGGGCGCCGGAGCCGAGGCGTGGCTGTGCGATCCGGCCAGCGAGGTCTCCTCGCACTATCTCGTTCATGAGAACGGCCATATCGTGCAGATGGTCAGGGAAAGCGACCGCGCCTGGCATGCCGGCAAGGGCTCCTGGTTCGGACGCACCGATATCAATTCCTGTTCGGTCGGCATCGAGATCGTCAATCCGGGACATTCGCTCGGCTATCCCATGTTCCCGCGCCGGCAGATCGATGCGGTGACCGGCCTGTGCAAGGGGATCGCGCGGAGACATGCGATCGCAGCCAGGCGGGTGCTGGCGCATTCCGACGTGGCGCCGGGACGCAAGATCGATCCGGGCGAGAAGTTTCCGTGGGCAGCGCTGTTCGAAGCCGGCGTCGGCCATTTCGTCGGCGCCGCGCCCATCAGGCGCGGCGCCGTGCTGAGAGCCGGCGACCAGGGCGCCGAGGTCGAGGCGTTGCAGTCGATGCTGGCGCTCTATGGCTATGGTGTCGAAATTTCGGGGGTTTTCGATCGGCAGACGCAGATCGTGGTCGAGGCATTCCAGCGCCATTTCCGGCCGCGTCTTGTCGATGGGCAGGCCGACGGTTCGACGCTGCGCACACTGCAAAGGCTGCTTGCTTCCGTCGCGGACTGACCCGACGTAAGGGCATCTCCCAAGTAATCCTCTTCTGCCCTTAAGTTACAATCTGTCATTTAATGTGACTTGCCTCGCCTTCATTGGCGCCAATTCGGACTTCAAAGGGGCGCTCCGTACAGTTTGTCGGACTTCCAGCCCCGGATGTTCGATGTTGATCAAGCCGTGCCGCGCGAAGATCTTCGCGCGGTCCAGACAGAACAGGACCACATGCAGAAATTGACCGTTGTAACGGCAGCTCTTGCTGCCGGCGTAATGACTTTTGCCTTCGGCACGGCCAACGCCGCGCCATTGAGCCTACGGGCCGATCATGGGCTCGTCGCGATGAGTGCCAAAGGCAAGACGATCTCGGCCGAAAGCAGCAAGAAAGCGAAGACGACCAAGCGGGTTTCCGCGAAAGCCACGAAGGCGAGCTGGGCCAAGGCGAAGAAGTCCGGCGCGAAACGCCACGCGAAGCGCGACCGCAAGACCGTCGACCAGACGACAACGGCGTCGGTCGGGCTGCAGAACGCGGCAGCGTCAGCGGCCGCGGTGACCAGCAGCGGCCAGTATTCGTCGATCGTGGCCCGCTATGCGGCGAGCTACGGCGTGCCGGTTTCGCTCGCTGATGCCGTCATCAAGATCGAGAGCAACTACCAGCCGAACACGGTCGGCGGCGCCGGCGAGATCGGCCTGATGCAGATCAAGCCGGCGACGGCGCGGATGATGGGCTATAGCGGCTCCGCCAAAGGTCTTTTCGATCCCGACACCAACATCAAATACGGCATGAAGTACCTCGCCATGGCACGCGATCTCGGCGGCGGCACGACTTGCGGCACGATCTTGAAATACAATGCCGGCCATGGCGCCACGCGCATGAACCCGATCTCGGCTGCCTATTGCAGCAAGGTCAAGGTACAACTGGCGGCTGTTGGGGCGCCGGCATGAGATGAGCCGGCCGCAACCGCTTTTTCGGTTGCGTTTTATGGCGTGAACCCCTTTATACGCCGTGCCAGCTGGCCGGGCGGCCGCACCCGCAAAAGCCGAAAGGCCGCGGGTGAGGAAAGTCCGGGCTCCATGGAGACACGGTGCCGGTTAATGGCCGGCGGGGGCGACCCCAGGGAAAGTGCCACAGAAAGCAAACCGCCACGATCCGTCGTGGTAAGGGTGAAAGGGTGGGGTAAGAGCCCACCGCGCGACTGGCAACAGGAGCGGCACGGTAAACCCCACCGGGAGCAAAACCGAATAGGGGCGGTGCGAGGGGAAACCCTCGAGGGCTGTTTCCGGCTCACCGTCCGGGTAGGTTGCGTGAGGCGCATGGCAACATGCGTCCAAGATGAATGGCCGCCACGTTCTCGCGCCGCAAGGGGCGAGGGCCATACAAAACCCGGCTTACAGGCCAGCTGGCAGTTTCTTTCTCGAAGAGAAATCCTTTGAGATCAGCAGGTTGCGCCTTCGGGCGCGTCCGTTGATTCAAACTGGTCCGGCCATTCGCCAGCCTAATTGCTACGGGCCATTGCTTGAAACTGGTACGATTAAATCGTACCGTGGGCGAGCAATGGCATTGGAGCCTGTCATGGGACAAGTCGATAAACGCAGCATCACCCTCTCGCCGGAATTGGCGCGGGCGGTGGACGATGTGGTGGCCGCCGGCGAATATGCATCCGCGAGCGAAGTGATCCGCGATGCGCTACGGCGATGGAAAGACCGGCGCGATCTTCTTGGCTATACGGTCGAGGAACTGCGCAGACTGGTGCAGGAAGGCATCGACAGCGGGCCGGCGTTGGACGGGCAGCCGATCATGGACCGACTGCGGGCCAAATATCTGAAAATGGCTGGGTCCAAAGGCTTTCACGAGTGAAATACCGCCTGCTTCCCAAGCAGTGGCCGACCTCGAGAATATCGGTGATTACATTGCCGGACATAATCCTTGGGCGGCGGTTCGTCTCGTGGACGCGCTGGAAAGACGGTGGGATCTGCTGACTTTGCATCCCCTCTCGGGCGCGCCGCGCGACGACATCGCACCCGGCATCCGACACCTGGTCGTCGGCAATTATCTCACCTTGTACCGTGTGGGGAGCGATGCGATCGAAATCCTTCGCGTGCTGCACGGCCATCGCAACATCGAAGCCGACGAGCTCGGTTGACCGGTCCTGTCAACCGCTGATCCTGTCCAGCGACGCCTTGATCGCCGCCCAAAGTTCTTCCACTGGCTCGCAGCCGACCGAGAGGCGAACGAAGCCGGCGGCAACCGCATCGCCTCGCTTCAAGCGCCGCTCGGCCGAGGTGTGGACCCCGCCGAAGGACGTCGCGGCCTGCATCAGTTCGCAATTGTTGATGAAATCCTCGGCTTTCTGCTCCGAGGCTAGCTCGAAGGAGATGAGGAAGCCGAAGCGCTCCATCTGGGCGCGGGCAAGATTGTGCGACGGATCGCTCTCCAGACCGGGAAAGCGCAGGCCGCTGACCGCCCGATGGCCTCGCAGCCGCCGCGCGATCACTTCAGCCGAGGAGCACATGCGATCGAAGCGCACATCGAGGGTTTCGAGGCCGCGATGCACCAGCCAGGCTTCGAATGGTCCCGGAATGCCGCCCGACGTTTCGCGCCAGCTGGTCACCGCGGCGATGATGTCGGCATTGCGGCTGGCGACGTGGCCGAACAGTACGTCGGAATGGCCGTTCGGCGCCTTGGTGTCGGCGGCAACCACGATATCGGCACCGTGATCGAGCGGGCGCTGGCCGAAGGGCGTCATCGTCGTGTTGTCGACCACCAGGAGCGCGCCTGCCGCGTGGACGGCTTCGGCGACGGCCCCGATGTCGCAGATGTCCAGCCCCGGATTGGCGGGCGTTTCGACAAAGGCCAGGCGATAGCCTTCGAAGCCGCCATCGAGGAACGTTGAGGTCGGCCTGACATCGTAGGTGATGCCGAGCGGCTTCAGGAAGCGCTCGGCCAGCGCCCTTGTCGTGTGATAGCCGTCCGAAGGCAGCAGGATACGGTCACCGGTCTTGAGCAGGGCAAAAAACGCCGCCGAGATTGCTGCCATTCCGGAAGGAAAGGCGACGCAGGCCGCGCCCTCCAAATGGGCCAGCATATGCTCCACCGCGTCCCAGGTCGGATTGCTGAAGCGGCCGTACTGGTCGAAACCGGTTGCGTCGCCGGGCGCGTGAAAGATGGCGGCCATGGTCAGGGGCAGCGGGATGGAATCGCCCACCGCAAGCCCGCCGCGGCGTAAATGAGGAAGTGCCGCTGCGCGCGACTTTGCGGTTTCAGCCATCGAATTTCCAACCCTGTTTGCGACCGAATGGATGTGGCGAGACGCTATGCGCAGCAGCGGCGGTCGGCAACCCGCGTCTGGTTGGGCCAAGCAGCTCTAAACGCTTCGTTAGGCTTAATAGACCATAAAGACGAGACGTGCCGTCAAGGCTGGTCTCATTGGCCGCGGCGCATCTTTGTGAAGCCTATTCCCGTTGACGCCCATAGTACCCCATGATATCCCATTCCGATACCAAAGCTTTCGTTCCGTGTCAGGGTAAAGCGTACGCCAATCGGGCAGCCGCGGCGGCTGCGCGTTTGCCGGTTCTTGCCGCTACGGCGGAGCTTGGTACGGGGCGGGGAACGTGCCGCGGCGGCGCGTGCGATGCGAAGAAAAGGGGTGCGGCGGCGCAAGCGGCCGTAACGTGTGATGGACCGGTTTCTGTCGAACACGGTGAGCAGGATCGATGCGAAGGGGCGGGTGTCCGTTCCGGCGCATTTCCGCGCCGTCGTGCAGAAGCGTGGCTATTCGGAGCTCTATGCGCTACGCTGCCTCGACCTGCCGGCGATGGATGTCGGAGGGCTCGATCTTCTCGACCGCTACGAGCAGCGCATCGCGCTCGAGGATCCCTTCCTGCAAGCGGCGGACGACATGTCGTTCTTCTGCCATGGCGACGGCACGTTCCTGAAGCTCGACCAGGACGGACGCATCACGATGAGCGATTTCATACGCGAGCATACCGGCATTTCGGCGGAGGCCGCCTTTGTCGGGCGCGGCAATTTCTTTCAGATCTGGGAGCCGGGGCGGCTTGCCGCCTATGGCGCGCAGGCGCGGGCCCGGCTTTTGCAGCTTCGGCAGGGGACGAAGCCTGGGGAGCGACCGGAATGACGGCGGACCACGGCGATGATCTTCACGCCGTTGGCGGACCGGTCCGCCACATTCCGGTCCTCCTTGGCGAAGTGCTCGAGGCATTGGCGCCGGCGGAGGGCGACATCGTCATCGACGGCACGTTCGGCGCCGGTGGCTACACCAGGGCCATTCTGGCGACCGGTGCTTCCGTGATTGCCATAGACCGCGATCCAGACGCGATCGCGGCCGGCCGCGATCTCGAGGCGCAATCGGGCGGCAGGCTGAGACTGGTGCATGCGCCGTTCTCGACGCTCGACGAACATGTCGAGAGCGCCGATGGCGTCGTGCTCGACATCGGCGTCTCCTCGATGCAGCTCGACCAGGCCGGACGCGGCTTTTCGTTCCGCGCCGACGGACCGCTCGACATGCGCATGGCGCAGGCGGGTCTCAGCGCGGCCGATGTCGTCAACAGCTTCAAGCCGGGCGATCTTGCCCGCATCTTCGGCTTCCTCGGCGAGGAGCGGCATGCCGGCCGCATTGCCCGCATGATCGAGGCTCGCCGCGAAAAGCGGCCGTTCGAGCGCACGCTGGAACTCGCCGACGCCATCGAAACTCATATCGGCCGCGCGCCTAAGGACAAGATCCACCCGGCCACGCGCGTTTTCCAGGCGCTGCGCATCTTCGTCAATGACGAGCTTGGCGAACTGGCGAAGGCATTGTTCGCGGCCGAACGGGCGCTGAAGCCGGGCGGACGGCTCGCCGTGGTGACATTCCATTCGCTTGAGGATCGCATAGTCAAGCGCTTCATCGCCGATCGCGCCGATGCCGCGACCGGCTCGCGCCACATGCCCGAGGCGAAGGCGCGCAGCGCGACGTTCCAAAAGGCCGGCGGCGGCGTGACGCCCGGCGATGCGGAGATCGCAGCCAATCCGCGCGCCCGCTCGGCCAGACTGCGTGCGGCGACCCGCACCGAGGCGCCGGCGCGCAGCGACGATTTTTCGATTTTCGGTCTTCCAAAGCTTCCCGGCATCGATCGGCCGGGGGAGAGGTAAGCACGTGTTCCGTACCAGCGACATTGTCCTGATCGCCGTCATGGTTTCGGCGGCCGCCCTGACCTACAAGACCAAGCGCGAGGCCGAGGACCAGTTGGCGGCAGTGCAGAAGATCCATGCCGAGATACGCTATGAGGAGGACACGATCGACCTGCTCAAGGCCGACTGGAGCCTGCTCACCCAGCCGTCGCGGCTCCAGAAGCTGACCGAACTCTACAAGTCGCAACTTGAACTCCAGCCGGTCGGCGCGCGCCAGATCGTCGGTCTCGGTGACCTGCCGGCCAAGCAGCTCGATATCCAGGACATACTGTCCGGACGCCAGGACGGCATGGCCGACAATTCCGACAAGGCGCCTTCAAGTGGCAGGGATCCCGTCGTGACCGGAGGCATCGCCCAATGATCGGCAAACTGCTGAAGCGTCGCGCCGGGACGGGTGAAGACGGAGCGATTGTCGTCGAGGGCGCCCGCAAGGCGACCGGCGGCAAGGGCAAGGCGCGCATCGTGATGACGATGGCGGTGTTCTTCGGTATCTTCTCGACCATTTCCGGGCGGCTGGTCTATCTCGGTTTCCAGACCCCCGACATGTCGGGGGGCCCTCAGAACCGGGTCACGGCATCGCGGCCCGACATTGTCGATCGCAACGGCGAAGTGCTGGCGACCGACATCAAGACGGCGTCGCTGTTCGCCGAACCGCGCCGCATCGTCGATGCCGACGAGGCGATCGAGAAACTGTCGACGGTGCTTCCCGAGATCGACTACGAGCAGACCTATCGTAAGCTGAAGAGCGGAGCCGGCTTCGTCTGGCTGCAGCGGCAGCTGACGCCCAAGCAGCAGTCCGACATCATGCAACTCGGCATCCCCGGCTTCGGCTTCCGCACGGAGAAGCGCCGTTTCTATCCAAGCAGCGAAACCTCGTCCTACATTGTCGGCCTCACCAACATCGACAATCAGGGCATCTCCGGCATGGAGAAATACATCGACGAGCAGGGTCTGAGCGACCTGCAGGCGTCGGGCCTGGCGGTGGCCAAGGACCTCAAGCCGGTGAAGCTTTCGATCGATCTGCGCGTCCAGCATATCGTGCGCGACGAGATCGCCGCCGGCCTGGAGCGCTATCGCGCCATCGGCGCCGGGGCTGTCGTGCTCAACGTCAAGACCGGCGAAGTGGTGGCCATGGCCTCGGTGCCGGATTTCGATCCGAACAATCCTTACAATGCACAGGAAAAGGACCGGCTGAATCGGATGTCGGCGGGCCTCTATGAGATGGGCTCGACCTTCAAGAGCTTCACCTCGGCCATGGCGCTCGATTCCGGCAAGGCGACGATGGCAAGCCGCTTCGACGCTTCGCATCCGATCCGCGTCGGCCACCAAGCCATTCACGATTTCCACGGCAAGAACCGTGTTCTGTCGCTGCCGGAGGTATTCCTCTATTCGTCCAACATCGGGTCGGCCAGGGAGGCGGAGCTGGTCGGCATCGAGGGGCACCGCGAATTCCTGCATCGCCTTGGAATTTTGGACAGGATGCAGACCGAACTGCCGGAAGTCGCCCGCCCGACTGAACCGAAGATCTGGAAGCAGGTCAATTCGTTCACCATCGCCTTTGGCCATGGCGTGTCGACGACGCCGCTGCAAGCGGCTGTCGGCTGCGCGGCGTTGATGAATGGCGGCTACTTGATTCAGCCGACATTCCTGGTCCGCAGCCAGGAGGCGGCGATGGCGGTGGCCAAGAAAGTGGTCGGCGACAAGACGGTCGATGGCATGCGCTACCTCTATACGCTCAATGCCGAGAAGGGCTCGGCCAGAAACGCCAGGGTCCCCGGCTATCGCGTTGGCGGCAAGACCGGAACAGCCGAGAAGGTCATCAATGGCCGCTACTCGAAGGATTTGAATTTCAATACCTTCGTCGCCGCCTTCCCGATGGACGATCCGCAATATCTCGTGTTTACCATTGCCGACGCCCCGCACCCGGAAAAGCCCGGCATGACAGACGTCGCGGCGGCGAATGCGGGGGTCATCGCCGGCAATATCATCAGGCGTTCTGCGGCCATGCTTGGCGTGAAGCCAGATTTCAGCCATGAAAATGGTGCAACGCTGGTTTCCTATCAGTGATTCTTGGGGCGCGCCGGCAACTGCGCGCTATTTTGTTGCGGTGAACGGGACTCGATGAAGCTCAGAGATCTAGCCGGTATCCTGCCAGTCGAAGGAACAGCTTCCGCCGATCTGGAGGTTACAGGCATTTCGTCGGATTCCCGGCAGGTAAAGCCCGGAATCGTCTTTTTCGCGCTCGCCGGAACCAAGGCCGATGGCGCGGCCTATGCCGCCGACGCCGCCGGGCGAGGCGCCGTCGCGATCGTGACGAGCAAGGGCAGCGCCGTTGCCGGGCTGCCGGTTCAGGTGCTGGCGGTCGACGATCCGCGCCTGGCGCTGGCGCTGAGTGCCGCCCGCTATTTCGGCAGGCAGCCCCAGACGATGGTCGCGGTGACCGGCACCAGCGGCAAGACCTCGGTCGCCGCGTTCATCAGGCAGATCTGGGAGCAGGCCGGATATGCCGCGGCCTCGATCGGCACCACCGGCGTGGTGGCGCCCGGCCGCAACGACTATGGTTCGCTGACGACACCCGACCCGGTCGCCTTGCACCAACTGCTCAGGGAATTGGCGGATGCCGGCGTCACCCATGCCTCGATGGAGGCCTCCAGTCATGGGCTCGACCAGCGCCGCCTCGACGGGGTGAAGCTCGCCGCCGGCGGCTTCACCAATCTCGGCCGCGACCATATGGATTACCATCCGACGGTCGAGGATTATCATCGCGCCAAATTGCGGCTGTTCGACACGCTGCTGCCGAAGGGCGCGCCGGCGGTCATCTTCGCCGACGATCCGTGGTCGGCACCGACAATTCAGGCCGCGAAGGCCGCTGGGCTCGAGGTGCTGACGGTTGGCCGGCATGGCGATTTCCTCAGGCTGAAGCGGGTCGAACACGAGCGCCATCGCCAGCGCGCCGAGATTGAAGCCGATGGCGTGCTTCATGAGATCGACCTGCCGCTGGCCGGCGATTTCCAGATCGCGAACGCGCTGGTTTCAGCGGGACTCGCGATTTCAACGGGAACGCCGGTCGCCAAGGCATTGATGGCATTGGAAAAACTGAAAGGCGCGCCGGGCCGGCTCGACCTCGTCGGCACCACCGCCAATGGCGCGCCGGTGTATGTCGACTATGCCCACAAGCCGGATGCGCTGGAAAATGTGCTGGCTTCGGTGCGCCCGTTCACCACCGGCCGCGTCATGGTCGTGTTCGGCTGCGGCGGCGACCGCGACCGCGGCAAGCGGCCGATCATGGGTGAGATCGCGACGCGGCTGGCCGATGTCGTCATCGTCACCGACGACAATCCGCGCTCCGAAGTGCCCGAGACGATCCGCGCTGCGATTCTTGCCGCGGCACCTGGCGCCATCGAGATCGGCGACCGGCGCCGGGCTATCCACGAGGCGGTCGCAATGCTGCGCGCCGGCGACACGCTGATCGTGGCCGGCAAGGGGCACGAGGAGGGCCAGACGATCGGCTCCGAAACCCTGCATTTCTCCGATCACGAGGAAGTTCGCGCAGCACTCTCGGGGTGTGCCGCATGAGCCTTTTGTGGACATCCGAGACGCTGGTGGCCGCCATGGACGGGCGGCCGCTCGGCCCGATGCCGGACGGCATATCGGGCATTTCGATCGACAGCCGCAGCCTGCAGCCCGGCGACGCCTTCTTCGCCATCAAGGGCGAGGCGATGGACGGCCATGATTTCGCGACCGCCGCCATCAAGGCAGGCGCGGGCGTGCTGGTGGTGGCCGAAGGCAAGCTGCCGTCGCTCGGCCGGCTGACGGCGCCGATGATCGTCGTCGAGGACGTGCTGGTGGCGCTGGAAAAGCTCGGCGCGGCGGCGCGCGCCCGGTCCGACGCCAAGATCATCGCGGTGACCGGCTCGGCCGGCAAGACCACGACCAAGGAGGCATTGCGCCATGTCCTGTCGGTGGTCGGCAAGGTGCATGCGTCGGCGCAGTCGTTCAACAATCATTGGGGCGTGCCGCTGACGCTGGCGCGCATGCCCATCGATTGCGACTATGCCGTGTTCGAGATCGGCATGAACCATCCCGGCGAGATCCGGCCGCTGGTCAAAATGGTGCGGCCGCATATCGCCATCGTCACCATGATCGCGGCCGCGCATCTCGGCTTCTTCCGCAATCTGGACGAGATCGCCGAGGCCAAGGCCGAGATTTTCGAGGGGTTGGAGCCCGATGGCGCGGCAATCCTCAACCGCGACGATGCGCGCTTCAAGCTTCTGGACAAGATGGCGCATACCGCCGGCGTCGAGCACGTCCATGGCTTCGGCGAGAATGCCCGCTCGACTTTCAAGCTGGTCAAATGCGAGCTCCATGCCGACCATTCCGAGATCATCGCCAGGATCGGCGGCCACGAGGTGACGGCCCGCATCGGCGCGCCCGGCCGCCACATGGTGCAGAACGTGCTGGCGGTGCTGGGCGCAGCCTATCTGGCCGGCGCCGATCTCGACAAGGTTGCGCGGGCGCTGGCGGATCTGTCGGCCGAGCGCGGCCGCGGCAAGCGCCACGTGCTGCGCCATCCCGGTGGCTCGATTTCGGGCCACCCCGGTGGGCCGATCACGCTGATCGACGAAAGCTACAACGCCAACCCGGCCTCGATGGCCGCCGCGATGGCGCTGCTCAACGCGACGCCGGTGACGGGCGAGGGCCGGCGCATCGCCGTGCTCGGCGACATGCTGGAACTCGGCGAACATTCGGCCAAGCTGCATGCGGCGCTTGCCGGTCTCCTCGTCGGCACCGGCACGCAGACCGTCTTTCTCGGCGGTCCGGAAATGCGGGCGCTGGCAAAAGCGCTGCCGGCAGAGATCAAGACGGAATACCGCGCCGGCGTCGAGGAATTGAAGCCGGTGCTGCTTGCCGCGCTGAAGCCGGGCGACGTGGTAATGATCAAATCGTCGAAGGGCATCGGCTTTGCAAAGCTGGTCGATGCGTTGCTGGGCAAGTTCCCGGCTGAAACGACAATCGGCAAACAGACCTAGGTCAAGTCGGGGACGAAAAGCGCATGTTCACACTGCTGGTCGAATTCGCGGACAAGGTCTCGGTCTTCAACGTCTTCCGCTACATCACTTTCCGCACCGGCGGGGCGCTGATCACGTCGGCGCTGATCGTCTTCATCTTCGGGCCGACCATCATCAATTCGCTTCGGCTGCGGCAAGGCAAGGGCCAGCCGATCCGCGCCGACGGTCCGCAAACCCATTTCAAGAAGGCCGGCACGCCGACCATGGGCGGGCTGATGATCCTGTCCGGCATCATTGGCTCGTCGCTTTTATGGGCGAACCTGTCGAGCATCTATGTCTGGGTGGTGCTTCTGGTGACGCTGGGTTTCGGCTCCATCGGCTTTTACGACGACTATCTGAAGGTGACGAAGCAGTCTCACCTCGGCTTTTCCGGCAAGGCGCGGCTGGGGCTCGAATTCATCATCGCTGGCATCGCGGCCTGGGTGATCATGCATAATGGCCAGGCGCCGTTCTCGTCGTCGCTGACATTCCCCTTCGCCAAGGAATTCCTGATCAATCTCGGCTGGTTCTTCATCCCGTTCTCCTGCCTCGTCATCGTCGGCGCCGGCAACGCGGTGAACCTGACCGACGGCCTCGACGGCCTGGCGATCGTGCCGATCATGATCGCGGCGGCGTCCTTCGGCGTCATCGCCTATCTCTCCGGCAACGCGGTGTTCGCCGAATATCTGCAGATCCATTTCGTGCCGGGCACCGGCGAGCTGGCTGTCGTGCTGGGTGCCGTCATCGGCGCCGGCCTCGGCTTCCTCTGGTTCAACGCGCCGCCGGCCGCGATCTTCATGGGCGACACCGGCTCGCTGGCCATGGGCGGCCTGATCGGCACGGTGGCGGTCGCCACCAAGCACGAGATCGTGCTGGTCATCGTCGGCGGCCTGTTCGTGGTCGAGATCCTGTCCGTGATCATCCAGGTCGGCTACTTCAAGATGACCGGCAAGCGGGTGTTCCTGATGGCGCCGATCCACCACCATTTCGAAAAGCTCGGCTGGACCGAAAGCCAGGTGGTGATCCGCTTCTGGATCATCGCCGTCATCCTGGCGCTGGTCGGCCTCTCAACCCTCAAGCTGCGATAGGAGGCCGCTTGATCCCCGCCACATCCTTCGCAGGCAAGCGCGTTTCGCTCTTCGGGCTCGGTGGCTCGGGCATTGCCACCGCGCGCGCGCTGATCGAGGGCGGAGCGCAGGTGCTGGCCTGGGACGACAATCCCGACAGCGTCGCCAAGGCGGCTGCCGCCGGCATCGCTACCGGCGATCTGCGCGGCGCCGACTGGGCGAAATTCTCGGCCTTCGTGCTGTCGCCTGGCGTGCCGCTGACGCATCCGAAGCCGCATTGGGCGGTGGAACTGGCGCGCGGGTCGGGCGTCGAGATCATCGGCGACATCGAGCTTTTCTGCCGCGAGCGGATGCTTGCCGCGCCGGCGGCGCCTTTCATCGCCATCACCGGCACCAACGGCAAGTCGACGACGACCGCGCTGACCTCGCATATTCTGAAGGCGTCCGGGCGCGACACCCAGATGGGCGGCAATATCGGCCGTGCCGTCATGACGCTCGATCCGCCGGAGCCCGCGCGGCATTATGTCGTCGAATGCTCGTCCTACCAGATCGACCTCGCGCCCTCGATCGACCCGACGGCCGGCATCCTGCTCAATCTGACGCCTGATCATCTCGACCGCCACGGCACCATGCAGCACTATGCTTCGATCAAGGAGCGGCTGGTCGCCGGCAGCGAGACGGCGATCATCGGCATCGACGATTCCTGGTGCGCGCAGATCGCCGAGCGGCTGGAGCGGGCGGGGCGGCACGTCATCCGCATTTCCAAGCGCCTGCCGCTGACCGACGGCTATTTCGCCGACGGCACCTACCTGATGGAAGCCGTGCATGGCCGCTACAGCCGCGTCGCCTTCCTCGAAGGCATCGGCTCACTGCGCGGCCAGCACAATGCGCAGAATGCCCTTGCCGCTGTTGCCGCCTGCCTCAAGGTCGGGCTGGAGCTTGGCGAGATCCAGTCCGGGCTCGAAAGCTTTCCCGGCCTCGCGCACCGCATGGAGCAGGTCGGCCGCAAGGACCATGTGCTGTTCGTCAACGATTCCAAGGCGACCAATGCCGATGCGGCGGCACCCGCGCTGTCGAGCTTCAACCGCATCTACTGGATCGCCGGCGGCCTCCCCAAGGAAGGCGGTATCGAGCCGTTGCGCGGCTTCTTCCCGCGCATCGCCAAGGCCTATCTGATCGGCGAGGCGGCGCCGGCCTTCGCGGCGACGCTTGGCGAGGCGGCGTCGTACGAGATATCGGGCACGCTTGCCGCTGCGGTCGAGCACGCCGCGCACGATGCGGCCAAGGACAATAGCGGCGAGGCGGTGGTGCTGCTGTCGCCGGCCTGCGCCAGTTTCGACCAGTTCAAGAATTTCGAAGTTCGCGGCGAAGCCTTCAGGCAAGCTGCGAACGCTATAGATGGCGTCAAACCTATCGGAGGGGCACGATAATGCAGAGCCGTCTCGACAAAAGCCCGGTTGCGACCTGGTGGTGGACGATCGATCGCTGGTTCCTGGCGGCGTTCCTGTCGCTGATGGGGCTGGGCATCGTGCTGTCTTTCGCCGCGAGCCCGGCGGTCGCCGAACGCATCGGCCTCGACAGCTTCCATTTCGCCACCAGGCAGATCATCTTCACCGTGCCGGCGCTCGGCGTGATGCTGGCGGTGTCCTTCCTCGATTCCAGAGAGATCCGGCGCATGGCGCTGATCATGCTGTGCCTGATGCTGGTGCTTATGGTGGCGGTGCTCTACATCGGCATCGAGGTGAAAGGCGCGCGGCGCTGGGTGTCGCTTGCCGGCCTGTCGATCCAGCCGTCGGAATTCCTGAAACCCGCCTTCGTCATCATGTGCGCCTGGCTGTTCGCCGAACATAAGCGCCAGCCCGACATCCCGGGCAATCTGTTCGCCATGCTGCTGCTGGTGCTGGTCGTGTCGCTGCTGGTGGCGCAGCCGGACCTCGGCCAGACCATGCTGACGACCGGCACCTGGGGCATCATGTTCTTCATGGCGGGGCTGCCCTGGCTATGGATCGTCGTGCTCGGTGCCGCCGGCGTCGGCGGCGTCTTCGCCGCCTATACCGTGTTCCCGCACGTCGCCTTGCGCATCGACAAGTTCCTTACCGGCGAGGGCGACACGTTCCAGGTCGACATGGGACGCGATGCGCTGATCAATGGCGGCTGGTTCGGCGTCGGGCCGGGCGAGGGCACCGTCAAGCGGGTCATCCCCGACAGCCATGCCGACTTCGTGTTCTCGGTCGCGGGCGAGGAGTTCGGGCTGATCATGTGCTTCTTCATCATGGCGATCTTCGCCTTCATCGTGCTGCGCGGCCTCAACACGGCGCTCAAGGAACATGACGACTTCACTCGCTATGCGGTCGGCGGCCTCGTCACGGTGTTCGGCCTGCAGGCGGTCATCAACATGTGCGTCAACCTGCAGCTGGTGCCGGCCAAAGGCATGACGCTGCCCTTCATCTCCTACGGCGGCTCCTCGCAGATCGCCATCGCCATCTCGATGGGCATGGTGCTGGCGCTGACGCGCAAGCGGCCTGAGAAGCGCAAGCAGATGGGCTTTACGCTGCCGCCGCGCGCGCTGCCGGCGGAGTGACATGGCGAGAGGCGTCATCCTTCTCGCGGCGGGCGGAACCGGCGGACATCTGTTTCCGGCCGAGGCGCTGGCGCATGAGCTGAACGAACGCGGCTGGACGGTGCATCTGGCCACCGACGACCGCGCCGAGCGGTTTGCCGGCCATTTCCCGGCCGCCGCCATCCATCCGATCCAGTCGGCGACTTTAGGCTCGAAAAATCCCATCGCCCTGCTTGGCGCGTTCTGGAAGATATGGCGCGGCGTGCGGCAGGCCTCCGCGATCATCGGCCGGATCAAGCCGGATGCCGTCGTCGGTTTCGGTGGCTATCCGACCTTGCCGCCGCTCTACGCCGCGACACGGCGCAAGGTGCCGACGCTGATCCACGAACAGAATGCGGTGATGGGGCGCGCCAACCGGGCGTTGGCCGGCCGCGTCGATGCCATTGCCGGCGGCTTCCTGCCGCAGGATGCAAGTGCCGCCGGCGCCAAGACGGTGACGACGGGCAATCCGGTCAGGCCTCGGGTGCTGGAAGCGGCCAAGACGCCTTATGCAGCGTCGTCCGGGGACCAGCCGTTTCGCCTGCTGGTGTTCGGCGGCAGCCAGGGCGCCCAGTTCTTTTCCGACGCCGTGCCGGCGGCAGTCGCGCTGCTCTCCGATGCGCAGCGCAAGCGGCTGGTCATTACCCAACAGGCTCGCGCGGACGACGTGGCGCGGGTGAAGGCGGCTTATGCGTCCCTTGCCGTCAATGCCGAGGTTTCGCCTTTCTTCACCGATATGGCGGTGCGCATGGCAGACGCGCACCTGATCATCTCGCGCTCCGGCGCCTCGACCGTGTCGGAGATCGCGGTCATTGGCCGGCCGGCGCTGCTGGTGCCCTATCCCTATGCGCTCGACCATGACCAGGCCGCGAACGCGGCGGCCCTTGCGGCGGCCGGCGGTGGTGAGGTGCACCCGCAATCCTCGCTTTCGCCCGAGCTCATCGCGTCCCTCGTCGGCGGGCTGATCGACACCCCCGAGCGGCTTGCGGCGATGGCGGCGGGAGCGAAATCGGCCGGCAGGCCGGACGCTGCACGGTTGCTCGCCGATCTCACAGAGGCTATTGCGTCGAAAAAAACCGTTTCGGATTTCAGGAAGGGCACGCACGCATGAAGATGCCGCAAACGATCGGGCTTGTGCATTTCATCGGCATTGGCGGCATCGGCATGAGCGGCATTGCCGAGGTGCTGCACAATCTCGGCTACAAGGTGCAAGGTTCCGACCAGGCCGACAGCGCCAATGTGCAGCGGCTGCGCGACAAGGGCATCGAATGCTTCGTCGGCCACAGAGCCGAAAATCTCGGCGATGCCGAGGTTGTCGTCGTCTCGACGGCGATCAAGAAATCCAATCCGGAACTGAAGGCGGCGCGGGAAAAGTTGCTTCCCATCGTGCGCCGCGCCGAGATGTTGGCTGAGCTGATGCGCTTTCGCCAGGCGGTGGCGATCGGCGGCACGCATGGCAAAACGACGACGACCTCGATGGTCGCCACCTTGCTCGAAGCCGGCGGGCTCGACCCTACCGTCATCAATGGCGGCATCATCAATGCCTACGGCACCAACGCCCGCATGGGCGACGGCGAATGGATGGTGGTCGAGGCCGACGAAAGCGACGGCACCTTCCTCAAGCTGCCAGCCGAGATCGCCGTGGTCACTAACATCGATCCCGAGCACCTCGACCACTATGGCAGCTTCGACAAGGTGCGCGAGGCGTTCCGCCAGTTCGTCGAGAACGTGCCGTTCTACGGCTTCGGCGTGATGTGCACCGATCACCCGGAAGTGCAGGCGCTGGTCGGCCGCATCGAGGATCGCCGCGTCATCACCTATGGCGAGAACGCGCAGGCCGATGTGCGCTTCACCAATCACCGCATGGCGGGTGCCGTTTCGGAATTCGACGTGGTGATCCGCAACCGCAAGGGCGGTGGCCAGACTGCCATATCGGGCCTGCGCCTGCCGATGCCCGGCCGCCACAACGTCTCCAACGCCACCGCCGCGATCGCGGTCGCGCATGAACTCGGCCTGTCCGCCGAGGCGATCAAGAAAGGCCTGTCGTCCTTCGCCGGCGTCAAGCGCCGCTTCACCCTTACCGGTTCGTGGAACGGCGTCGATGTGTTCGACGATTACGGTCACCATCCGGTCGAGATCTCAGCGGTGCTGAAGGCGGCGCGCAGCGCCACCAATGGCCGCGTCATCGCCATTGCCCAGCCGCATCGCTTCACCCGGTTGCATGATTTGTTCAACGAGTTCTCCACCTGCTTCAACGATGCCGACACGGTGATGGTGGCGCCGGTCTACGCGGCCGGCGAAGAGCCGATCGACGGCGTCACTTCCGACGCGCTTGTGTCGCGGATCCGTGCCGGCGGCCACCGTGACGCCCGCTACATCGAGGGGCCGGCGGCTATCGCGCCTGTTATCCGTGACCTGGCCAAGCCTGGTGACTTCGTGGTCTTCCTCGGCGCCGGCAACATCACCCAATGGGCCTATGCCTTGCCCAAGGAGCTTGGCGGGACCGTCTCATGATGCACGGCCAGGCCCTGATCGACAAACTTGGCGACCGGCTTGCCGGCCTGCGCGGCCGCCTGACGCCGAATGCCGAGATGGACAAGATCACCTGGTTCCGCGCCGGCGGCCTTGCCGAGGTATTGTTCCAGCCAGCGGACGAGGAGGACCTTGCCGCTTTCCTCAAGGCCGTTCCCGAAGAGATACCTCTGACCGTCGTTGGTGTCGGCTCGAACCTTCTAGTGCGTGACGGTGGCATCCCAGGTTTTGTCATCCGGCTTTCGGCCAAGGGCTTCGGCGAGGCGGAGATCGTTTCGCCGATCAGGATCAAGGCGGGTGCGGCCACGCCCGACAAGCGTGTTGCCGCAGCGGCGCTCGAAGCCGGCATTGGCGGGTTTCATTTCTATCACGGCATTCCGGGTGCCATCGGCGGCGCGCTGAGGATGAATGCCGGCGCTAATGGCGTCGAGACGCGCGAGCGGGTCGTCGAGGTGCGGGGGCTCGACCGCAAGGGCAATGTCCAGACGCTGAGCAATGCCGACATGGGCTACGCCTATCGCCATTCGGCGGCACCGGTCGGGCTGATCTTCACGTCCGCCGTGTTCGAAGGCTTTGCAGAGGACAGAGCGGTGATCAAGGCGGCGATGGACGCCGTGCAGAATCATCGCGAGACGGTGCAGCCGATCCGCGAGAAGACAGGCGGCTCGACCTTCAAGAATCCGGAAGGCACGTCGGCCTGGAAAGAGATCGACAAGGCGGGCTGCCGCGGTCTCTTGATCGGCGGCGCGCAGATGTCGCCGATGCACTGCAACTTCATGATCAACACCGGAACCGCGACCGGCTACGACCTGGAATATCTCGGCGAGACGGTGCGGGCGCGGGTCCTCGAACATTCCGGCATCCGGCTCTACTGGGAAATCAAGCGCATCGGCGATTTCCGGCCCGGGCATGCCGTCCAGGAGTTTCTTGGACAACTCCTCTGACCGTCGTTGAAGTTCATGTGATGCATGAACTTCAACCATGCCGGAACAGCCGCGCGACCGTTGCTCCAAAGACTCAACGACACGGTTTTTGCATCCATTTTCTCAGAAAGTGAATCTCTCGGAATCATAAGCACTTGCCAGTGAATCAACTCTCTGATTCTCTGCTCCAAAGCGTTTCCTGATTTGAGTCGTTCGACGCGTTTCAGCGTTTTCCGTCTGGGGGGCAACCTGCCGGGAGACTCTGACTCAATGTTGCGGAAATCCTGGTTTTTGATCCGCCGCGAGAGGGGATGACGGGGAATGACAAGCAAGCATGTGGCCGTATTGCTGGGTGGGTTTTCGTCCGAGCGGCCCGTGTCCCTGTCTTCCGGAAAGGCCTGCGCCGATGCACTTGAGCAGGAAGGTTATCGAGTCACCCGCGTCGATGTCGGTCGCGATGTCGGTTCCGTGCTTGCCGATCTTAAACCCGACGTTGCCTTCAACGCGCTGCATGGTCCGTTCGGCGAGGACGGCACGATCCAGGGCATCCTCGAATATCTCGGCATTCCCTATACCCATTCCGGCGTGCTCGCCTCGGCGCTCGCCATGAACAAGGAACTGGCGAAGAAGATCGTCAAATCGGTCGGCGTTCCGGTCGCCGAATCGAAGGTCGCCAATCGCTTCGCTATCCAGAACAAACACCCGATGAAGCCGCCCTACGTGGTCAAGCCAGTCAGTGAGGGATCGAGCTTCGGTGTCGTCATCGTGCATGAGGGGCAGACGCATCCGCCGCAGATCATCGGGTCGTCCGAGTGGAAATATGGCGATACCGTCATGGTCGAGCGCTACATCCACGGGCGCGAACTGACCTGCGCCGTCATGGGTGATGTGGCGCTCGGCGTTTGCGAGATCATCCCGACGGGCCATTCCTTCTACGACTATGATTCAAAATATGTCGCGGGCGGATCAAAACACGAATGCCCCGCAAAAGTTTCACCGAATATTTACCAAAAAATACAGACACTGGCGCTCAAGGCTCACCAAGCTGTCGGCTGTCGGGGCGTATCCCGGTCGGACTTCCGTTATGACGATCGTCACTCCGAAAATGGCGAGGTTGTATGGCTCGAGGTCAATACCCAGCCGGGCATGACGCCGACGTCTCTGGTGCCTGAAATCGCCGCCCAGGCAGGGCATTCGTTTGGCGAACTGTTGAGTTGGATGGTGGAGGACGCTTCGTGTCTGCGTTGAAATGGGGACAGGGCAAGGGGAAGAGCGCGGCTGGGCCGTCGCTGTTCGGCCTGCCATTGTCGTTTGACCATTTCGTATTGCCGCGCGTGCTTCGCCGCCCGGTGCGGATCCTGGCGCGCCTGGGCGAGGGCGAGTTCCAGGCGCCGCGCTTCTCGCTGGCCATCATGTCGGCGGTGCTGCTCGCTTCGAGCGGCGCTTATGGCGCGTATCTTGGCGGCCACGCCGACGGTATCATTCAGAGCATCACCGCCCGTACCGGCTTCGCCGTCGACCAGGTCAAGGTGGTGGGTAACCGCCAGACCTCCGAGATCGATATTCTCGACCGGCTCGAGCTCGACGGCTGGACGTCGCTGATCGGCTTCGATGCCGAGGCGGCGCGGGAGCGTATCGCCACTTTGCCGTGGATCGAGATCGCCGCGGTGCGCAAGGTCTATCCGCACACGCTGGAAGTGCGCGTCGAGGAGCGTGTGGCCTTCGCGCTCTGGCAGCAAGGTAATGATCTTTCCGTCATCGAGAAGGACGGCGCTGTCATCGCGCCGTTCTCTGGCGGCAAGCAGGTGATGCTGCCGCTGTTGATCGGCACCGGCGCGCCGGCCAAGGCGCCGGACTTCCTGGCCAAGGTCGAAAAATATCCTGATTTCGCCAGCCGCATCAAAGGCTATATCCGCGTCGGCGAGCGGCGCTGGGACCTGAAGCTGGACAACGGCATCACCGTCAAGCTTCCCGAGGATGACGAGGGCCAGGCGATCGCCGAGCTGGTCAGGATGGATCATGACAAGGCGCTGTTGTCGCGCGACATCGCCGCCGTCGACATGCGGCTGTCCGACCGGCTGGTCGTGCAACTGACGCCCGAGGCCGCGACGCAGCGCGAAGCCGCGCTCAACGAGAAACCCAAGAGCCTGAAGCGCAAGCCGGAGACGAAAATATGAGCTGGCTTGGCGGTCATGGCGATGCCTCGTCGCGCCGGTCCGGTACCTTGACGGTGCTGGATGTCGGCTCGAACAAGGTCTGCTGCATGGTGGCGAAGCTGAAGCCATGCGATGACGGCAAGCTTTTGCGCGGGCGCTCGCACCGGATCCAGGTGATCGGCATCGGCCACCAGAAGTCGCAAGGCGTGAAGTCGGGCGTCATCGTCGATCTCGACCGCGCCGAACATGCCATCCGTCTTTCCGTCGATGCCGCCGAGCGCATGGCCGGGCTGACGGTGGATTCGCTCATCGTAAACATGACCGCCGGGCGGCTGAAGAGCGAAGCCTTTTCGGCCACCATCAACCTTGGCGGCCACGAGGCCGACGAGGCCGACATTAAGCGGGTGCTCGGCGCCGGCGCTAAGCAGGCGCTGAAGATCGAGCGCGAGGTGATCCATTCGCTGCCCGTCGGATTTTCGCTGGATTCCGAGCGCGGCGTGCGCGATCCGCGCGGCATGGTCGGCGACACACTGGGCGTCGACATGCATGTGCTGACGGGCGACGCTGCGCCGATGCGCAATCTGGAACTCTCCATCAACCGCTCGCACCTCTCGGTCGAGCGCATGGTGGCGACGCCCTATGCCAGCGGCCTGGCGGCACTTGTCGACGACGAGCTGGAACTGGGTGCCGCCTGCATCGACATGGGCGGCGGCACGACGACGATCTCGGTGTTTGCTGAAGGCAAGTTCGTCCATGGCGACGCCATCGCCATCGGCGGCAATCATGTCACGCTTGACATGGCAAAGGGGCTCTCGACTTCGCTCGACGCCGCCGAACGGCTGAAGGTGATGCATGGCTCGGCGCTGCCGGGCAGCGCCCACGACCGCGACCTGATCTCGATCCAGCCGATCGGCGACGACGGCGACGTGCCGTTGCAGATCCCGCGTTCGGTGATGACGCGCATCGTGCGCGCCCGCATCGACGAGACGCTGGAACTGTTGCGCGACCGGCTGAACAAGTCCGGCTACGGCAATGCCGTCGGCAAACGCGTGGTGCTCACCGGCGGCGCCAGCCAGTTGGCCGGCCTGCCGGAAGCCGCACGCCGCATCCTGGGGCGCAACGTGCGCATCGGGCGTCCGCTCGGGGTGGCGGGCTTGCCCGAAGCAGCGAAGGGCCCGGCCTTCTCGGCCGCGGTGGGGCTTCTGATCTATCCGCAGATGGCGAGCTTCGAGAGCCATCCGGCGAAAGGAATTTCCGGTCTCAGGATGACTGGAACGGGCGGAAAACTGCATCGCATGAGTCAGTGGTTGAGAGACAGTTTCTAATTGACGGGGACAGCCCCATAGGCGGCCGCGGCGGCGAAGCGGCGTGAAAGGCAAAGGACGGAGACAATGACCATCAATCTGCAAAAGCCGGACATCACCGAGCTTAAGCCGCGCATCACCGTGTTCGGTGTCGGCGGCGGCGGCGGCAATGCCGTCAACAACATGATCACCGCCGGTCTGCGCGGTGTCGAGTTCGTGGTGGCCAACACCGACGCGCAGGCGCTGACCATGTCGAAGGCCGACCGGCTGATCCAACTCGGCGCGCATGTCACCGAGGGCCTCGGCGCCGGCTCGCAGCCGGAAGTCGGCCGCGCTGCTGCGGAAGAGTGCATCGACGAGATCATCGACCACCTGTCCAACACCCATATGTGCTTCGTCACCGCCGGCATGGGCGGCGGCACCGGCACGGGCGCTGCTCCGGTCGTTGCCCGCGCTGCACGCGAGAAGGGCATCCTCACCGTCGGCGTCGTCACCAAGCCGTTCCATTTCGAAGGCCAGCGCCGCATGAAGACGGCGGACTTCGGCATCGAGGAATTGCAGAAATGCGTCGATACGCTGATCGTCATCCCCAACCAGAACCTGTTCCGGCTGGCCAATGACAAGACCACCTTCGCCGATGCCTTCGCGATGGCCGACCAGGTGCTCTATTCCGGTGTCGCCTGCATCACCGACCTGATGGTCAAGGAAGGCCTGATCAATCTCGACTTCGCCGACGTGCGCTCGGTGATGCGCGAGATGGGCAAGGCGATGATGGGCACCGGCGAGGCTTCGGGCGAGGGCCGCGCGATGGCCGCCGCCGAGGCCGCGATCGCCAATCCGCTGCTCGACGAGACCTCGATGAAGGGCGCCAAGGGCCTGCTGATCTCGATCACCGGCGGCCGTGACCTGACCCTGTTCGAAGTCGACGAGGCGGCGACCCGCATCCGCGAGGAAGTCGACCAGGACGCCAACATCATTCTTGGCGCCACTTTCGACGAGGAACTCGAAGGCGTCATCCGCGTCTCGGTCGTCGCCACCGGCATCGACAAGTCGGCGGCCGAAATCGCCGCGGCGCCGATCTCGATCCGCACGGCGCCGCAGAAGCCGGTCAGCCGCCCGGCGGCTGCCGCGGTGGAAAGCCGTCCGGCACCTGTCCAGCAGCCGGCGGCCTACGAGCCGCGCGCCGTCGATCCGGTCGCCGAGGCGATCCACATGGCCGAAGCGAACGCCGCCGCGATGGCGCAGGCTCGCCCGGCCCCGGTCGCCCATGCGGACGATTTCCGCCCGCAGAGCAAGATCTTCCAGGCGCCGCCCGCGCAGCCGCAGCCAATGGCTCAGCCTGTCGTCCAGCAGATGCAGCCGGCGCCGCAGCCGCGCGAGATGCTGCGCGAGGTGCAGCAGCCGGTGGCGATGGCGCCGCAACGCATGCCGCGCGTCGAGGACTTTCCGCCGGTCGTGAAGGCCGAGGTCGATGCCAAGAGCCGTCCGGCGGATCACGAGAACAGCGGGCCGATGGGCCTGTTGAAGCGCCTGACCAACGGCTTGACCCGCCGCGAGGAAGAGCCGGCCCGGCTGCAGCCGGCACAACCGCGCGAACCCAAGCTGCGCCAGGCCCCACCCGAGGTGCGCCGTCTCGCCAGCCAGGACGCCCAGCTCTACGCGCCACGCCGCGGTCAGCTGGACGACCAGGGCCGCCTGACGCCGCAGACCAGGGCGACTCAGGACGACGATCAGCTGGAGATTCCGGCATTCCTGCGCCGCCAGGCCAACTGATTGGTAAACGGGCTGTAACACTTGTTAACAGGCAAGCAAGGAATTGCTTGCCTGTTAACGTTTAAAATGGTGCAAATTCAAGCGGTTATCGCGCATAGCCGTTCCCTGTCGCGGTTACAAAGAGTAAGAAACCGTGATTTGGAGTCTCCCTGCCGGGACATTATCTTCGCTGCCTACCATCGTCGGTATGCGGGATTTCGGGGGAAATGACCCTGTCTGCCGATTTCAAACAAGAGCCGCGCCCTCGGGCTGGAAAAGCGGACCTAGGCATTTCGGGCTTATGGGGATTGTCTTGCACGACTACCAGACGACATTGAAGACGCGCGCGTCGCTTACCGGCACCGGCGTCCACAGCGGCAAGGAAGTGTCCCTCAGTTTCCTGCCGGCGGATGCAAATACCGGCATCGTTTTCCAGCTTGTCAATGGAGCGGAGCAGGGGCGTGAGTTCCGCGCCCTGTTTTCCGAGATCGGCGCTACCGACCTGTGCACCATGCTCGGCGATCCGGCGGGCGAGCATATCGCCACGGTCGAGCACATCATGGCGGCGCTGTTCGGGCTCGGCATCGACAATGTCCTCATCGAGATCGATGGCCATGAAGTCCCGATCCTCGACGGCAGCGCCATGGCGTTCGTGGAAGCCATCGACCAGGCTGGCATCGAGACGCTGCCGGTCAAGCGGCGCTATATCAGGGTCGTCAAGCCTGTCCGCATCGAGAACGGCGCCTCATGGGCCGAATTCAGGCCTTATGACGGCACCCGCTTCGAGGTCGAGATCGACTTCGAAAGCCCCGCCATCGGCCGTCAGCTTTTCGCGTCCGACCTCAATGCCGACATTTTCCGCCGCGACATCGCGCGCGCTCGCACCTTCGGCTTCATGAAGGATGTCGAGCGGCTGTGGGCGGCGGGCTACGCGCTTGGTTCCTCGCTGGAGAACTCGCTGGTGATTGGCGACGACAACCGCGTCATCAACATGGGCGGGTTGCGCTATCCCAACGAATTCGTGCGCCACAAGACGCTGGATGCGATGGGCGACCTGGCGCTGGCCGGCGCCCGTTTCATCGGCTGCTTCCGTTCCTATCGCGGCGGCCACAGGCTGAACGCGGCGGCGCTGCGTCGCCTGCTGTCCGATCGCACGGCCTTCGAGATCGTCGAGACGACACGCCGCGAGCGTGGCCGTGCCGCCGAGATGAGCGCCGTCAACGCGCCGCTCTATGCGCCCTGGATGATCTGATTCCTTTAAGTTTTTCGCATTCAATGGCGGCATGGGTGTTGCATGAATGCATCATCCATCCGCGAAATCGCGCAGATGCTCAGGCCGCGATGCGCCGCCACAAAAATGTGCGATTGCCTAGACATAGCGTTGCCGGGCAAGGCGGTTATGGTCTATGGCTGCTGCCGTCCATTTGTGCACGTCGTCTGGAAGTGGGGACCATTTTTGGGACAGCGGCTTGCAAAAGGCATTGAAATAACGCCGAAAGGGCGCAATCCAATCATGTTCTTCAAGCGAATTGGTCAATCGAAAGCGACGCAGCCGTCCGTTTTCCTGGCGCTTTCGGTGGTTGTTCCATCGCTCTTCCTGTCGGCCTGCATGTCGTCGGAGAAAGATATCGACCTGTCGACTTATGTCGACCAGACCGAGCCGGCCGACGTTCTCTACAATCAGGGCCTCGCCAATCTGAATGCCGGGCGCCTGCAGGAGGCGAGTCGCAAGTTCGACGCGGTCGACCGCCAGCACCCCTATTCGGAGTTCGCCCGCAAATCGATGGTGATGGGCGCCTTCGCCGACTATCGCCAAGGCAATTACGACGAGGCGATCGCGTCGGCCAAGCGCTATCTCACCCTCTATCCCTCGACCGACGACGCGGCTTACGCGCAGTACATCATCGGCCTGAGCTATTATCGCCAGATCAAGGATGTGACGCAGGACCAGAAGGAAGCGCGCCAGACCATGCAGACGATGCAGGACCTGGTGACGCGCTGGCCGACCTCGGAATATGTCGAGGACGCCAAGGAAAAGATCCGCTTCGCCAACGACCAACTCGCCGGCAAGGAAATGCAGATCGGCCGCTACTATCTCGAGCGCCGCGAATACATCGCCGCCGTCAAGCGTTTCCGCAACGTGGTCGAGAACTATTCCAACACGCGCCATGTCGAGGAGGCGCTCGCCCGCCTGACCGAAAGCTATTATGCGATGGGGCTGACCTCGGAGGCCCAGACGGCCGCCGCAGTGCTCGGCACCAATTATCCCGACAGTTCATGGTACAAGGATTCCTACAAGCTGTTGCAGAGCAACGGGCTTGCGCCGCGCGAAAATGCCGGGTCGTGGATTTCCAAGGCCGGCAAGCTGATCACCGGCGCCTGACCCCAGAGCATCGGACTGAAGCGCTTTTTCGGATTGATCCGGCGATCAAACAAAAAGATAGTGCGGCGCTGCGACTCCAACTGGTCGCGTGCCGCATTGAAGCGCGCCGCGCTTTAAGTCTTTTGTTTTCGTGCATGTCGCTACCCCGAAACCGGGTCCAATTCTGGGCGACATGCAATAGGTCCGGGTTCTGATGCTTTCCAGATTGTCGATCCGCGATATCGTCCTGATCGAGAAGCTGGATATCGACTTCCAGCCCGGCCTTTCCGTGCTGACCGGTGAAACCGGCGCCGGCAAATCCATTCTGCTCGATGCCTTGTCGCTGGCGCTCGGCGCACGCGGCGACGCTTCGCTGGTGCGCCACGGCGCGACGCAAGGCCAGGTCATCGCCGTGTTCGATGTGCCGCGCAACCATCCGGTGCGCGCGCTGCTTGCCGAAAACGCCATCGAGGACGACGGCGACATCATCCTGCGCCGACTGCAGACGGCGGACGGCCGTACCCGGGTCTTCGTCAACGACCAGCCATCCAGCGTGACATTGATGCGCGATGTCGGCCGCGCGCTGGTCGAGATCCACGGCCAGCACGACGAACGCGCCTTGATCGATCCCGGCGCGCATCGCGATGTGCTCGACGCCTTCGGCGGCCATCTCGGCGCCGTCCGCTCGACGGGCGAGGCATGGCGGCACTGGCGCGCCTGCGAACAGGAGCTTTCGCGCCATCGCGCCAAGGTGGCTGCCGCGGCACGCGAGGCCGATTATCTGCGTGCGGCCGTGGCGGAACTGACCAAGCTCGATCCGCAGCCCGGCGAGGAGACCGATCTTGCCGAATTGCGCGCCTCGATGATGCGGGCGGAAAAGATCGCATCGGAAATCCACGACGCCCAGGACGTGCTGTCCGGCCCGTCCTCGCCCTTGCCGCAACTGGCCAGCCTGCTGCGCCGGCTGCAACGCAAGGTGACGGAGGCGCCCGGCCTGCTCGACGAAGTGGTCAAGTCGCTCGACGAGGCGATGCTGTCGCTCGACGCGGCGCAATCGGGCGTCGAGGCCGCGTTGCGCGCCACCGAATATGATCCGCAGCGGCTGGAGAAGGCCGAGGAGCGGCTGTTTTCGTTGCGCGCGGCGTCGCGCAAGCACAGCGTCGCCGTCGACGAGCTGGCGCAACTGCGCGACACGATGGTGGCCGATCTCGCCGATCTCGACGCCGGCGAGGAACGCTTGCATGGGCTGGAAAAGCAGGCTGCCGCCGGGCGCGAAGCCTACGACATCGCCGCGGCTCAGCTTTCCTCGCTCCGCCACGCGGCGGCGGTCGGCCTGACCAAGGCCGTCATGGCCGAACTGCCGGCGCTGAAGCTCGAACGCGCGGCCTTCATCGTCGAGATGAAGAGCGAGGCCGAGAGCCGCATGGAAGAGGGCATCGACCAGATCGAGTTCTGGGTACGCACCAATCCCGGCACGCGGCCCGGGCCGATGATGAAGGTGGCTTCCGGCGGCGAACTTTCGCGCTTCCTTTTGGCGCTGAAGGTTGCGCTCGCCGACCGTGGCTCGGCGCCGACGCTGGTTTTCGACGAGATCGACACGGGTGTGGGCGGCGCCGTGGCGGACGCGATCGGCCAGCGGCTGGCGCGGCTGTCGAAGCGCGTGCAGGTGCTGTCGGTGACGCATGCGCCGCAGGTGGCGGCGCGCGCCGAGACGCATTTCCTGATTTCCAAGTCGGGCGGCACCGACCGTGTCGCGACAGGCATAGCCGAGATGGACCGGCCGGCGCGGCAGGAGGAGATCGCCCGCATGCTGGCCGGCGCAACCATCACCGACGAGGCGCGCGCCGCCGCCGAGCGGCTGCTGCGCGAGAACACCGGCGCTTCCTGAGCGCATGGTCGCCCGGCTTTGACGTGGAGCCAGCTTGTTGCGCCATCCCGCTGTTTCAGCGCGGTTTTGCCAGAATTCCGCTCCCGCGAATCCGAAAGCTGATCTATTGTCCCGGCCAAGAGCAGGTGGGTCTGAACCATGTCCGAGATACCAGTCGAAGCCCTGACCGAAAGCGAGGCCGAAGCCGAGTTGAAACGGCTGGCCGAGGAGATCGCGGAGCACGACCGGCGCTACCATACGGAGGACGCGCCTGTTATCTCGGACGCGGAATATGATGCGCTGACGCGGCGCAACCTTGCCATCGAACAGCGTTTTCCTGCCCTGGTGCGCGAGGATTCGCCGTCGCGCCGGGTCGGTTCGGCCCCGGCGGAAGGCTTCACCAAGGTGCGCCACGCGGTGCCGATGCTGAGCCTCGCCAAGGCCTACACCGACGAGGACGTCGCCGATTTCATCGAACGCGGCCGGCGGTTCTTCGACCGCGACAAGGGTCTCGACATCGCCTTCACGGCGGAGCCGAAGATCGACGGGCTGTCGGCTTCGCTGCGCTATGAAGGCGGGGTGTTCGTGCAGGGGGCGACGCGCGGCGACGGCACGGTCGGTGAGGACATCACCGCCAATCTGCGAACGATCGCCGATATCCCCGCCAAGCTGAAAGGCTCGGGCTGGCCCGAAATCATCGAGATACGCGGCGAGGTCTACATGACCTATGCGGAATTCGAGGCGCTGAAGGCACGGTCGGCGGCGGTCGGCGGCCAGGACTACGTCAACCCGCGCAACACGGCGGCGGGGTCGCTGCGCCAGAAGGATCCATCCGTCACCGCCAGCCGCAACCTCAAATTCTTCGCCTATGCCTGGGGCTACACCACGACCGATCCCGCTCCGACCCAGTACGATGCGGTGCAGAAATTCGCCGACTGGGGGTTCAGGGTCAGTCCGCTGATGGTGCGGGCTAAATCGGCCGAGGAGCTGATCGCGCATTATCACCGGATCGAGGAGCAGCGCTCGTCGCTCGGCTACGACATAGACGGTGTCGTCTACAAGGTCGACCAGCTGGAGCTTCAGCGCAGATGGGGGTTCGTAACCGGCGAGCCGCGCTGGGCCGTCGCCCATAAATTCCCGGCCGAACAGGCGATGACGACGGTGCAGAGGATCGACATCCAGGTCGGCCGCACCGGCACGCTGGCTCCGGTCGCGCGGCTGGCTCCCGTGACCGTCGGCGGCGTCGTGGTCGAGAACGTGACGCTGCACAACGAAGACTACATCAAGGGCCTGGACAGCAATGGCCAGCCGATCCGCGACGGCATCGACGTGCGCATCGGCGACACGGTGGTGATCCAGCGGGCAGGGGACGTCATCCCGCAGATCGTCAGCGTTGTCATCGACAAGCGTCCGCCCGATGCCGTGCCTTATGAATTCCCGCATACCTGCCCGATCTGCGGCTCGCCGGCGACGCGCGAGATCAACGAGAAGACCGGCAAGGAGGATTCGCGCCGCCGCTGCACCGGCGAGCTGATCTGCCCGGCGCAGGCCGTGGAGGGATTGCGCCATTTCGTGTCGCGCGGCGCCATGGATATCGAGGGCCTCGGCGCGGAAAACATCGACACATTCTTCAACGCCGGATTGATCAAGACAGCCGCCGACATCTTCACGCTCAGGGATCGCCGTCCCGCCGTCACCAAGGCGCTGGCCGAGCGGCGCGAGGAGCAGGCCAGGCAGCGCGAGGCGGCGTCGGGCAAGACGCGCAAGAATGTGCGCAGCGTCGAGGACCGCAACTATGAGGGCCTCGACAAGCTGTTCGCGGCCATCGACGCGCGCCGCGAACCGGAGCTCGACCGCTTCATCTTCGCCCTCGGAATCCGGCATATCGGCGAGACGACGGCGGCCGTGCTTGCCCGCACCTTCTCGACCATCGAGGAATTGATCCGCGTCGGCAAGGAAACGGCGGCGGCGGAGGATCCGCACGGCGTTTTCCCGTCGATCAACGGCATTGGCGACACGGTGATCAATGCGCTTGCCGATTTCTTCGGCAATGAACGCAATGACGACGTGCTCGACGCGCTGCTCAAGCAGGTCAAGCCGAAGCCGTATGTCGTCAACGTCGCGGCCGACAGCGTGGTCGCCGACAAGACGATCGTGTTCACCGGCTCGCTGGAAAAGATGACGCGCTCCGAAGCCAAGGCGATGGCCGAACGCCTCGGCGCCAAGGTGGCGGGCTCTGTTTCCGCCAAGACCGATCTGGTGGTGGCCGGGCCCGGCGCCGGTTCCAAGCTCAAGCTCGCCACCGAACTCGGCATCGAGGTGATCGACGAGGACGCCTGGCTGCAGCGGATCGGCAAGGCATGACGGAAGGTGCGTTCAAAGGCTTCGGCCCAAAGGCCATTCCGTTCCTGAAGGCTCTGGACTTCCATCAGAACCGCGAATGGTTCCTGGAAAACCGCGACCTTTTCGAAAGGGAGTTGCGCGATCCGTTCGGCGATCTCGTCGAGACGCTTACGCAGCGCTTTGCCGCGGCCGGGCTTGGCCTCAAGGGCGACCGCAAGAAATCGCTGTTCCGGATCAACCGCGACGTGCGCTTCGCCAAGGACAAGCGGCCTTACAACCGGCATCTGTCGGCGATCCTGTCGCCCGACGGCACGAAGATGGAGCAGGGCGTGTTCTACGTCCATGTCGGGCTGGAACGCTGCTTCGCCGATATCGCCTGGTGGCAGCCCGGCCCGGAGCTGCTGCTCTCCATGCGCAAGGCCATCGCGACGCGGCCGGACACGTTCCGCGCGCTGGTGGCTGCCTTGAAGAAGAATGGTCTTGAGTTCGAGGCAGAAGGCCGCATGAAGCGCACGCCGCGCGGCTTCGAGCATGTCGGCGATCCCGACCTTGTCGAGGCGATCCGCAACCGGCATTTCTACGTCCAGCACGTCATCGACCCGGCCGGGATCCACACGGCGGCGCTGGTCGACGAGCTGGTCGATTTCACCATGCGCGCCAAGCCGCTGCTCGACTGGGGCAGGGCGATCGAGGGCAGGGTCTCGGAGCATCAGACCGCCCCGTAGCCGTTTCGGATTTCAAGTCGATGCACGAAATTGTCCTTTGAAGGATTGACAGGGTGAGTGCAGCTATGCTACATATTTTCCCATGGTGCTGAGTTGCGCCAACGACCCGCCGCCGAGGCGGGTTTTGCGTTTCTGGCCCTGGCGCCATCCTGCACGGGCGATGAAGCACAGTCCTGCGGTCCTTCACGGGGCCTCACGAAATCCTGCGATCCCACAAGGCCGCGTTATACGGGTTCGCAGCTCGACTGGTCCGAGACATCAGTTTCGCTGATTTGTTGGCTCAAGCGAATTCGTCTGACTTTTCAACCGCGCACCCCTAAATACCGGCGCGACGTAGGAATGTGACATGTCAGCTGAGACCTTGACCACCAATTCCGTGAGCAGCGACTTCTGGAGCGGCGTGCGGCTGTCGATGCCTGTCGTCGTCGCCTCGGCGCCGTTTGCCCTCTTGTTCGGAACGATTGCCGTCGACAACGGATTTTCCGTGCTGGAAGCGTTCCTAATGAGCGCGCTTATTTTCGGCGGTGCCAGCCAGATGGTCGGCATCGAACTGTTCGGCCAGCATGTCGCGCCGTGGCTGATCGTGCTGTCGATCTTCGCCGTCAACTTCCGCCATGTGCTCTATTCCGCGGGCATCGGCCGGCGCATCGCGCACTGGCCGGTGGTCCAGCAGGCCTTGGGCTATTTCGTCCTCACCGATCCGCAGTTCGCGGTGGCCGAGGCGAGGGCGGCGTCCGGCCAGACGGTCGGCTTCGCCTGGTACCTGGGGCTTGGCCTGCCGGTCTATGTGTTCTGGGTGACCGAAAGCGCGCTCGGCGCGGTGTTCGGCAAGCTGATCCCCGACACGCACGCGCTGGGCATCGATTTCCTGCTGCCGATCTATTTCCTGGGCCTCGTCATGGGCTTCCGCAAACGGCCGTTGTGGCTGCCGGTGGTCATCGCCAGCGCAGCCGCCTCGATCATCGCCTACAAGACGGTGGGATCGCCCTGGCACGTCTCCATCGGCGCGATTGCCGGCGTGCTGCTTGCCGTCATCCTGCCTCCCCACCATAGCGGCGTCGAGGCGCGGTCATGAGCACGACGCTTTGGATCATCATCGCCGGCGCGATCGCCACCTATCTTACCCGCGTCGGCGGGCACCTGGTCATCTCGCGTTTCGAGACCATCCATCCGCGCGTCGAAGCCGGGCTCAACGCCGTGCCGGCGGCCGTGCTGACGACGCTTGTGGCGCCGGCCGCGCTCGGCGCCGGACTGGCGGAATGGGCAGCACTTATCGTGGCCGCCGTGGTGTCGCTGCGCGGCGGACTGATGTCGATGTTCCTGGCGGGAGCGGCGGTGCTGATACTGGCCCGGCAGTTCGTAGGCTGATCGACCTTACCTCCGCGATATAGCCACCCATGCGCTTCGCCTAAGCGCCGACGAGCAGGCGAACGGCAAACCCTTGTCAGGCGCGCTTCCTGAATATCGCAGCGATCCGGGCCACGCTCAGCCAGATCGCCTCCGACCTCTCCTGATGCGCGCGGCGCACGGCGCCGGCATAGATGATCTCACGCTGTTTGGGCGTCAACGCGTTGAGATCGAGCGGCCCACTGCCGAAGGATTCAGGTAACATTTCGCTCTCCGTGCTGGCGGTCCCGATCGGTGCCAACGCCGGCAATTTACGTGATGCCTTCCATCAGATAAAATGAGTAATAAAGATAGTTTTCTTCTCTGGGAGAGATGGATGGATTTGTCGGATCTCCGAATTTTCCGCATGGTGGTGCGCGAGGGCGGAATCACCAAGGCGGCGGAAAAACTGTTTCGCGTGCAGTCGAACGTGACCACGCGCGTCCGGCAGCTCGAAGAGGATCTAGGTGTGCGGTTGTTTATCCGCGAGGGCAAGCGATTGCATGTATCGCCTGCCGGCCAAAGATTGATCGAATATGCGGACCGGTTGCTGGCGCTTGCGGAGGAGGCCCGAACAGCAGTTCTTGATCCGCGCCCACGCGGCACCCTGCGCCTTGGCGCCATGGAGAGTACCGCCGCCGCTCGGCTTCCAAGTCTCCTCGCCGAATACCACGCATGCTATCCCGAAGTGGAGATCCAACTGCGCACCGGCAACCCGCAAGTTCTCGCGGCCGCAATGCTCGCCGGCGAACTCGACGCAGCGCTCGCAGCCGAGCCAATCGCCGACAATCCGTTCGAAAAGCAACCTGCATTTCTCGAGGATTTGGTCATTGTCTCGGCGGCATCGCGCGTTTCAGTCGAGAACCGCCTTGATATGCCCAAAACCATGATCGCCTTTGAACACGGCTGCCCGCATCGCAAGCGGCTGGAAGAATGGTATGCGCGCCGAGGGTTTATGGCCGAGCAAATCATTGAGCTCGGTTCATATCATGCCATGCTTGGTTGCGTGGTGGCTGGTATGGGCATAGCGCTGATGCCGAAAAGCGTGCTTTCGGGTTTTCCTGAAAGCGGCAGGCTGCGGATGCATGAACTGCCTTCGGACGAAGACAATGTTCTCACAGTGTTGTTTTGGCGCAAGGGGGCCAGTTCTCCCAATGTTCAGGCTTTGCGGGAGATGCTTGCAAAACAAGGCCCCCCGATCCCAGCCAGAGCAGCCACTGCGACTACTGCTTGAGATCGTGCGGCAGCGGGGCGGTTGCCTTCTCCAGCCAGGCCAGCGTTTCGCCGTCGAGCATCGGGCCGATCTCGGCCAGCACGCGGGCGTGGTAGGTGTCGAGCCAGTGCAGTTCCTCGCGGGTCAGGAGGTCCGAGCGCACCAGCCTGACGTCGATCGGCGCCAGCGTCAGCGTCTCGAAGCCGTGCATGGCGATGTCGCCGCCCTCTAACTGTTCGGCGGGCGTCACCAGGATGAGGTTTTCGATGCGGATGCCGTAGGAACCTTCCTTGTAGTAACCCGGCTCGTTGGACAGCATCATGCCTTCGAGCAGCTTTTCGGTGCCTGTGCGGGCGATGCGCTGCGGGCCTTCATGCACGGCCAGGTAGGACCCGACGCCATGGCCGGTGCCATGGGCGAAATCGCAGCCGTGCTTCCACAGCGCCATGCGCGCGACGGCGTCGATTTCCGAACCGCGCGTGCCGGCGGGGAAGCGCAGCGTCGAGATGCCGATCATGCCTTTCAGCACCAGCGTGAAGCGTTCGCGCATTTCTTCGGTCGGCTGGCCGATCGGCACGGTGCGGGTAATGTCGGTGGTGCCGTCCTGATATTGCGCGCCGGAATCGAGCAGGAACAGTTCGCCGGCCTGGAGTTTGCGGCTGGTGGCGCGCGACACGCGGTAATGCATGATGGCGCCGTTCGGACCGGCGCCCGAAATAGTATCGAAGGACACGTCGCGCAGCGGCATCTGGGTTTCCTCGCCAGTCTGCCGGCGCGTCTCCTCCAGCCTGGTGACGACCGATATCTCGTCGAGCGAGCCGGGTTTTTGCCGCTCCAGCCAGCACAGCAGCTTCGCCACCGCCGCGCCGTCGCGGCGATGCGCGGCGCGCGAACCGTTGATCTCGGCCTGGTTCTTGGTGGCGCGCGGGATGCGGGCGGGGTCGGGAGCGGCAATCACCGTGCCGCCATTGTCCTCGACCAGCATGCGCAGCCTGTCGGCCGCCAGCACCGGGTCGAGTGCGATCTTCGCGCCGCCTTTGGCGAGCGCCATGATCGCCGCCTCGAATTCGCCGGGTTCACGCGGCTCGGCGAGCTGCGTGAGGTAGGCCGCGACCTGGCGCGAGAATTTGCGCCGATCCATGAAAAGCTGGTGCGATCCGTCGACGGCGAGAATGGTAAAGCCGAGCGCCAGCGGCGTGTGCGGCACGTCGCCACCGCGGATGTTGAAGGCCCAGGCGATGGAGGAGGGGTCGGTCAGCACTGCATGGGTAGCGCCGTCCTTGCCGATCGCCGCCGCCAGCCGCGTCAGTTTGTCCTTGGCGAGCTCGCCGGCAAAGCCGATCGGGTGAAGCTCGACGGGGGCCACCGGCGCCTCGGGCTGGTCCTTCCAGATAATGTCGATCGGGTTCTTGTCGAGCGGAACCAGGACGGTGCCCGTCTTGTCGGCCGAGGCCTGCAGCGCCTTGACCTCGCCGACAGTGTGCAGCCACGGATCGAAGCCGAGCCGCGCGCCCTTGCCGAGATTATCCCTGAGCCAGACGGCGGGCGGATTGTCGACCAGGTTTTCGACCGAAAAGATGTCGAGATCGACTTCGCCGCGCACTTGCAGCGTGTAACGGCCGTCGACAAAGATGAAGGCGCGGCCGCGCAGAACGATGGCGACACCGGCCGAGCCGCTGAAGCCGGTCAGCCATTTCAGCCGCGCCGAACGGTCGGCGACATATTCGCCCTGATGCTCGTCCGCACGGGGAACGATAAAGCCATCGAGGCCGTTCTCGGCCAGCCATTTGCGCAGCAGCGCCACGCGCGGTTTGCCGACGGCCGGGTCGCCCGCGGAATCGAAGGTCTGGAACATTATTGATCTCGCTCACATGGTGCGGGTGTCGAACCCTAGCGCATGGGCTGTGGAATCGGAATTCGGAAAAGAACCTTGCACAAGAACCGGCTGGATCTGGTCCAGCCGGCTTCAATGCTTGAGGTGGATCGTCACCCAGCCCTCGCGGTGCAAGGTTCTGACGTGACGGAAATTCTGGCCGACATAGGCCGAGATCACGGCGTCGCGCTGGCGATCGAGAATGCCTGACAGAACGATGGAGCCGCCGAGCGCGATGTGATCGGCCATTTGCGGGGCCAGCCGCATCAGCGGTCGCGCCAATATGTTGGCGACGATGAGATCGAAAGGCGCGCGCTTGCCGAAGATCGGGTGGTGAAAGCCCGGCGCGGTGACGGTTTCGACCAGCGCCTTGACGTGGTTGAGCCGCGCATTGGCGGCGGCGACCCTCACCGCAATGGGATCGATGTCGGTGGCGAGCACTGGAATATGCGCCAGCTTGGCGACGGCAATGGCCAGCACGGCGCTGCCGGTGCCGAGATCGAGCGCATTGCGCGGGCGCTCGCGCCGTACCACTCTTTCCAGCATTTCCAGGCAGCCCGCGGTGGTGCCGTGATGGCCGGTGCCGAAAGCGAGGCCGGCCTCGATCTCGATGGCGAGTTCGCCACTGTGGCGCTTGCGGCGGTCATGCGCGCCGTGGACGAAGAAACGGCCGGCACGCACCGGCTTCAAGCCTTCCAGAGAGCGCGCCACCCAGTCGATGTCGGGCAGTGCCTCGCGCTCGACCGGCCTGGACAGGGCCAGCCCCGCCAGAATGTCATTCACCTGCGCCGCTACGGCATCGACGTCGCCCTCGGCGTAGAGCGAGACTTCGTGAATGTCCGCGTCCTCGTCGACCTCCCGCACGGCGATCGGCAGGCCTTCATCCTCGAAGGCGGCGTCGAGCGCGGCGAAAATTCTGGCGGTATCGATCTTGCCGGCGGTGAAATGGAGCCGCGTCTGGGTCATGGATTTCGCATCAACCCTTGGCCGCGAGACGTTTCAGCTTTTCCACGGCGGTATCGGCGCTTTCTCCATAGGCGATGGTGCCGGCAAAGTCGCCCTTGCCGTTGAGCAGCAGCACCGAGGCGGTGTGATCCATCGTGTAATCGCCGTTGCCGGTGTCGACCTTCTTCCAGTAGATGCCGAACGACTTGGCCATCGCATGGACCTTGTCCGGATCGCCGGTGACGCCGACGATGCGGTCGGAGAAATTGCTGACATAGGCGTTCATAACCGGCGGCGTGTCGCGCTCCGGATCGACCGAGACGAAATAGGCGTGCAGGTTCTTGCCGTCGTCGCCGAGCGTCTTCAGCCAGCCGGCCAGTTCGAACAGCGTGGTCGGGCAGACCTCGGGGCAATGGGTGAAGCCGAAGAAGACGACGCTGGGCTGGCCCCGGAACGCAGCCTCGGTAATCGGCGCGCCTTTCTGGTCGACCAGGCTGAAGGGAGCGCCGTAGGGCTCGCCGCCGTAGAAGGGCAAATACGATTTGACCGTCATCGCGCCTATTCCCACCGCCATCAGCACGAGGATGCCAATGAGGATGAAGCGCATTAATGGTGAAGCGTCTTTATACATTTTGGCCTGCTAGTTACGAAAATTGAGGGCTCTGCAATTTCGGGGTCACACCCAGGATGTTTCAGATTCACCAAGCATGATCATAGTGCCTTGGTCAAAACCGCGCAAAGTGCCGCGTTGCCGCAACCGTATATCCTGTCGACGTATCTGCTTGCAAAGCCAGACTGCTCGCCCCACCTGAGGCCGGCAACTCGAACCCCGGAGGCTATCTTGCAAGGATCGATTGGACGAAAACTGGTCGGCGGCGCCTTGGCTGCGTGCCTTGTCCTAGGGGCCGGCGCGGCCGTTGCCGACGAAGTCGGCAAGGTCGGCGTCGACTGGCTCGGCAACGACATCATCGTCGAAGCGATCAAGGACCCGAAGGTGGAGGGCGTCACCTGCCACGTCTCCTATTTCGACCGCGGCATCATCGACCGCCTGCACAAGGGCAACTGGTTCGAGGACCCTTCCGATTCTTCCATCTCGTGCCGCCAGACAGGCCCGATCATCATCGGCGACATCGACACGAGCGAGGCCGGCGAGGAAGTGTTCAAGCAAGGCATCAGCCTGATCTGGAAGAAGCAGGTGGTGAACCGCATCTACGACAAGACCAACGAGACGCTGATCTACCTCTCGCATTCGCGCCAGGTGCAGAACGGCTCGGCCAAGATGTCGGTCACCACGGTGCCGCTCTATGGCCAGAACGTGGTGTGGAGCAACGGCAAGCCGAAATAGGCGGTCCGGATTGCCCTGAGGACAAGTGCTGCCGACTTGCGGGAGCCCTTGCTCGGGGGTAAAGCCGCCGGTATGGACCGTTCCGAAAATCTCGTCCTGAAAGACCCCGAACCGCGCATTCACCCGACCGCGGAGCTGAAGGCGTGCAAGCTTGGCCGCTATGCCTCGATCGGCGAGCGGGTGGTGCTGCGCGAGGTGAGCGTCGGCGATTTCTCCTATTTCGAGCGCCATTCCGAAGCGATCTACACGACGATCGGCAAGTTCTGCTCGATAGCCGCCAATAGCCGCATCAACGCGCTGGAGCATCCGATCGAGCGGCTGACCCAGCACAAGGTCAGCTACCGGCCGAACGAGTATTTTCGCTGGCTGGGCGTCGACGCCGCCTTCCGCGAGCGGCGGCAGGCGAAATCCGTGACCATCGGCCATGATGTCTGGATCGGCCACGGCGCGGTGATCATGCCCGGCGTCACGATCGGCAATGGCGCGGTCATCGGCGCCAATGCGGTGGTGACGCATGACGTGCCGCCCTATGCAATCGCCGCCGGCGTGCCGGCGAAGCCGTTGCGGCAGCGCTTCGCCGCCGATATCGGGGCGCGGATCGAGCGCCTCGCCTGGTGGGACTGGCCGGTCGAAAAGCTCGCCAGGGCGGTTCCCGACATGCAGGCGATGCCGATCGAGGCGTTCCTCGACCGCTGGAAAAACGACGGGGTCTGACCTCCCGCGCAGATGCGCCTATTCCGGGCGCGTGTTGCCGATCGATTCGGGCGTATCGGCATCTGGCTCAGCTGGGGGCCGATCGACGCCTGAGGCTTACCGGATAGGCGTCTCGCCGCGAAACAGCGGCTGGTGCGCCCGCATCAAGGCGGTAATCCGGTCGGCGACCTTTCGTACCGGCGGGGAGTGACGTTCCTCGTGATGGGTGACGATCCACTGGTCGGTTTCGAGTTCGGGGATAGGCTGGGCGACGCGAACCAGCCGCGGGTCGCTGTCGCCGACGAAGCACGGAAAGACCGAAAGGCCGGCGCCGGCGGCCACCAGTTCGCGCACCGAATGGGTGTTGTTGCCGCGCACTGCGATGCGGTCGCCGTGATGGGCTTGCAGCCACCGCGCCGAGGCAATGTTGGCCCCATCGCCGGTGACGCCGACGAACAACCCGGCGGCGATGCCGTTGATGAGATGGCGCCCCGAATAAATGGCGTGGGCGACCTTGCCGCTCTGACGGCCGGCCAGCCATTGCTCGGCCGGGCGGTCGCTGCGGATGCCGATGTCGGCGGCACGGCGACCGATGTCGACCCGATCGGTGGTGGTGACGAGCTCCACCCTTATGCCATCGTCGACCGTCCATATCTCGCCGATATGGGCGGAAACGAAGGCCGAGGTCCATGGCCCGGCCGAGACGCGGACAATGCGGTCGGGCAGGCTTCCTTCGCGCCAGCGGGTCAGCGACTGCATTGCGGCCTCGACGTCTTCGGCGCGCCGCAGCAGTTCTTCACCGACCGGGGTCAGCCGATAGCCGGTCTGCTGACGCACGAACAGCGGTTCGCCGATCTGCTTTTCGAGCGCGGTGACGCGTCGTCCAAGGGTGGCTGCGCTGAGGCGCGTGGTTCCCGTCGCCGCGCTCAAGCCACCCAGCCGCGCAACGTCGAGAAACAATCTTAGATCGTCCCAGCCAATATCCATTTTGCAGAAATGAAAAACTCCTTGCGACCGTGTCTGTATCGCGAAGCGGGCATCCCGCGCAAGTATGCAGGCATTGGAAGCGTTGGACAATCCTGCTTGGTGGGGCCGCGACTAGCGCTTCGGCTGGCCGAGGAGCCAGCACAATCCGTTCGATCGCGCGTGGGCTTCGCGCAGACGCTTTGCGCTTTCGACCAACCAAGCGCGCGGCCATTCCGCGCGCCAAAGGAGACGATCATGTTGCATGAACTTCGATCCCATTTCGCCCGCTGGCTCGCCTATCGCCAGACGCTTGCGAGCTTGAGGCGGGCCCCGGACAGCACATTGGCGGACGCTGGCATTTCTCGCGAAGAGATCCGCGAGCGTGCCCGCCACGCCAGCCTGCGTCGTTGAGATTATGGAGGCGGGCATGCAGATGATGGAGCTTGGGACGGCCGCTCTCTCCGGACTGAAACCCCTTCCGTCATGCGGGGGTGGCGCGACGGAAGGGGCCGGAGGTAAACCGCTGTGAAGCGGAAGGAACAGGCTTTTTGCCTGCACGGTTACCCTGACATTGAACCCATAAGGTGTGTTTTCAGTCGCATGCACGCCCTGCATGTATTCGATTGCGCTGGTTGTATGTGTCGCGGCCGGGAACCTGGAATGGCCGCCGTTTGTTTCTCCCGGGACGTGACGCTGTTTTCGGGGAACTTCGATGATCGAGAAGCTTTTCACCAGGATTGCCAACACTGTCGCCCATCTTGCCGGGCTGCCGCCGACGTTCGCCGTCTGCTGCCTGATCATCATCGTCTGGGCGGTAAGCGGGCCGGCGTTCGGATTTTCGGACACCTGGCAACTGGTGATAAACACCGGAACCACCATCATCACCTTCCTGATGGTGTTTCTGATCCAGAACACCCAAAACCGCGACGGCGCTGCGATCCAGGCCAAGCTTGACGAACTGATCCGGGTGAGCCGCGCTCACAATCATTTCATCGGCATCGAGCACCTGACAGAATCCGAAGTCGAGGAGATCCGCGCCAAATGCGAACGGGCGGCGAAGCGGCACGACCGCAAGATCGCCGAGATGGCAGCCAAGAAAGGAGCGGCGCAGAAGCACGGTGCCAGAAAAACAGCGGCTTGAGAGCGTTCAGCGTTTCATGAAGGCCGCGAACGCATCCTTGTGGTCGGGGTGCCAGCGCGACAGAGCCGGGCGGTTTTCGATGATGTCGCCGATCGCCCAAGCCATACGCTTTTCGTCCAGCGGCCTGGCCACTTCATTGTCCGGGCACAGTATGTAGAAGTCGCCCCTGACCAGCGATTCCAGCATGAAATCGACGACCTGGTCGCCGGTCCAGGCGCCGGCGGGTTTTTCCGTCGCGCCTTCGGTGAGGCCGGTATAGGTGAAACCGGGGATCAGCAGATGCGCCGACAGGCGGGCGCCAGGTTCGTTTCTCAGCGCATGCGCCAGGCCCTCGGTGAATGTCTTCACGCCGGCCTTGGAGACGTTGTAGGCAAGGTTGCCGGGCGGCGTGGTGATGCCTTGCTTGGAGCCGGTGTTGACGATCAAGCCCGGCCTGGACGATGCCAGCATGCGCGGCGCGAAGGCCTCGACGCCGTGCACGACGCCCCAGAAATTGATGTCCAGCAGCCGTTTCCAGGCGTCGCGGTTCTGCCAGGGTTTTCCCGGATTGTCGCCTATGCCGGCATTGTTCATCAGCAGCGATACCTCGCCGAAGGCGCCGAACGCCCTGTCGGCGAGACGGTCCACCTCGTCCGGCTTCGAAACATCGGCGGCCACGGCAAGCACGGCATCGTCGCCGGCAATTGCCGATACGGCGCGGGAGGCATCGTCAAGGCGGGGCCCGGCGATGTCGGCTAGCACGATCTTCATGCCCAGCAAGGCAAGCCGCCTGGCGGCCGCGAGACCGATGCCGCTGGCGGCGCCGGTGACGACGGCGGTGTTGCCCGGGCCAAGCGCGGGCAGGGCGGTCTGGATCTCGGCGTCGGTGATCATGCGGGACGGTTCCTTCTTTCGACGGTGCCGAACTTAGCGCCGGGATGGGCTCGCGCAAGCCTTTGTCGGCGCTTGCGCGGGTTGACCCGCCGGGCCCGGGCTGCGCATGTTGCCCTGACAAATGCTACGCATGTTGCCGTGGCAAATGCTACGCATGTTGCCGCGGCAAATGGAGACTTTTCGATTGACGGACTGGGTCGAAATCCTGAAGCAGCAGACCGCCACCGGCGACCAGATGGGGCGCGAGGTGCCGCAGATGCTGGCCAATCCCGATATCAGCGAAGCGCAGGTGAAGACGCTGTTTGCCGCTCTGGAGAAACAGGCCGAGTTCGTCGAGAAACTGCGCATGGCGCTAGAAAAGTTCGGCCATGATTTCGCGATCATCAAGGCGGCGGAACGGCTGGAGGAGCGCTATGCGGACCTTGCCGCGTCGGTGGCGGAAAAGCTGAAAGCGATGCGCGAATAGATTCTCTTATTTTTCGAGCACCCGTGCGAAACGCCTGTCCGGCACAAGCCAGACAAGGGCAACCAGCACATAGATCGCGACACCGATCCACTGGCTGATGAAGGTCAGCGGGATGGCGCAGAGATAGGCGAAAAGCGAAATCTTGCCCTTGCGGTCGTTGCCGATCGCCCTGGCAAAGGCCGTATCGTTGCCGTGCAGCCGGTGGAGCGTCACGACGAGAATGAAATAGGCGATGGCGCACAGCGCAAGGTCGGCGCCATAGACGGCGACCGGCACCGGGGCGAAATGGTTTTCGCCCATGAAGGCCGTCGTCACCGGCATCAGCGACAGCCAGAACAGGAGATTGAGGTTCGCCCACAAGACGCGTCCATCGACCCGCTGTACGGTGTGGAACATGTTGTGCAAATTGTTCCAGTAGAGGCCGACATTGATGAAGGACAGCACGTAGCTGAAGAAGATTGGCCATAGCGGCAGCAAGGCCGAGAGATCCTCGCCATGCGGCACTTTCAGCTCGAGCACCATGATGGTGATGATGATGGCCACCACGCCGTCGGTGAATGCCTCGACCCTGCCTTTGCCCATGATCATACCCCCTGAATGCAAATGGATTTCGAAAGACAGTAAATTGTTAGCCGATGTTGCCGGATCGATAAACCGCGCGCGAGAAATTCCTCAACTATATGCAGGGAAATTCCCGCGCCGGGCGGCCGGCCGCGATAAACTGCGTTGGATACTTGTTGACTTTTCTTGCCGTCGTCTCTCCGCTGCGACGTCGCCCGCGGCCGCGGCAGTCGAACGGCCGGGGGGCAATGCCCACCGCACTGTCAGGAGCCTGCCAGCCGTTCGGAACGTCGGGGATGAAAGCGCGTTGAGATCGCTATCCCCCAAGACTTGACGAGGTTGGCCATGATCTTCAGCGATTTGGCGCATAGGAACAACGAAGTTCGCAGCGACGCCTTGGCAATCCCTGTAGTCGCCGCGATGATCGCGGTGCTGTTTGCCGGCAGCACGATGCTGACGCCGCTCTATGTCATCTACAAGCAGCAATTCGATTTTTCGCAGATCACGCTGACACTGATCTACGCAGTCTATGTGGTGGGCAATCTCGGCGCGTTGCTGGTGTTCGGCGGTCTGTCGGACGTTGTCGGCCGTCGGCCTGCGAGCCTTGCGGCCATGGCTGTCGCCATCGTCAGCGCGGTCATCTTCCTGTTTGCCGTCAACGTCGTCTCGCTCGACGTGGCGCGCATCCTGAGCGGGCTTGGCATCGGCGTCGGCGCGGGGACCGGAACCGCGTGGATCGCCGAGCTTCTCCCCGACGCGGACAAGGCACGCGCCAGCGTCATCGCCACCAGCACCAATTTCCTCGGCCTCGGTTTTGGCGCGCTCGTCTCGGGATTGCTGGCCGAGTATGAGCCGTGGCCCTTGCGGCTGCCGTTCATCGTCTATCTGGCGGCACTCGCGGCGGTGACGGTCCTGGTCTGGCGCACGCGCGAAACGGTGGCGAAGCCTCGCGGTCTCGGCCAGGTTTCCATGCGGCCGAAGCTCTCCGTACCGGAAGATATCCGGGCGCGCTTCGTCGCACCGGCGGTGACCGGTTTTGGCGCTATGGCGCTGGTCGGCTTCTACGCCGCGGTGGCGCCGAGCATCCTGGCGCAGCAGCTGCACCAGACGAATCACGCCGTCGCCGGTGCGCTGTTCTTCGAATTGGCGATCGTCACCGCGGTCAGCATCGTGGCGCTGAAGCAAATGCAGAGCGGCAAGGCCATGCTGGCCGCGCTGGCATTGATGATCCCCAGCATCCTCATGGTGGTGGCGGCGCAGATGCTGGCGTCGATGGGGCTGATGATCGCCGCCACCGCCTGCTGCGGCGTGACGGCCGCACTCGGCTATCGTGGTAGCCTGCAAGTGGTGAACGAGATCGCGCCTGAAGATCGCCGCGCGGAAGTGGTATCCAGCTTCTTCATCTGCTGCTTTATCGGCAATGCCTTGCCCGTCATCGGCATTGGCATCATCTCGACCTATGCCAGCCCCATCGCGGCCAGCCTGGCGTTCGCCGGCATGATCATCGTGTTTGCGCTGGTAGCGCTGGGCTTTGGGTTGAAAAACAGGCCGTGAGACCCGCCTGGCAGCGGCAGGGCGGGCCGTAGAGCGGTTCACCGTTTCATGGAAACGCCGAACCGCTCTATCTCTTTGTTTTTACGCAATTCCGGACGGAAAAGCGTTTCACACTTTTCCTGGAATTGCTCTAGCCGTTCGGCGTCTCGGGCGTCATGTTCGCGCGCTGGCGCGGCACGCCGAGCCCGGTGTCGGGAGGCTCGCCGGCGGCCGGCCTGTTCTCGATCAGGTGCATGGTGCGCCAGTGGCCGAAGCGGTAATAGGCCGCGGCCAGCACCAGCGAGGCGATCGACCCGGCCGGAAAACTCCACCACAGCGCCTCCTCGCCGATCACGCCCCGCATGAAATAGGCAAAGCCGGTGCGCACGACCAGCACCGAGATCACCAGGATGATCAGCGGCGGCATCACGGCGCCGGTGGCGCGCACGGTGGCGAACAGCACGATGGTGATGCCGAACAGGACGAACGACCAGGACGCGACGGAGTTGATGTGGGCGGCGATGTCTATCGCGGCGCTGTCGCTGCTCAGGAACAGGCCGAGGATCGAGCGGTCGAAGATCCATAGCAGCGCGACGAGGGCGCCGGTCAGGACCAGGTTGAAGCCGACGCCGGAGCCGGCGATGCGGCCGATGCGGTCCCAGCGCCCGGCGCCGACATTCTGCGCCGCTATGGAGGAGACGGCGGCACCGATGGCCAGCGCCGGCATCTGGATATAGGTCCATAGCTGAGCGGCGATGCCGTAGGCGGCGGCGACCTGCGAACCGTAGGAATTGACGATGCCCATCACCGTCAGTGCCGCCGCCGAGATGACGATCATCTGCAGGCCCATCGGCACGCCCTTGAAGACGATGATGCGCAGCAAGGCGGGGTCGGGCCGCAGCAGCGCCAGATTGGCGCCGGCGAGCCGCAGCGGATGCTTGCGCGCATAGAGCACGATCAGGATGGCGATCACGCTCACCATCTGGCCGATCAGCGTGGAGGTGGCCGATCCGGCGATGCCGAGTTCCGGGAACGGTCCGATGCCGCGGATCAGCAGCGGGTTGAGCACGATGTCGAGGACGACGGCGAGCGCCATGAAGATGAACGGCGTGCGTGAATCGCCGGCGCCGCGCAGCACGGTCATGACGAAGGACAGAAGGTTCATCATCGGCACCGCGACGAAGATGATGCGCAAATAGGAGCGCGCCAGCGGCAAGGCATCGGCCGGTGTGGCGAGCGTGTTGAGGATCGCGTCGACCCAGATCCAGCCGCAGACGGCGAAGACCACCGAGACGAGGAAGAAGAAGGTCGCGCTGGTGCCGACGATACGGCGCGCCTCGGGCAGGTCGCGGGCGCCGACCGACTGCGCCACCAGGATGGTGGCCGCCATGCCGATGCCGAACACCGTGCCAAGGATCAGGAACAGCACCAGATTGGCGTTGGAGGTGGCGGTCAGCGCCGATTCGCCGAGGAAGCGGCCGACCCAGACGGCATTGATCGAACCGTTGAGCGATTGCAGCACATTGGAGCCGAGCACCGGCAAGGCGAACAGCAGCAGCGTGCGCGGGATCGGGCCGCTGGTCAGGTCGCCGGTGCGCCGGCGGGTGGGCATTTTTTCGTCCATGGGGGTGATGGCTCGCCGAAGTGATCTGGGTCCGGCTTGCGATGATATCGCAGGCCGGACCGAGATGCACCCTGGCGGAATACCGGTGCTCCGACGGGATAGCCGTGAGCGCGCTCGGCGACTACCTTCGGGGGCCGTTACTTCCTGGCGAGGCCCGGCAGCGTGACCTGATAGACCAGGAACATGGTATCGACATTGGCGCCGTCATCGGCCTTATAGGAGGCGCCGACCTGAAAACCGTCCTGGGCGAGAAAGTCGTTGTCGTTGCCGACGAACAGGAAATAGTCGTCAGGCAGTTTTGGATCGAGCACGCTCACGACCGACATTGCTTCCCACTTCTCGGACAGGTTGTCGTGGTCGTTCGGCGCGCCGTTGTGGAGGCCGAAGCGGCCGAGTTCCGCACTGTCGTTGATGTCGATGAACGGCGCCAGCCTGGCCGGCGTCACCGAGGGGGCGAGCACGCCCTTGGGCGCGAGCGGCTTGTCGGCCGTGTCGAAGGCGCCGGCGATATCGGTCGCGCCGGCGAGATCGACGATGTTGATTCTGCGATAGAACGAGGTGTCACCCTTCACGCCCTGGCCATTGCCGCTGTCGCGCGCCAGCATCAGGAAAGCGGTGTCCGACAGCGCTACGATCTCGCTTTGCGCAGCGACCTTGGTCTTGCCCTTGGCGTCGGTGAATACCGGCAGCGGCACGACATATTCGTGCGCCAGCTTCAGATGGGCGGGGTCGGAGGCGTCGTAGACCAGAGCCCTGGTGTTCTGCCGGGTCGAGGGGGAATCGCCGCCATCCTGCCTTGTCGCGGACTGGAGCACAGCGATCAGGAACTTGCCGTCCGGCGTCAGCGCCATGCCCTCGAGGCCCTGATTGTTCTGGCGGCCCGTTTCGGGGTCCTTCGGATCGGGTTCGGCGGCACCCGCGCCGGGATTGTCCGAGGAGAAGTTCGGCGTTCCCTTGCGCATCGGCACCAGTGCGGCCGGCGGCTGCGTCGCCGACAGCAGGCGGCCTTCGGCGGAAAACCGGTAGATGTTGGGACCGTATTCGTCGGAGATGAACATCGAACCGTCGGGCAGCCGCACGATCGCTTCATTGTCGAGCGCGAGCTTGCCGTTGGTGGCGGCGGGCAGCATCGGCATGTCGCCGCTTGCCGCGCGAACATCCGACAGCGGATCGAGGCCGGTGGCGTTGACGCCCTTGTCGTCGGTGAGCAGCATGGTGTCGGCCAGCGTCGCCTTGACGCCGGTCTGCTCCTGGCCGGCGGCGGGAGCGGCGCCCGGCGCGACGGGAGCGAACTCGATGCCGATGGTGTTGAGGCGCGGCCGGTAGTCGGCGGTGCCGGCGACATTGTAGCCGCGGTCCGGCAGCAGCCAGAGCGAACCCTTGTAGCCGGTCACGTCATGCGTCCAGCCGGCGGGGTCCATCGCCATGCCGGAGCCCGAGCCGAACGTCTCGCCGAACTTGTCGCGCTGGCCTGCCGGGATGCGGCCGACGCCGACGAGCCCCTTGTTGACGAAGCTGGCGCCGCCGGCGGTGCCGTCGGCAAGCGCCGGCGTCGAGGCGGTGAACAAGGCCAGCGCGACGCCGAGCGACGCGGTTCGGTACAGGTGTTTCATGGACAATCCTCTTTCTGAAAAAGCGTGCCGGAGCGGCCCAAAGACGAAAAGCTGAAAGAGGCGGCACATCGACGATGGCGCGCGCTTCCCCGAAAGCGATCTACGGCGCGAACATGATGCTTGCATGACAGCGTGGGGTCGCATCTCCGCCAGTCTCTGGGCGCGACGTTGGAAACGAGCACCGGCGGGAAGATTTGCTTGCCCGCCGGCGTGACGCACGGGCGAAGCCGGCAGCGAAAGCAGCCGCTGGGCTCGGCTTCAGTCCTGCTCAATCGCTGTCGCGCGCAATCAGCTCCAGGGGCCAGACCTCGCGCATGATGCGCGTTCCTTCGGGGCCGGCGAAGGCGGGAAGCGAGGCCAGCAGCATTTCGGCCAATCGCTTCCCCATCGGCTCCAGAGCCGGGCGGAAGCCGGTCAGCGCCGGCGAGAAATAGCGGCAGAGCGGCGTGTCGACGATGACGATCACCGCGATGTCATGGCCGGGCCTGATGCCCATTTCGGCCAGCGCCTTGCAGCCGCCGAGCGCCATCGCGTCATTGTTGAAGATGATGGCGGTGGGCCGGTCTTTCGCGAGCATCACTCGCGGCGTCACCTGGTAGCCGCCGGCCTCGTTGATGAACCCCTCCGCTATCAGCCCGGGATCGACCTCGATGCCGTGCCGCCGCAGGGCCTTGCGGTAGCCGGCGACGAACAGATGCCCGAAATTCAGGTCGAGCGATGGGCGGATGGCGGCGATGCGGCGGTGGCCGCGCGACACCAGCCGGTCGACCGCGTCGGCGCCGGCCTTCTCGAAATCGAGGTCGAGCGAGGGATAGGCCATCCCGCCGGAGCGGCTGCGGCCAAGCGTGGCGAAGGGGAAGCCGGCCTGGGTGAGATAGTCGATGCGCTCGTCTTCGCGTCGCGTCCAGGCCAGCACCACCGCATCGGCGCGGCGCGTTTCGACGACACGGCGCAGGCGCTCCTGCTGATAGTCGCCGGGCGCGCCCATCACCACGATCAGGTCGAGCCCGCTTTCGGCTAGCCTAGCCTGCAAACCGGTCAGGAACGGAATGAAGAACGGCTCGCCATATTCCAGGTCGCCCGGATGCGGCTGCAGCATGAAGGCGATCGAGCGGGTGGCGCCTTGCCTGAGACTGCGGCCGGACTGGTTGGGCGCATAGTTCAACTGCTTGGCGGCATCGAGCACGCGCTGGCGCGTGTCGGCGTTGACGTCCGCGCGGCCGTTGAGCGCGCGCGACACGGTGCCGATCGAAATGTTCAGGTGACGCGCGAGGTCGTGGATGCTGGACGCCAAGGACAGTTCTCCCCCGCTCTGGCTAGCACCGGCCGCCGCTCAGGCCAAGGCGGTCGATGATGATTTTCGTCAGCGGCCGGTTGACATTCTACGCCTTCGGGTGTGTTCTCGTAAACGTTTACGGAACAACATTTACGGTGCTGCCGTGGATGCCGGGACGATCGGTCTGGAGGGGCCGAGAGGGAGGAGCGCTGGATGATCAATGTCGTCCTTGTCGGCTGCGGAGCGATGAGCAAGCAGTGGCTCGATGCCGCGAGGCAGATCGATGGGCTCGCCATCGTCGGCCTTGTCGACCTCGACGCCGAGCGGGCGAAGGCGAGGGCGCGCGAATACGGGCTTTCCGGCGCCGTCATCGGAACCAATCTCGACATGGTCCTCGACCAGACCAAGCCCGACGCGGTGTTCGACGTCGTGGTTCCCGCCGCCCGGCGCGAGGTCGCGCTTTCCGCATTCGCCCATCATTGCCATCTGCTCACCGAAAAACCGCTGGCCGACAGTCCGGACAATGCCCGGATCATCGTCGATGCCGCGCGCCGGGCGGGGCGTATCCACGCCGTCGTGCAGAACCGCCGCTATGTCGCCAATGTCAGGCGGATCAGGCGGTTCCTGGAATCCGGCGCCATAGGCGCGGCGACAAGCATCCATGCCGACTTCTTCGTCGCGCCGCATTTCGGCGGCTTTCGCGAGGAGATGAGCCATGTGCTGCTGCTCGACATGGCGATCCACACGTTCGACGCCGCGCGCTATATGGTCGGCGGCGAGCCGGCCAGCGTCTATTGCCAGGAATGGGAGCCGGCCAATTCCTGGTATAGCCAGGGATCTTCGGCCAGCGCCGTCTTCGATCTCGGCGGCGGCAAGGTCTTCACCTATGCCGGTTCCTGGTGCGCGGCCGGCTTCCGCACAAGCTGGGAGAGCACATGGCGCATCGTGGCCGAGCGCGGCAGCCTGGTCTGGGACGGCAATGACGAGGTGAGAGCAGAGGTCGCGCTGCCGGTGCGCGAGGGCCTGTTCGACCAGACACAGCCGATCGCCGTGCCGCCGCTCGACGCCGCCGACCGCATCGGCGGCCACCTCGGCATCATCAAGGATTTCATGCAGGCCATAGAGACCGGCACGGAGCCGGAAACGCGTGGCGCCGACAACATCAAGAGCCTGGCCATGGTTCTCGGCGCCATCGAAAGCGCCGAGAGCGGACGCCGCGTGGCGATCACACAGGATGCACGATGATGCCAAACCCGCTTCTCGACATCAGGATCGGCACCATGGTGCGGGCCAACCTCGACGACCCGGCGGCTTACATCAAGCAGATCCTGCCGCTTGGCTTCGAGAGCATCCAGCCCTTTTTCTGGCAGACGCTGGGCGGCAAGGATCTGCCGCGTCTGGCCGGCCAGATCCGCGAGGCGATCGGCGACGCCGACGTCACCGTGTCCTCGCTCGGCGTGTTCGGCAATCCGCTGGAGAGCGGCGATGTCGATCGCGGCGTGCTGAAGGCCTGGGAGATGGTGATCGACAATGCGCATCTGTTCGGCGCCTCGACGGTCAGCGGCTTTACCGGCCGTATCCGTGGCAAGCCGCTGCCCGACAGCCTGCCGCGCTTTCGCGAGGTCTGGGGGCCGCTGGCCAAGCGCGCCGCCGACAAGGGCGTGCGCATCGCTTTCGAGAATTGCGCGATGGACGGCAACTGGGCCGGCGGCGACTGGAACATCGCCCACAATCCCGACGCCTGGGAGCTGATGTTCAACGAATTGCCGGATGAGAATCTCGGGTTGGAATGGGAGCCCTGCCACCAGCTCGTCTATCTGATCGACCCGATGCCGCAGATCCGCAAATGGGCGCCGCGCATCTTCCATGTCCACGGCAAGGACGCGACGGTGCGCTGGGACGTGATCCGCGAGCATGGCGTGTTCGGCCGGCTGTCATTCGTGCAGATGCGCACGCCCGGCTTCGGCGACAGCGACTGGACGCGGGTGATCAGCGAATTGCGGCTGGCCGGCTATCGCGGCGCCATCGACATCGAAGGCTGGCACGATCCGGTCTATCGCGACGATCTCGAGATCACTGGCCAGGTGCGGGCGCTCGATTATCTCAAGCAATGCCGGGGAGGTGCGAACTACCTGCCGAACCCGGCGTGACAGCGGCCGGCGGGAGGAGCCGGCCGGCCAGATCGCAAAGCACTGCCGAAGCGAATGTCGAAAACCCTCGGTTAGCGAGGACACAAAGGGAGGATAAGTGCATGAGCATTGCGAAGAGAACATTTCTGCGCTCGACCGTCGTGGCAGCCGCCACGGCGCTTGCCGCCGCCGTCTCCACCTTGCCGGCGCAGGCACTCGACGCCCAATGGTGCAAGAACGTCCATATCCGCTTCTTCGTCGGCGGCGCCGAGGGCGACGCTTTCGGCACCATCGTCTACAATGGCGCCAAGCAGGCGGCGGCCGATCTCGGACCCAAGGTCGACTACATCTTCTCGGGCTGGGACATCGAAAAGATGGTGCAGCAGCTGCGTGAAGCCGTCGCCGTCAAGCCCGGCGGCATCGCCATGATGGGCCATCCGGGAGATGCGTCGATCATGCCGCTCGCCGAACAGGCGCATAAGGAAGGCATCAAGATGATGTACCAGAACGTGCCGGTGCCGAAAGTGACGGCAGCGTTCGGCGGCGGCTATGTCGGCGCCCAGCAGGAGCAGCAGGGCCGCGCGCTCGGCGCCGAGGCGTTCAAGCTGGCCAAGCTGAAGGCCGGCGACAAGGCGATCATGATTGGCCCGTTCGAGAATGAGAGCCGCGGCGCGCGCGAGCGCGGCACGGTCGCGGCGCTGAAGGAAGCGGGCGTCGAGGTCATCCAGCTGTCGTCGCCGCCGAGTGGCGAATGGGCGTCCGATCCGAACCTCGCGATCCCGGTGATCACCGCCGCACTGCTCAACAATCCCGACGTCAAGGCGGTCGGTTATCCCGGCGGGCAGATGCTCGGCAATGTTCCCACCTACATGCAGGCGGCGGGACGCAAGGCGGGCGATATCTTCAACTTCGGCTTCGACACCAGCCCGCAGATCGTCGAAGGCTTCAAGGGCGGCTGGGTGCAGCTGACGGCCGACCAACAGCCGTTCCTGCAGGGCTACCTGCCGATCCTCAGCCTTTGCCAGCAGGTGGTGCTGGGGCTGGCGCCGATGAATGTCGACACCGGCGCCGGTTTCGTCACGCCGCAGAATTACGAGATCGTCGCCGAGCTGGCCAAGCAGGCGCTGCGCTGAACCTCCCAAGCCGCCGGCCGGGGCTCAGGCCCGGCCGGCGGGACCGCCGGCACCCGGAAACGAAGCGAGGACAGTCATGGCCGAACGCATCATCGAACTGCGCGACATCAAGAAGTCCTATGGCCAGGTCTATGCGCTGGGCGGAGTCGACCTCAGCGTCGACCGCGGCGAGGTGGTCGGCCTGATCGGCGACAATGGCGCCGGCAAATCGACGCTGATCAAGATCCTGTCGGGCGTGGTCAGGCCGACCAGCGGCGAGATTCTCGTGCGCGGCAAGCCGGTGACCGGATGGAGCCCGGCGCGTTCGCGCGACGCCGGCATCGAAACCGTGTTCCAGGACCGGGCGCTGGCCGTGCAGCAGACGATCGTGCGCAACATCTTCATGGGCCGCGAGCTCACCGGTTTTCTCGGCTGGCTGAAGGTCGAAAAGGAGATCGAGGAGGCGAGCCGGCTGATGCGCGAGATCGGCTTCACCTCGAAAGTGTTCACGCCGCACTCGATCGTCGGCCAGCTGTCGGGCGGCGAGCGCCAGGGCGTGGCGATCGCCCGCGCCATCTACAAGCAGGCGGAGCTGATCATCCTCGACGAGCCGACGACGGCGCTGTCGCTGACCGAAACCGCCAAGGTCTTCCACTTCGTGCGCCAGGTGCGGGCGAGCGGCCGCTCGATCCTGTTCATCGGCCACAACATCCACCACGTCTTCGACATCGCCGACCGCTTCGTTGTGCTGGACAGGGGCAAGGTGGCATTGACCACCGATCGCAGCCAGGTCAAGTCGGCCGAGGAGCTCATCAACTTCATGGAAGACGTGGCGCATCCGGGCGGACTGCCCGGGCTGCACGAAGCCGGCGATGCGGAGAGGGCAGTGCGATGAGCAAGACCATGGAACCCGATCTGCACGAGCCGGCCGCCGGCATTCCCCGCCCCGGTCCCCAGAGGGAATGGAAGCACCCGTCCGACCACTGGCTGCGCGGCTTCGTCCTCGACAACCGCGCCTCGCTCGGCACGCTCGGCGTGTTCATCATCATGATGGCGGTGTTCATGATCGCCAACCCGACGGTCTTCACCACCTGGTATCTCTACAGCTCCGTGCTGACGACGCTGCCGGTGGCGCTGTTCGTGGTGGTGCCGCTGGTCTTCGTCGTCACCTGCGGCGAGATCGACCTGTCTTTCCCGGCGACGATGGGCTTTGCCTCATGGGTGTTCGCGCTGGTGGTGCAGGCCGGCTACGATCCGTTCCTCGGCATTATCGCCGCGCTCGTCACCGGCACGCTGCTCGGCTTCCTGGTCGGGTCGCTGGTCGTCTATGGCGGGCTGTCGTCGCTGATCGCCACGCTCGGCATGAATTTCCTGTTGCGCGGCCTGATCCAGATCATCAACGAGGGCAGGTCGATGGCGCCGACCGGCCTTGCCGACAGCTGGGCCTACAAGATCTTCTCCAGCCAGGTCTACGGCATTCCGGTGCAGATATTCTGGGCCATCGCCTTCGTGGTGCTGTCGGCGATGCTCTACAACCGCCACCGCTTCGGCGCGCAGGTAAAGGTGGTCGGCGACAATCCCGACAGCGCCCAGCAGATGGGCATCGACGTCAAGCGCGTGCGGGTGAAAGTGTTCGTCTTCGTCGGCATCGGGGCGGCGATCGCCGGCACCTTCTCGGTGATGATCAACTTCACCTGGTGGCCGACGGCCGGCGACGGTTATCTCCTGCCGGTGCTGGCATCGGTGTTCGTCGGCGGCACGCCGACCTGGGGCGGCATCGGCACCGTCGCCGGCGGTGCCATCGGCGCCGTCACCGTGTCGTTCATCCAGACCGGCGTCGTGGCCGCCGGCCTGAGCGGCTTCTACGTCCAGTTCTTCAACGGCCTGATCATCATCCTGTCGCTGCTCGGCCATAAGTGGAACCAGGCGCGGTATCGTTGAGGGGCTGTTTCGTTGGCGGACCGCATGCCTTGACGATCGGCGCAGACACCTATCGCTTCGTCATCCACGGGCGGAGCAAGGAGCGTAGCGACGCGGCGCAGACCCGAGGATCCTGTGCCGCGACTTAAACGCGTCACCACGGTGCAGAATTCTGCTCCGCTGCACCCTTCGGCCAAGATCACGGAATGGATCCTCGGGTCTCCGCGACGTCGCTTCGCTCCTGCTCCGCCCGTGGATGACGACGGTAGGGGCTTCCGCCGGAGAATGGTCGCTTGTAGGACAACAGGGCGCACACTCACACCGCAGCGACAAACCCGTCCAGCACGCGTTTCTGGCCGGCCTTGTCGAAGTCGATGGTCAGCTTGTTGCCTTCGATGGCGGAGATGTTGCCGTTGCCGAATTTCTGGTGGAAGACGCGGTCGCCGACGCTGAACGGGGACGGCTTGTCGGCGACGGACTTGGCGACCAGTTCGCCATCGATGGTGCGGCCCTTGACCGAGGTGCGGCCGGCGCCGTAGCCGGAATCGGTCTCGCCATAGCCGATGCGCTCGACCTGGTGGCCCGAGCGGGTGCCCCAGTTGCGGTCGGTCGCCTCGGTGCGATTGGCTTGGGCGCGCTGCCAGCCCGGCGTCGAATAGGTGTTGGAGAAAGCGCCAGATTTTTCCGCGCCGACATTGTCGAAGCGCGAGGCGCCATAGGGGTTCTGTCTTCCCGCCCCCTGGCCGCCACGGCCGGAGGCGAATGAGCCGCCGCCATAGGGATTGCCGTAGCCGCCATAGGAATTGCCCGCTTCGGCGATTTCGACATGGGCTTCCGGCAGTTCCTCGAGGAAGCGCGACGGGATGGTCGATTGCCACAGGCCGTGGATGAGGCGATTGGAGACGAACCAGAGATGCAGGTTCTTCTTGGCGCGCGTCAGGCCGACATAGGCGAGCCGCCGCTCTTCCTCCAACCCGGAGCGGCCGCCTTCGTCGAGCGCGCGCTGGTGCGGGAACAGGCCTTCCTCCCAGCCGGGCAGAAACACGGTCTCGAATTCGAGGCCCTTGGCCGAATGCAGCGTCATGATGCTGACCGCGTCGAGCTCGGCATTCTGCTCGGCATCCATGACGAGCGCGACATGTTCGAGGAAGGAGCGCAGCGATTCGTACTCCTCCATCGAGCGGATCAGTTCCTTCAGGTTCTCCAGCCGGCCGGGGGCCTCGACCGAGCGGTCGTTCTTCCACATGTCGGTGTAGCCGCTCTCTTCGAGAATGGTCTCGGCGAGTTCGGTGTGCGGCTTGGTTTCCAGTGCCTTCTGCCAGCGCTCGAAATTGGCCGCGACCTCGCGCAAGGCGGCGCGCGGCTTCGGCTTCAACTCGTCGCTCTCGGCGAGCGTCGCCGCCGCCTCCAGCATCGGGATGCGGAGCGCGCGCGCCGTGTCGTGGATCTGGCGGATGGTGGCTTCGCCCAGCCCGCGCTTGGGCACGTTGACGATGCGCTCGAAAGCGAGGTCGTCGCCGCCATTGGCAACGACGCGGAAGAAGGCCAGTGCGTCGCGGATTTCCATGCGCTCGTAGAAGCGCGGGCCGCCGATGACGCGGTAATTCAGGCCGAGCGTGATGAAGCGGTCCTCGAAGGCGCGCATCTGGAAAGAGGCGCGCACCAGGATCGCCATGTCGTTGAGATTGTGCTTCTGGCGCTGATAGGCCTCGATGGTCTCGCCGATGGCGCGGGCTTCCTCCTCGGAATCCCAGGCGGCGTGGACGTTGACCTTGGCGTCCTCCGGTTCGTTGCGGTCGGTGAACAGCGTCTTGCCGAAGCGGCCTTCATTGTGAGCGATGAGGTGCGAGGCGGCGCCGAGAATGTGCGCGGTGGAGCGGTAGTTGCGCTCCAGCCTGATGATGGTGGCGCCGGGAAAATCCTTGTCGAAGCGCAGGATGTTGTCGACCTCGGCGCCGCGCCAGCCATAGATGGATTGGTCGTCGTCGCCGACGCAGCAGATGTTGACTTTGTTTTCGCTCACGGGCTGTTCCGCGCCTGCCGGCGCGGGCCCTCCGCGCGGGCCTCGCAACGGCTCGGACGCCCGGTCGGGCTTGCGGCCTTCGGCCGATCGCAAATCCGTCGACGTTGATGCGCGTCCGACATCGGGCCGCTGCGCCAAAAGCCGCAGCCACATGTATTGGGCGGTGTTGGTGTCCTGGTACTCGTCGACGAGGATGTATTTGAAGCGCTTGTGGTATTCCTTCAGCACATCCGGATTGGCGCGCAGGATGCGGATGGGATGGCAGAGAAGATCGCCGAAGTCGCAGGCGTTCAGCGTCTTCAGCCGCTCCTGGTAGGCTTTGTAGAGCTCGCGGCCCTTGCCGTTGGCGAAGCTGCGCGCGTCGCCCTCGGCGATGTCGGCTGGACCTTGCCCCTTGTTCTTCCAGCCGTCGATCATCTGGGCGAACTGCTTGGCCGGCCAGCGCTTGTCGTCGAGCCCCTCGGCCTGGATCAACTGCTTGATCAGCCGCACGACGTCGTCGGTGTCGAGGATGGTGAAGTCGGAGCGCAAGCCGGCGAGTTCCGCGTGGCGGCGCAAGAGCTTGACGCCGATGGAGTGGAAGGTGCCGAGCCACGGCATGCCCTCGACATTGCCTTCGCCGATCAGGATGCCGATGCGCTGCTTCATCTCGCGCGCGGCCTTGTTGGTGAAGGTCACGGCGAGGATCTGCGACGGGAAGGCCTTTCCCGTGGCGAGGATATGGGCGATGCGGGTGGTCAAGACGCGGGTCTTGCCGGTGCCGGCGCCGGCAAGCACCAGAACCGGGCCTTCAGTGGTTTCCACCGCCAGCCGCTGCTCGGGGTTCAACCCCTTGAGATAGTCGGGCGCGTTGTTCTGGCCGCTGCGGGCAGCCATGGCGCGCGCGGCAATGCCCGACGGGGCCGTGGGCCGCGCATTGGGTTCATCGAAAAAGGGCATGTCTTCGGAAAAGCCGGACATCTTCCCTCCGAATGTAGTGATTCGGGGGCGAAAGACCAGAAGTGTCTACGTTTTGTTCCGGGTAAAGTGCCTGATGCGGCCACAAGACCTTGTGCGGCAACCGGCCTGGCCGCCATTACCAAGGGAACAAAGGCCGGCTCAACCGCTTATGACCCACGCTTGACAGGCAGGGCAGGCGAGGGAAAGTTGCGTCCGGGGCAGAAGCGCAATGCCGGGTTGCCCATGGCCGCGCCGCAGGCGCAACAGTCGAAGGAGTATCATCTTGGCTGTCACCATCACCTCCCTCATTCTTCTGCTCATCGGTTTGGCGCTTGGCGCCGGCGGCATCTGGTTGGCGTCGCTGGGCGGCAGCTGGTACTACATCGTCGTCGGCATCGCCTTCCTGCTCGCCGCCTGGCTGCTCTACCGGCGCCGGTCCACCGGTTTGTGGCTCTACGCGGCGATCGTGATCGGCACGCTTGCCTGGGCGGTGTGGGAAACCGGCTTCGACTGGTGGGAGTTGGGCCCGCGCGGCGGCATCATCGTGCTTGTGGCGTTGTGGCTGTTGACCCCATGGGCGAGGCGGGGTCTTGCCGGGCCTGACGGCCGCGCGCCGCTCATCCTGGCCGTGCTCGCCTCGCTGGCGGTCGCCGGTTATTCGATGACGACGGATCCCAAGGACATCGCCGGCGAACTCGACACCGACAAGGTGGTCCCCAACGCCAATCTCGGCAATGACGTGCCGGCCGGGGAGTGGCACTATTACGGCCGCACGCAGTTCGGCCAGCGCTATTCGCCGCTCGACCAGATCACGCCGGACAATGTCGCCAACCTCAAGCCGGCATGGACGTACCAGACCGGCGACGTGAAAGGGCCGGACGATGTCGGCGAGACCACCTACCAGGTGACGCCGCTCAAGATCGGCGACACGCTTTACATCTGCACGCCGCACAATTTTGCCATCGCGGTCGACGCGGCGACCGGCAAGGAGAAATGGCGCTACGATCCCAAGGTCAAGCTCGACAAGGACCGCCAGCACCAGACCTGCCGCGGCGTATCCTACTATGCCGATGCCGCCGGCGCCGCCGGGCAACCCTGCGCGACACGCGTCTACCTGCCGACGTCCGATGCGCGGCTGATCGCGCTCGACGCCGCCAACGGGCAGGTCTGTCCCGCCTTCGCCGAGGGCGGCACGCTGAACCTTCTGGCCAACATGCCCTATCCGAAGTCGGGCTATTACTACTCGACCTCGGCGCCGCTGATATCGGGCGGCAAGATCATCGTCGGCGGGGCGGTCAACGACAATTATTCGACGCAGGAGCCGTCCGGCGTCATCCGCGCCTACGACGCCGCCACCGGCAAGCTGCTGTGGAACTGGGATTCCGGCAATCCGGACCAGACGGCGCCGCTGGCGCCCGGCCAGACCTATACCGCCAACTCGCCCAACATGTGGTCGACGCCGAGCGCCGACGAGAAGCTCGGCCTGCTCTATGTGCCGCTCGGCAACCAGACGCCGGACCAGCTCGGCGCCGGGCGCAGCGACAATGTCGAGAAATTCTCCTCCTCGATCACCGCGCTCGACCTCAATACCGGGCAGTTGCGCTGGGTGCGGCAGACGGTGCACCACGACCTCTGGGACATGGACATCCCGGCGCAGCCGAGCCTGATCGACATCACCAAGGCCGACGGCTCCGTCGTGCCGGCGCTGGTCGGGCCGACCAAGCAGGGCGATCTCTATGTGCTCGACCGGCGCACCGGCGAGCCGGTGATCGCGGTCAAGGAAGTGCCGGCGCCCGGCGGCGCCATCGAAGGCGACCACACATCGCCGACGCAGCCGGCGTCGGACCTGTCCTTCAATCCGCCGCCGCTCAGGGATGCCGACATGTGGGGCATCACCATGTTCGACCAGCTGGCCTGCCGGATCGCATTCCACAAATTGCGCTATGAAGGCCGCTACACACCGCCGTCCTTGCAGGGATCGCTGGTCTATCCCGGCAATTTCGGCGTCTTCAACTGGGGCGGGGTCGCGGTCGATCCGGTGCGGCAGGTGCTGTTCGGCATGCCGACCTATCTGGCCTTCACGTCGAGGCTGGTGCCGCGCGCGGATGTGCCTGCGCCCGGCGACGACACCAAGGGCAGCGAGCAGGGGCTGAACCGCAATGACGGCGCTCCCTATGCGGTAGTCATGGGGCCGTTCCTGTCGCCGCTCGGCATTCCTTGCCAGGCGCCGCCCTGGGGCTATGTCGCCGGCGTGGATCTGCGGACCGGCGCCATCGCCTACAAGCACCGCAACGGCACCGTCTACGACATGACGCCGCTGCCCCTGCCGCTCAAGGTCGGCGTCCCCGGCATTGGCGGGCCGGTGATCACCGCCGGCGGCGTCGCCTTCTTGGGTGCGGCGGTCGACGACTATCTGCGCGCCTATGACCTGACGTCAGGCAGACAGCTCTGGCAGGCCCGGCTGCCGGCCGGCGGCCAATCGACGCCGATGACCTATACGGTGGCCGACGGACGCCAGTTCGTGGTCATCGTCGCCGGCGGCCACGGCTCGGTCGGCACCAAGCCCGGGGACTACGTGATGGCGTATGCGCTGCCGAAGTAGGGCTGTCCTTTGGTGGGCCGGCGCCAATCTTGGTCAATAGGGGCATCTGCATACGGTGGTTCCGGTCGCCACGGACCCTGACCGTCGATCCACCGAACGCAGCGCCAGGGCGGCGACCGCGGACGAAGGTGCCGGCAATGCCCGGCTGGATCATCCCGGTCTGGTCCCTATGTAGCTCAGGGGGCAAAAATCGAAGCCGAGGAGTGCGCCATGACGAAACCCGCCGCCACGACAGAACCAAACACCACACAGGCAGACACCACACAGGCGAAGCCCGTCATCACCCAGGCGATGATCGATGCCTATGACGAATATACGCATTTGACGCTCGATCGCCGCCGCTTCATGGAGCAACTGACCAGGCTTGCCGGATCGGGCGCGGCGGCGGCCGCGATCGCGCCAATGCTGGCGGCGAACTCGGCCCAGGCGGCAATCGTCGCCGAGAACGATGCCCGCGTGAAAGGCGAAGACATCACTTATCCCGGCAGCAGCGGCGAGATGAAGGGCTATTTGGTCAAGCCGGCGAACCAGACCGGCAAGCTCGGCACAGTCATGGTCATCCACGAAAACAGGGGGCTCAACCCGCATATCCGCGACGTCGCCAGGCGCGTGGCGCTTGAGGGGTTCGTGGCGCTGGCGCCGGATTTCCTGTCGCCGCTCGGCGGCACGCCCGATGACGAGGACAAGGCACGCGACATGTTCACCAAACTGGATGCCGCGCAGACCGTCGCCAACGGCGTTGCGACCGTCGCCTTCCTCAAGGCCGACAAGGACGGCAACGGCAAGGTCGGTGCCATCGGCTTCTGCTGGGGCGGCGGCACGGCAAACATGCTGGCCGTCAACGCCCCCGATCTCAGCGCCTCGGTCGCCTATTACGGCATGCAGCCGAAGGCAGCCGACGTGTCCAAGATCAAGGCGGCCTTGCTGCTGCACTATGGCGGGCTGGACGACCGCATCAATGCCGGCATCGACGCCTTCAAGAAGGAACTCGACGCCGCGCATGTCGAATACACAGTCTATGTCTATGAGGGCGCCAACCATGCCTTCAACAACGACACCTCGGCGGCACGCTACGACAAGAAAGCGGCCGACCTCGCCTGGGGCAGGACCATCGCTTTCCTGAAGGAGAAACTGGCCTGAAGAAGAAACCGGCCTGAAGGAGAAACCGGCATAGGGTTCAGCCTGTGTTCGCCGGCTTGTGGGCGGCCACGCCGGCGACGACGAGAGCGATGCCGAGGCAATCTCTGACGTCCGGAATCTGGCGCAGCACGATGACGCCGATCAACGTCGCGGTGACCGGCAGCAGCGACAGCATCAGCGCGAAGCTCGAGCGCGGCAGCCGCGACATGGCGAGCTGGTCGCAGATGTAGGGAATGACCGACGAGCAGATGCCGACGCCGACGGCGGCGAGCAGCAATTGCGGTGCCGAGAAAGCCGGCAATGCTTGGGCAAGGCCGATCGGTAGCACGGTGATGAAAGCGATCGCCATGGCCGCCCCCAGGCCAGCGATGCCGGCGCCGGCGCGGGCGACCTTGTGGCCGAGCACGATGTAGCCGACGAACAGCGCGCCGTTGAGGAAGGCCCAGAACAGTCCAAGCGGATCGCTCGACCATTTGATGTCGATGAGCAGCAAGGTGCCGACGACGGCGACGGCAAGGGCGGCGAGATTACGCGGGCTTCTGAAGCCGATAAGCGCGACACCGATGGTGCCGACGAATTCGATCGCTGCCACCAGTGAGATCGGCAAGCGGTCGAGCGCCAGGTAGAACGAGCAGTTCATCACCGCCAGACAGGCGCCAAAGGCGAGCAAGAGCAGCCGCGTCGGGCGATCGGCATGGGCGAGGGTTCGCCATGGGCGGGTCAGCGGCGCGAAAATCAGCGCCGCGGTGGCGATGCGCAGCCACGCCATGCCGAGCACGCCGACATGCGGGAAAAGCAGCACGGCAAAGGCCGGTCCAAGATAGTGGAAGACGGCACTGATGCCGAACCAGACATGCGGCGGCAGTTTTGTCGCCATGCTGTCGAGCGCGCCGAGGGCTGAGCTGATAACCGGGGCTTGTGTCTGGTCATCCATCGGAGCAGTATCGCAGGCGATATCCGCGAATTATATGGATGATGCTCAAGCGATTTGATCGTCCCTTCGCCGAAAGCAAGGAGATTTTCGTGAAACGCCTTCGAACCGAAAATATCGATCTCGACCCGGCCGACATGAAGATCCTGCGCTTGCTGGAAAAAGACGCACGCACCAGCACCGCGGAACTGGCACGCTCGGTCGGCCTGTCGGCGCCGAGCGTCGCCGAGCGCATCAAACGGCTGCAAGAGAGCGGCGTGATCGAGGCTTATTCGGTGAGGATCAACCCTGCCGCACTTGGCCTGCCACTATCGGCATGGCTGCGCATCCGGCCGGTGCCGGGGCAATTGTCCGTCGTGGCCGAGATCATCCGCGACCTGCCGGAGATCGCGCAATGCGACCGGGTGACCGGCGAGGATTGTTTCATCGCGCTGGCGCATGTCGGCTCCGTGGCCGAACTGGAGCGAGTGATCGACCGCATCATTCCCTATGCGATGACAAACACGGCCATCATCCAGTCGTCACCGGTGGCGGCGCGTTCGCCGCTGCGGGCGCTCAGGCGCATGGCATGATGCTCAAGAGACGAAGCAATCGTTCGCCGATTATCCGCTAAACATCGCGCCGCTATGCGTCTGGGCCGAGTCTTGCTTCAAGGATGCGCTTCAGATTGGCGATGTTTGCCCGCATGCCCTGCTCGAAAAAACGCGATGCGAGCGGAGCCAGAAGTGCTATCGGTCCGCCCAGCCCGTCGCCGCTAATGGTGCCCTCGAGGTGCAGGATCGTCGCGGCGCCATCCCGGTCGAGCCGGTAGCGATAGCTGAACGGCGTTGGTCCGCTCACGCTTGCGAGCGTCAACAGCTTTTCGTCCTGGAATTCGGTGACTTCGACCGTGTTTTGGATGCGCCGTCCGGCAATTTGGCGAGTGAAGACAAAGCGACTTCCGCAACCCACTGGGCCATCGGACAGTCTTGTTACCGATTCCACCGCCGAGTACCAGCGTGGTGCGGCTTCGATATCCTGGAGGTATGCGAATACCGTAGCCGCGGGCCTTTCGATCTTCAGCGATATTTCGAACATTCCTTGCCCCTTTGCCCTTTTTAGCCTTTTCGACCGGGAAGCGGTTCGTCGAACGACTTTCTCTCCAATTTGCGCCGCGCAATGGCGTCACCCGACGGCGTTCCATCGACAAGGTGCCGCAATTGTCCGACTGCGATCACAATGCCTTCCGCTCCGAGGCGCTGCGAAACCCAGCCATAGAGCTTGTCTTCGACCTCGACGATGCCCTTGGCCAATTGCTTGCCCTCTTCGGTCAGCGCCAGGGTTACCTGCCTGCGGTCCAGCGCATTCTCACGCCGGTCCACGATGCCGCGGCCGACGAGTGTGTCGACCAGCCGGCTCGGACTGCCCGTCTCGCAGACCAGCAGCTTGCCGAGCGAACTGAGCGACATCTCACCGCCGGTACTGAGACACGAGATGACTTCCCCCTGCGACGGCGTGACCCCGAGGGGGGACAGCATTTCGGCGAGAAGCCGGTTTCCCTCTCGCTGCGCACCTAAAATGAGGAAGCGCAGCTCCTCTTCCGGGCTCATGCGGTCCCCCTGGGGTCGAGCGGGCGGAGCAGCGAGGCCGTCACCGGAGTGCGGGCAGCGAGGCGCGCGGCGCCGTCCGGGTCATGGGTCGGCAGATATACCGTCGGCTGTTCAAGACCAAAGCGCTTGATGTTCGCCAGTGTTGCGGCGGAGGCCTTGGCGTCGGGGCTGACGCCGTCCACTTTGCCGGCGAGCATAAGTCTCTCAGTGTAGGACGTATCCCCCGCGAGGAAAATGGTGGTGTCGCCATCGTGGACCAGCACGGAGAGGTGATCGGGCGTGTGACCCGGCGTGGCAACAGCAACGACATCGCCTGCCTTGGTCAATCGCTTGCTCGCCGCGAAGGGTCCATACGGCCCATCGTCGAGTTCGAGAGAGATCGGATCAAACCAGTTCGGCCAGCGTTGCGGAAGGTATCCGCGGATCATCCCCATAGCACCTTTGGCCTTTTCAATCTCGCCGCGCGCCGCCAAAATCTCGGTGTTCGGAAAGTGGACGAGTCCTGCATCGTGGTCCATGTGAAGATGGGTCAGCACCACGCGTTTGACATCACGCGGCGCGATGCCCAGCGCTCGCAACTGTGGGCCGATTTCCTCTTCGGGTTCAACTCGAAACATCACCTCCCAGCGGAAAAACGGATGCAGGGAACGGCCATGTCCACGCAACAGATGCGCCGCCTGGCCGGTATCGACGACGATGACCCCCTCATCATGCTCGATTGCCCAAGCGAACGACGGCAACCAGTCCGACCAGTTCCGGTCGGCGAAAATGCTGGCGAGGCCGTACCCTCGTCCCTCGATCTGCGCGGTTTTGATGCGGACGGATCCCGTCTGGATGGCATGTATTCTCATTTCCAGCCCCAGTTCAATGACATATCATTTAATGACATATCATCTATATGGGCAAACGCGATCTCGTGTCAATAGGCGGATATTCACGCCGTGCGGGGCATCTTTGGCTGGTTCAAGGACCGATCAGTGCGATTCACCCGGCCCGTGAGCGTCACGGGAACGCATTGGCGCGACGAGGAGATGGCCGGCAAGTTGATGAGGGAAGCCTGGAGCTATTTCACTGCCACGCCGATCAGGCGTGACCACGCTTCAAGCGGGCGCGCTTGAGGATACTGCGCCAGCGGATCATGTCGAACGGGATCGGCTCGTTGTTGTTGGCGATATGAAAAATCTCGTTGTCGACGTTCTTGAGCGAGCGCCAGAAATCATAGTCTGATATGCGCGGATCGGCCGCCAGCCTGTCCACCTCGACCTTGATGTCGGTTTTCATGCACGTTCCTCGAACCGGCTCGCCGCGCCGCCCGCATCGCAACCCTGTGCGGATCGTTCTCGACCGCTCCGCTGAGTCGTTCAACGGCTCAATTGGCTTGTTCCCGTTAAAACCTTGGTAAGGTTAATGCGGCCGGTCGAGGGCTTCAAGCGGTCTTGCGGCGAATCCCGATCGAGCGGCCGGCGCGTTCCGGCATCGGCAATGCCGAATGCGCGGCGCGCATGGCTTCCACCTTGGCAAGCACATCGGTCGGGAAGGGCGCCACCTTCGGCCCGGACATGTCGACATGCAGGGACAGGGTCTCGGAGGTGGCGGCGAGCCAGCCATCGACATGGCGAATTTCCTGGTAGGCCCGCAGCCGCTTCTCGTCGTGGTCGATGAGCTGGAAGGAAACCCTGACCTTATGGTCCAGATGCAGCTCCTGCACGTAGCAGACATGGACTTCGGCGGTGTAGATGGTGAGCCGCCGGCCCTTCACGTAATCCAGCCCCATGCCCATCGCCTCGAAGGCTTCGTCCGAGCAGCGGTCGAACAGCACGTTGTAATAGGCCATGTTGAGATGGCCGTTGTAGTCGATCCAGTCCTTCTCGATGTCCATGGGCTTGGAGACGAAGGGGGCGGAGATGGACATCGAAACTTCCTTGTTCTGGCGCTGGACAGAGCGTGTCTACAGAGACTAGGCATCATCCATAGATGCATGACAAGCATGGGCGCTGGTCCATTCGCGGAGGAAATCATGGCTCTGAGCGACCTCAATCCGGTCGAACGCAACGAGGAAGGCATCGCCGCGGTGCTTGGCATCCTCAAGCAGCGGTTGGGCGAGCGCTTCCAGACCGGCCAGGCTATCCGCTCGCAGCACGCGCATACGACGACATACATCCCGACGCAGGCGCCGGACGGCGTCGCCTTTCCCGACACCACGGCCGAGGTGCAGGAGATCGTGCGCGCCTGCGCCGCGCATCGCGTGCCGGTGATCGCCTTCGGCGTCGGCTCCTCGCTGGAAGGCCACACCAACGCCCCGGGCGGCGGCATATCGGTCGATACCTCGCGCATGAACCGCATCTTGGCGGTCAATCCGCAGGATCTCGACTGCACGGTCGAACCCGGCGTCACGCGCGAGGATTTGAACCGGCACCTGCGCGACACCGGCCTGTTCTTTCCGATCGATCCGGGCGCCAACGCTTCGCTCGGCGGCATGGCGGCAACGCGGGCATCCGGCACCAATGCGGTGCGCTACGGCACCATGCGCGAAAACGTGCTGTCGCTGACGGCCGTCATGGCCGACGGCGAGACCGTGACGACCGGCAAACGGGCGAAAAAGAGTTCGGCCGGCTACGATCTGACGCGGCTTTTGGTCGGCTCGGAAGGCACGCTCGGCATCATCACCTCGCTGACGTTGAAGCTGCAAGGCATCCCGCAGGCGATCTCCGGCGGCGTCTGCCCGTTCCCGAGCGTCGAGGCGGCCTGCAACGCGGTCATCGCCACGATCGAGATGGGCATTCCGGTGGCGCGCATCGAACTGGTCAACGCCTTGCAGATGCGGGCGATGAAGAACTATTCGAAGCTTGATTATCCGGAGAGCCCGTGCCTGTTCGTCGAGTTCCACGGCAGCGATGCCGGCGTTGCCGAACAGGCCGAGACTTTCGGGATGATCGCCGAGGAGAATGGCGGCGGGCCGTTCCTGTGGACCAGCGTCGCCGAGGAACGGACGAAATTGTGGAAGGCGAGGCACGACGCCTACTGGTCGTCGCTGACGCTGCGGCCGGGCGCCAAGGGCCTGTCGACCGATGTCTGCGTGCCGATCTCGCGCTTTGCCGAATGCGTCACCGAAACCGAAGCCGATATTGCCGAAATGGGCCTGATCGCGCCGATCGTCGGCCATGCCGGCGATGGCAATTTCCACGTGCTGGTGCTGATGGACGTGAATGATCCCAAGGAGATTGCGCTGTCGGAAAAATTCGTCGCGCGGCTCAACATGCGGGCGATCGCGATGGATGGCACCTGCACCGGCGAGCATGGCATCGGCCAGGGCAAGATCGGCTTTTTACGCCACGAGCTAGGCCATGGCGTGGATATCATGCGCACCATCAAGCAGGCGCTCGATCCGCTTGATATCATGAACCCGGGCAAGATATTGCCGAGGGACTAGGCCAGTCCTCCGACGCAAGTTTCCCAGGCGGCTCGAGCCGAGCTCGGCAGTTGCCCGCCACCTTCGGAACCGAGTCTCGGCTTTCACGTTGCGGCAACCAACGGAAATCGTCAAAGCGGAGCGGCCGCCCATGAACTGGAAAGGCGTCTGGAAGAATCAATACGGGTCCATTGTCGAAATCACCGACGATGCGGACAATCGGATATCGGGATCGTTTCGGACCGCGCTGACGGACAGCGGTTTCCATGGCCAGGAAATTCCGATTCTGGGCGTCCACCGCGGCGACTGCATCAGTTTTGCCGGCGGTGGGAAAACGGCGGCTGGCGATGCAATCGTTTCTTACACCGGTCTCCTTCGGGAGGGAAAAATGGAGACGTTGTGGTTTGTCGTCTCGGATGCAGCGATAAAGGCTAGCGGCGAGGGCCAGCCTGCGAAAATCGAAAAACTGAATTGGTGGCGCTCGATGTCGACGAACGCGGACACTTTTCAAAGAAGCTAGTCCCGATGGCCAAAGAAGCTAGTCCGATTTTGCCTCGCACGCGGCCGCTCCGTCATTCGCGGTCGGAGCCGACGTTCTGCGCATCGATCGGCACGCAGTCCCAGTTCTTCCCCGAGATCCAAGAATCTCCGCCTTCCAGGATTTGTTTTCAGATCGTCCGACATCGCGCAACACTGGATGAATTGCCTCTTTATCGACACGCGGATGCGGGTAGAGTGCGGCTGAATTTCATCAAACCCATTCGGAGCTGATGCTCGCACGCCTGTTCGTGATCTTTGGTGGCCTTTTGGTGCTGGTGCTGTGCGCGGCGCTGGTGGTGCCGTATTTTGTCGACTGGACCGGCTATCGCGCCGATTTCGAGCGCGAGGCCAGCGCCATCCTCGGCCGCAAGGTGACGGTGCAGGGCGACGCCACGGCGCGGCTTCTGCCGTTTCCGTCGGTGACCTTCTCCAACGTCGCCGTTAGCGGCGGTCCCGACGGCCAGCCGGCCATGACCGTCGAGACGTTTTCGATGGATGCCGAGCTGGCGCCCTTCCTGCGCGGCGAAGTGCTGATCTTCGACATGCGGCTGGTGCGGCCGAAAGCGACGATCGACATCGCCAATGACGGCACCGTCGACTGGGCGATGCGGCCGTCCTCGCCCTTCGATCCCGCCCAGATCTCGATCGAGAAGCTGACGGTGACGGAAGGGCAGATCGAACTGCGCCATGCCGCCGGCGGGCGCAGCCATTTCATGTCGGAGATCAACTCGACCATTTCGGCCAAGTCGCTGGCGGGGCCGTGGCGGCTGGACGGCACGCTGCGGTTGGATGGGTTGCGCACCACGGTCGCCGCCTCCACCGGCAAGACCGAAGGCAACGGGCAGATGCGGCTTCGGCTGAGGGCCGATCCCGACGCCTATCCGCTCATCATCGAGACCGACGGTAATGCCGGCATCGTCAACGGTGCCGCCGTCTATTCCGGCCAGTTCAAGATTTCGAATTCAGACAAGGACTCCGCCGACAGGGACAGCGCCGAACTGCGCGGCACCGATGGCAAGACGGTGAAGGTCAGCGCCGGCAAGCCCGATCCGGGCTTTCGGCTGAACGGCAAGTTTTCGCTCGACCACCAGAAGCTCGGCGTCGACGAATTCCGTTTCGAGACCGGACCGCTGGACAATCCCTACACCGCCGAAGGCAAGGCTTCGGTGGATCTCGGACAGAAGCCGAGCTTCGCCATCGAGGCCAATGGCGCGCAGGTGCAATTCGACGAAGCGGTGACAGGTGAAGCAGGCGCCGGCCTGACGCTGGATCAGCGCATCGCCGGGTTGGAGCAGGCGCTGCTCGGGCTTCCGAAGCCGACCATCCCCGGCACCGTGGAGGTCAAGCTGCCGGCGGTGGTGGCCGGCGATACCACGGTACGCGACGTGCATCTTTCGGCCGAGCCGGTCGATGGCGGCTGGTCGGTGAAATCGCTGGCGGCAACCTTGCCCGGCCGCGCCAAGCTGGAAGCCGACGGCATGCTCAGCGTCGAGGACCATTTCGGCTTCACCGGCTCGCTCTTGCTGGCGGTGGCGCAACCCTCCGGCTTTGCCGCCTGGCTGTCGAAGGATGTCGACGAGGCGATCCGCCGTCTGCCGGCCGCAGGCTTCAAGGCCAAGGTCGATCTCACGGAAAAGCGCCAGGCCTTCAGCGACCTCGAACTGATCCTGGGCAAGGCGAAGTTCTCCGGCCGCATCGATTCCAGCCGGCCTGATAATGCCAGGCCGTCGGTGCTGATGCGGCTCGAGGGCGGCGAACTCGACGTCGACGGGCTGGCGGCCTTCGCCTCGATCTTCGTCAGCGACAAGGGCGCCAACCGCTTCGCCGACCGCGACCTCGATTTCCAGATCAAGGCCGGCCCGGTCAGCGCCGGCGGTTTGACCGCCGACACGGTCGACACGGCGCTCAGGCTGCGCGACGGGCTGCTCGAGATCGACCGGCTGTCGCTGGGCGGACTGGCCGGCGCCTCGATCAGCGCCACCGGCCGGATCAAGGATTTCCCGGCGAGCCCGACCGGCAAGCTCGACGCTTCCGTGGTTGCTGTCGATCTCAAGCCGCTGATCGACGTCGCCGCGCAGCACTATCCCGACAATGCCGTGCTGGAGGGGCTGGCGAGCCGTGCCGCAGCCTATCCCGACCTGTTCCAGGATGCGCGCATCGACGTCGTGGCAAGTGCCGCCGATAATGGCGACTCCACCACGGGCCTGGCGGTGAGCGCGCAAGGCAAAGCCGGCGGATCATCCTTTTCGGCCTCTCTGTCGGGGAACGGAGCGGTGGACAAGCTTGTCGAAGCGCCGGCGACGCTGACCTTCAACGCCAGGAACCCTGACGCTACCGCGCTGCTGGCCCTCTACGGCCTGCCGGCGCTGCCGCTCGGCATGCTGGGGGAAGCTACTACGGATATCCAGGCCAAGGGCACGCTTGGCGGCGGCCTGGCGACGACTTTCAACCTCACCGGCAATGATTTCAGGGCCGGTTTCGAAGGAACCGTTGCGGAAACGCCGCAAGGGCCCACCGCCAAAGGCAAGATCAACCTCGATGCCGCCGACATCGAACCCTGGCTGATGACATCAGGCATTGGGCTGCCAGGCATGGGGGCGGGCATGTCGACGTCGCTGACGGCACAAGGAGATTACGGCAACGGGCTGCTGGTGCTGGGCAATCTAAGTGGCGCCATCAACGAAGCGGCGGTGTCCGGCGACGTCAATGTCGACGCCAAGGACGGCGTGCCACACCTGGCCGGCGCGCTGGCGCTTGACGAAATCGACCTCGATCCGATGGCCGTGGCCCTGTTCGGCGATTCCGCTTTTCTTGCCGACAAGAGCAGGACCGACAAGAGTAGGGCTGACAAGAGTGGGGCTGACAAGAGTGGAGCCGACAAGAGCGGCAACGACAGGAATGGCGTCTGGCCATCGGCTCCGTTCAGCCAGAAATCCAGCCTGCCGTTCACGGCCGATCTCGACCTGACGACAGCCGCACTTGCCGCCGGGTCGTTCGCCGCAGCCTATGACGCGGCCTTTTCACTGAAGCTCGACCAGGAAGGCATCCGCGTTTCAGATCTCAAGGCAAAGTTCCTCGGCGGGGCACTGACCGGCCTGTTCGAACTGAAGAACAATGAAGGCACCGGATTGTTCACCGGCCAGATGAAACTGGCGGGTGCCGATCTGGCCAACGTGCTGCCGGATGCCGGCATCGGCGGCAAGGGCGACTTCTCGGCGGCGCTGTCGACCAGCGGCAAGTCGGTCGACGCCATGGTCGCCGCACTGTCCGGCTCCGGCACGGCGACGCTCAAGGGTTTGCAGATTGCCGGCGTCAATCCCGATGCGTTCAGCGCGTTCCTGGCCAAGGCCGATGCGATCGGCCGCGACATCGACGCGGCCAAGACCGCCGGCTTTGCACCTGAGATCGCTGGCGATGGAAGTTTTGCCGCCGGGGATGCCGACATCGCCTTCACGATTGCCGGCGGCACGCTGCGGGCGCCGCCGATCAGCCTCGAGACTCCGGCGGCGACCTTGTCCGCCGACATCACGGCGGATCTCAACACAGCCATGGTTTCCGCCAAGGGAGCGATCACCTATCGGCCCGGCGACGAGGCGCTGGTCGGCTCGGACCCGGTCGTGAATTTTAGCGCCGAGGGACCGTTAGGCGCCGTGAAACGGCAGTTCGACAGTGAGCCGCTGGCGCAGTTCCTGACCCAGCGCGCGCTGGAAAAGGAGCAGCAGCGCGTCGAAGCGATGCAGGCCGCGTTGCTCGAAAAGCAGCGGCTGCGGCGTGAGGTGCGCTACTACGCGGCGCTGCAGGACGCGCGTGAAAAGGCGGCCGAGGAGAAGCGCCAACAAGAGGAGGCGGCGCGGTTGAAAGCCGAGGCCGACGCCAAGGCGAAGGCCGAGGCGGACGCCCAGGCCCAGGCTGAAGCCGATGCAAAGGCGAAAGCCGATGCGGAAGCGAGAGCCAAGGCGGATGCCGAGGCGAGGGCACAAGCCGAAGCCGAAGCGAAGGCCGCGGCCGCACGACAGGCTGCCGACGAAGCGGCCAAGGCCGAGGCCGAACAGGAGCGGCGGAAAACGGAAGAGGCAATGCGCATCGCCACGCAGGAAAAGGCGAGGCTCGAGGCTGAACGCAAGGCCGCGGAACAGGCGCCGCAGCCCGAGCGGTCGCCGCCCGCCAACGACAATCCGCCTCCGGCCAAGCCAAAGGCCAATCCCTTCACGATCGACAATCTGCTGAAATCGTTGGAGTAGCGAGCAGGGCTACCGTCGCTCAATCCGCGGTGGCAACCGTTTCAAAGAATGGACATTTTGGCGCTGTCGGCGACGTAGCGGGCGTGGCGAAAATCGCGGATGGCTGCAAGCCTACCATCCTGCCAGGCCAGCAGGATGAAATAGGCCGGAGGTGCCGTCGGATCGTCGCCATCGCGGACGAGAACCGCCGGTCTGTCCTCGACAAACCCGGGCACGAAACACCAATCCTGGACCCGTGAATAATTGTGGAAGTAGGTGCTGACTTCCTTGCGTCCGTTGAGCCGCGCCTTGGCCACCAGCTCCAGCCGCACTTCATCGGCCAGCATGTCGCGCACCGCATCGAAATCGCGGGCGTTGAAGCGATCGATATAGACGTCGAGCAGCGCACGTTCGGATGTGCTCAGCCGGGGAAGCGGGCGGTCGTCAGGTTCGTCGGCAAGCTCGCGCAGGCGGCCGCGGCCGCGATGCAGCGCCGCCTTGATCGCCGGGATGCTGGTCCCCAGCATGGCGCTGATCTCCAGCAGCGAATAGCCCAGGACATCCATCATGATGACGCTGCTTCGCTGGGCGACGGGAAGGCGCATGAATGTATGCAGGCCGGCCGCGGCCGCCTGACGGTCGATGGCGGGATTTGCCGGGTCGACGATCATATCCAGCTCCTCGTCGGAAAATGCCTTTTCACGGGTGCGCCGGCGCAGGAAATCGAGCGCCGCATTGTGCGCGATGCGGAACAGCCAGCCTTCCGGATTGGTGATCGGGCCGGCATCCGGCAACGCCTCGAACGCCTTGGCCATCGCCTCCTGCAAGACATCCTCGCCATCGACGACCGAGCCCGTCATGCGGGCGCAATAGCGGTGCAGCTTGGGCCGCAATTCCCCGAACAGCCGGTCAAAGAGCGCGCTCTGGTCGCCAGGAACGGTTATGTTCATACGCCTTCCCCGTGACGTCGTTGCACCCGCAACTACTCGGCCTGCATCCGGTAATGGCCGACCATGGTCATTACGTCGCGATGCGGCGGGTCGATGCAGCGATCCCGGATGCCGTCCTGAAAGGCCTCAAATGCGGCAAGCCCGGGAATGATGCCGGCATGGCCCTCGGTTTCCATCTCGACCATGTGGACGAACGTACCGTCGCTGGACCGCCATGTCATGTAGCGGACGCCTTCCGGCGATTTATCGCGCAGTTCCTGGAACACGGCCTTGACCAGGCGCTCGTTCTCGTCGGCCCGTTCCGGTTTGGTCTTGTAGCGTATCAGGTGGTGTTTCATCGCATCCTATCCTCTTGGCCGCCTTGCATTCCGCAGGCGCTCATCTCCAAGACGTCGCGGCGAGACCAAAGGATTCGACGTTGGCGAAAATAACCGGCGTTGTCCGCGCCAAGGACGCCGGCAGTCACTCGGCGCCCCGATCGAGCAGGCGCCTCAGCATGGGTTCGATGCGGGACAGTTCGTCGAGATGGGCGGCCGACAGCTCGGCCAGGCGATCATCGGCGCGCTCGGTCAGCCGCAGCAGCACGCGCCGATGATCGTCCTTGTCCTGATCCCTTGCGACCAGCCCTGCCTCGCAAAGGCGATTGACCAATTCGACGGCGCTGTGGTGGCGGATGCGCAGGCGCTCGGCCAGATCGCCGACCGTGACCGGTCCGCCCGGAAACCCCTTGATCGCCAGCAGTGCCTGGTGCTGGCGCGGGGTCAGGCCGGCGTCTTCGGCCTGCACCTGGCTGAATTCGAGGAAGCGGCGGATCAGATACCGAAACTCGGAGAGACGCTGGTAATCGGCTTGACTGATGGCGGGGCGTGATTTTTGCAGCTGCGTCATATCAGACATTTGTTTGTTTTCCGGCGAAAGCTCAAACGGATTTCGAACAGAACCGGCTTGAATATTTATATCGTGTTACGATACATAGCCAACCGACAGTCCCGGTCGGTCGCGTTGGCCCTGCCGCGGATCAGATACGGCCGCCGCCAGGAAGCAAATCCACCATGAAGACGCATCAGCCCAATCCCGGCCACCTCAGGGATTTCACCACCGACGCCAGGGTGTTGCTTGTGGCGGCGATAGCCGTGGTGGTGGCGACAGCGGGGCTGTTTGCCGGCATCGTGCTTTTGAAACTGATCCGGCTTGCCACCAACGTCGCCTATTTTGGCCAATTCTCGCTCGCCGACCTGAAGCTTGAGGATACGCCGCTCGGCTATGCCGCCGTCATCGTCCCGGTGATCGGCGCACTGATCATCGGCCTGATGGCGCGTTTCGGCAGCGAGAAGATCCGCGGCCACGGTATTCCCGAGGCCATCGAGGCGATCCTGCTCGGGCGTTCGAAACTCGACGCCAAGGTTGCGATCCTGAAGCCGCTGTCGTCGGCGATCTCGATCGGTTCCGGCGGACCGTTCGGCGCCGAGGGCCCGATCATCATGACCGGAGGCGCGATCGGCTCGCTGATCGCGCAGATGCTGCCGGTCAGCGACAATGAACGCAAGACGCTGCTGGTGGCGGGAGCGGCGGCCGGCATGACCACCGTGTTCGGAACGCCGATCGCCGCCATCATGCTGGCCGTCGAATTGCTGCTTTTCGAATGGACACCACGCAGCTTCATTCCCGTCGCGGTCGCGGCGATCATTGCCGAGGTCGAGCGCACCATGCTGCATCTGCCCGGGCCGATCTTTCCGTTTCAGGGCGGCATGGAGATTTCCTTTGTCGGCCTTGCCGGCTGGATCGCGATCGGTGTCGCGGCAGGCCTGTTGTCGGGGCTGCTGACGCAGATGGTCTATGCCTGCGAGGACGGTTTCCAGAAGCTGCCGATTCACTGGATGTGGTGGCCGATGCTCGGCGGCCTGGTGGTCGGCATCGGCGGGCTGATCGAACCGCAGGCGCTCGGCGTCGGCTACGACAATATCGCCGAGATGCTGGACGGCCGCATGGTCGCCACCGCGGCGCTCATGCTGCTTGTGGTGAAGGGCATTATCTGGTCGGTTGCGCTCGGTTCGGGAACATCGGGCGGCGTGCTCGCGCCGCTGTTGATCATGGGCGGGGCAATGGGAGCGGTGCTTTCCGGTTTCCTGCCGGAGGCGGATCCAGGCTTCTGGGCGCTGCTGGCGATGGCCGCCACCATGGGCGGCACGATGCGCGCGCCGCTGACGGCGACCTTCTTCGCCGTCGAACTGACCGGCAACACGCATATGCTGGTGCCGCTGATCGCCGCCTGCGCGGCGGCGCATGCGGTCACCGTGCTCCTGATGAAGCGTTCGATCCTGACCGAGAAGATCGCCAGAAGGGGACATCATCTGGTTCGCGAGTATCGCGTCGATCCTTTCGCCCTGACCAGGGTGCGCGAGGTGATGACCTCGCAGGTCGAGAGCGTGCCGGCGGCAATGACGCTGCATGGCGCGGCCGCGTTCCTGACCGCCCCGGAAACGCGGCATCCGAGCTTTCCGGTGGTCGACGAGAACGGACATGTGCTCGGCCTCATCGATCCGCCGGCAATCCTGCGCTGGAGACGCGCCGGCAAGCACAGGACGACGACGCTCGGCGACCTGCTTGCCGGAAGCAAGGTGACGCTCGCCTATCCCGACGAATATCTGGAAGGCCTGTCGGACAAGCTGTTGACCGCCAATGTCTCGCATCTGCCGGTCGTCACACGCGAAAGCCAGCAACTGGTCGGTTATGTCGGCTGGAAGGATTTGATGCGCGTGCGGTCAAGGAAGCAGGCCGAGGAGCGCGATCGCTCGACTTTGCTCGGTTTCGGCGCCGGACGCAGGAAGAAGGAACACGTGGTCGACGGTATCTAGCCGCCGCGCTTCGCCCACTCCAGGACGTAGAGCCTGAGCGCCGAGGACAGATTGGTGTCGCGGGGCCGCGTCTCATCGACTTCGGCGACGAGCGCGGCGAGCGTCAATTGCCGCGCGGCGGCTATCGCGACGAGATCGTCGTAGAAGGGCTTTTCGAGAGAATAGCTGGTGCGGTGGCCGCGGATCGTCACCGAACGCTTTTCGACGGCGCTCACGCCGGCACCGTCATTGTTCGCCGTCGCCGCCGGATGGCTCGCGGCGGTGTCCGGCGACGAATCTTTCGCTTCTGTCGGCCGTCATGCGGTCGCGCTCCTTTTCGGCCTTGGTGCGGCCGTGCAAGGCGCGGTTCTGGTCGGCCGTGTGTTCCTTCTCCAGCCTTGCCTTCTGCTTGCGGGCCTGGCGGAGATTGACGATGTCGGCCATTGGCTCGGAGGCTTATTTCTTGCGGAAGGCGTCGAGCGAAACGACTTCGGCGCCCTTGGCGGAAGCATCGGCCGGTGCAGGCTTCTTCTCGGCCTCTGCGGCCGCCTTTTTCTCGGCTTTCGGCTTTTTTTCCGAAACGACGGCCAGCGGCTCGGGCGCGGTCGGCTCCTCGGCCGCCGCGTCGTCGGTCTTGACGTCGAATTCGAGCTCGAAATTGACCGACGGATCATAGAAGCCGCGCACGGCCGAGAACGGGATTTCGAGTTTCTCAGGCACGTCGGAGAAGGAAAGGCCGACCTCGAAGCCGGTGTCGGTCACCTTGAGGTCCCAATATTGGAACTGAATGACGATGGTCATCTGCTCGGGATACCGCTCGCGCAGCCGCGACGACACGCGCACGCCCGGCGCGCCGGTCAGGAAGGTGATGAAGAAATGATGGTTGCCGGGGAGGCCGGTGCGCGCGACCTCGGCCAGAACCTTGCGCATGACGCCGCGCAACGCCTCCTGGGCCAGAATGTCGTAGCGGATGTGGTCGTCGGCCATGTCGGGTTCCGTTGAATCGTCCGCATAGCTGTAATCAAGCTTGAGCGCGGCGTAAACCGCATATAGACCATAGCCGCGCCGAAGCGAGGACTTATTGCCGACGATTTGATCGGGTAGGCTGCTCCGCCGCGGCGTGATTGTCAGGCGCCAGCCAGGGCGCTCTGCTTTTCCACCAGGGCCACGGACCGGCGCTTGCCGAAGGCGCGCAGGAAGGTGCGCACGCCATTCCTCGCGGATTGCACTACCTCCTCCTCGCTCGGCGTGCCGCCGAGCATGAAGGTGGTCTGCAGTTCGGCATTGGCAAGCCCAAGGAATTGGCGTGCCGCCACGTCGGGATCCTCGATCGTGAGATACCCGCCATAGGCGAGGCGGGCGAAGCGGGCGGCGATTGCCGGCCATGTCCTGCCCGGTCCCTGTTCGCGCCACTCGGCGAACAGTTCGGGATAACGCTCGCCTTCGGTATGGATCAGCTTGCGCAGGAATTTGCCGTCGCGGTTGCAGATGCAATTCTGGTTCAGGCGCACGGCAAAGCCGGTCAGATCCGCTTCAAGATCCTTCGGCTGGTCGGGAAAGGTGGCAATAGTGGCGAAGATGCCGGCATTGCAGCGCTCGGTGAGATCGCGCACCACGGCGATGAACAGTTTTTCCTTGTCGCCGTGGTGGTTGTAGACCGTCTGGCGCGAGACGCCGGCCTCGACTGCGATCAGGTCGATATTGGCGCCGGCAAAACCTTCGCGGCAGAACACGCCAGCGGCGGCGTCCACGATCGACACCCGCTTGGCCTCGTGGCCGCGTGGCGGGAAAATGTCAGGAGAGACGCTCGATTTCATGAAATTCTATATAGAGGTGATTGACGATTTAGACAAGAGTGTCTAAATTTCTGGACACAATATTAAGAGATTTCGCTGCGGAAACGTGTCGGGATCTCCTGGGATGAAACGTCCTAGGGTCAGACGTCGCCGGCCGGCGGCAACCAAATTCGAAAGAGCCTTATCATGAGTCCCAAATTCCTCCGCATCGCGGTCGTGCTCGGCCTGTTGTCCGCCATCGGCCCGTTCGCCATCGATATGTATCTGCCGGCACTGCCTTCGATCGGCGCCGATCTCAACGCCGGCACCGCCGCCGTGCAGATGAGCCTGTTGATCTTCTTCCTGTCGATGGGCTTTGGCCAGATCGTCGTCGGGCCGATCTCCGACATGGTCGGCCGCAAGCTGCCGCTTTATGGCGGTCTTGCGCTGTTCATGGTCGGCGGCATCGGTTCGGCGCTGGCGCCGAGCATCGAGTGGCTGGTCGCTTTCCGTTTCCTGCAAGGGCTTGGCGCCAGCGCCGGCATGGCCATTCCGCGCGCCATCGTGCGCGACCTGCACACCGGCAATGAAGCCGCCAAGCTGATGTCCTTGCTGATGCTGGTGTTTTCGGTGTCGCCGATCCTGGCGCCGCTGACCGGCAGCCAGATCATCGAGAATTTCGGCTGGCGCGCCGTGTTCTGGACGGTGACGGGTGCGGCGGTGCTTGCCACCATCCTGCTCGCCACCTCGCTCAAGGAGACGCGATCGGCGGAAGAGCGTGTCGGTTCCTCCTTCGGCACGGCGCTTTCCGGCTACCGCTTCCTGATGGGGGACCGCAATTTCCTCGGCCTGGTGGCGATCGCAGGGTTCGGTATTGCGAGCTTCTTCGTCTATCTGTCGAGTTCGTCCTTCATCCTGATCGGCCATTACGGGCTGTCGCCTTCGGTCTACAGCGTGTTCTTCTCGATCAATGCGGTGGCCTTCATCGGCATGTCGCAGTTGACGGGATTGCTGGCCGAGCGCTTCGGCCTGCGGCGCGTGGTGCGTGTCGCGGTGACCGGCTACGCGACGACGATGGTGGTGCTGTTCGCGGTGATGGCGACAGGCATCGACCGGCTCGACGTGATGGCGGCGCTGCTGTTCGTCGGCTACGGCTTCCTCGGCCTGGTCATCCCGACCACCTCGGTGCTGGCCATGGAAGAGCATGGCGAGATCGCCGGCACGGCCTCGGCGCTGATGGGCACGCTGCATTTCGCCATCGGTGCGGTCGCCATGGGCGTCGCCGGAGTGTTCTTCGACGGCACGCCACTGCCGATGGTCGCCGGCATCACGCTCTGCGCGGTGATTTCGTTCACGCTGGCCAAGATAACGCTCGGCCGCTCGCGCGAAGCCGTCGAGGCGCCAGCGGAGTAAGCGGCCACGAACACATGAAAAGGCCGGGTTCGACCCGGCCTTTTTCATGTCAGTCCAGCCTCGGCCAGCACGAGGCGCAGCCGCGCCTCTGGGAAAGAAGCACGCGGCGGCTCCGCGGCCCAGGGCCGTGCGAAGTTGGGTCGTGCGAAGTCTGCCGGCCGGCGCGGCCGATGCGTGTGTATTGAAAGGGGGAGAAGTGGAGGTTTCTGTTGCCAGGTACCTCCGAACCCCGCCTAGAAGTGCGAACCCCTAGGGCTTGATTTGAAGCTATCGCACTGCATTAAGCAGCGAGACGTGCTTCCGCATAGTTGTCGTTGGCAACTACAAGTTTAGCCCGATAACGGTGGTACAATGCCGGGCAAAAGTACGATCTTTACACCTTCGTCGATCCTATTTCGCCCCCAGCAAAAACCGCTCTGTTCAACAGCGGCTTTTGGTGGAGGCGCCGGGTACCGCCCCCGGGTCCGAACGGCTTATTTCATCGCCCATTTATCGCCATAGTCGGTCAAGCCGACAAAGCGAATATAGGGGGCCACCGCATGAAATGAAAGGCCACCTTGGCACTTTGTCCCTGTGTCAAATCGCGACGCCGAGGGTTGACTTGCACGCGGTCTCAACCGAAGCTTTGTCACGGTGAGGAGTTACCGAACGAGCGCACGAGTTGCGGAGCGCGCCACAGCCCTCATCGATCGGATCCGTGGCGCCGACGAGGGGATTTTTATGGCCGACTATCTTGCGGATGTGAAGAAATACGATGCTGGCGCCGATGCCAACGTGGTCGAGAAAATCGTCAAGCATCTCGGCATCGCGCTGAGGAATCGCGATTCCTCCCTGGTATCCTGCACGGATCCGAAGGAATTGGAGCGCGTCAAGGAGAGCTGGGTCGCCAAGAAGCTCGGCGTCGCCGACGCACAGAAGGCCGACGCCGCGATCGAGAAGACCTGCAAGGCGATGACCGCGGACAACACCAAGAACCGGGTGACTTTCTACTATCTCGTCGCAAAGGATCTGGGCAAGCTCGCGTCTCTCTGAAGGGGTGCTGCGATTTGCAAGGCTGGCAGCAGGCGGTTTGATTTTTAACTTGCCGGAGTCGACGCCGCCCCTCATTGCCCTGCCGGGCGTTCGTCGTTCGAAAAGCCAAGCAATTGGCTTTTCGTCCGCTACGCGGACCACTCCTCAACTCCCCGTATAGTGACGGGGAGAAAGGGGCAGCCGCAGCGCTGGCGCCAATCTCGCAACGCTGGCGATTGGCGAAACCACCCATGACAGCGCCCCTCTCCCCGTCCCTATACGGGGAGAGGATGCCGGGAGGCAGGTGAGGGGCGGCGCAAACGGTGGAAAGTGAAATAGGGCAAGCACCGCAAGCGCCGCTTTGTTGTGTTCGGCAGCCTGTCTGTCGGTTATGATGGCCAGACAACCGAATCGAGCGGAACCGATGCGCCAGTATCTCGACCTCTTGCAGCATGTGCTGGAAAACGGCGCCGACCGTGGCGACCGCACGGGTACCGGCACTCGTTCCGTCTTCGGTTACCAGATGCGGTTCGATCTGGCGCGCGGCTTTCCGGTCACCACCACCAAGAAACTACACCTGAAGTCGATTATCCATGAGTTGCTGTGGTTCCTGGCCGGCGACACCAACATCAAATACCTGACCGACCATGGCGTTTCGATCTGGGATGAATGGGCCGATGAGAATGGCGACCTCGGCCCGGTCTATGGCAAGCAGTGGCGCTCGTGGCCAGACGGCCATGGCGGCTCAATCGACCAGATTGCCAACCTTCTGAAGGAGATACGCCGCAATCCTCAATCGCGGCGGCTGATCGTTTCGGCGTGGAACCCGGCCGAGGTGGAAGCGATGGCGCTGCCGCCCTGCCACTGCCTGTTCCAGTTCTATGTTTCGGAAGGGCGGCTTTCCTGCCAACTCTACCAGCGTTCCGCCGACATCTTTCTCGGCGTGCCGTTCAACATCGCCTCCTATGCGCTGCTGACGCTGATGGTGGCGCAGGTGACCGGGTTGAAGCCTGGCGATTTCGTCCACACGCTGGGCGACGCGCATCTCTACTCGAACCATTTCGAGCAGGCGCGCGAACAGTTGCGGCGTACGCCGAGGGCGCTGCCGACGATGTGGATCAATCCGGAGGTGAAGGATCTGTTCGCCTTCCGCTTCGAGGATTTCCGGCTCGAAAACTACGTCGCCGATGCATCGATCAAGGCGCCGATCGCCGTTTAGAGCGGTTCACCGTTTCACGGAAACGCCGAACCGCTCTATCTCTTTGTTTTTACGCAATTCCCAAGGGAAAGCGCTGCGCGCTTTTCCCGGGAAAACCGTTTCACACTTTTCCTGGAATTGCTCTTAGAGCCGCGGGCCTCAATCGACCCCGACCATCACATCCGATGCCTGACCGCGGCGTAGACTTGCTTGCGCTTTTCGAGCTTGAGATCGGCCACGGCCTGGTTGGTCTCGGTGATCGTTCCTTTGAGGATGTCCGGGCGCTGATCTTCATGGAGGTCCGTTCGCGGTTTGTGGTGCCTGTCTTACCAGAGCAATCCATGTCGCACGGGCTCTTTCCAAGAGCGTCGGGCCTTCCCTTGTTATATTCATACGGATATATCGGTTGGCAAGCCACAGCCGATTGGTTCCAAACGCTAGGGAGATTTCGATGACGCGCGACGGTTTCGGATTGAGGGCGATCGCCATTGGCGGTTTTGCGGCGATGCTGATGGCGGCCGTGCCGGCCGCCCATGCCGAAGACAAGGTTGTGGTTTTTGCCGCGGCCAGCCTCAAGGACGCGCTCGACGCCGTCAACAAAGCCTGCGCGGCCGATGTCGGCGGGGCCGCGACGATCTCTTATGCCGCGAGTTCGGCGCTGGCCAAGCAGATCGAGGGCGGGGCCCCGGCCGACGTCTTCATCTCGGCCGACCTCGACTGGATGAAATATCTCTCCGACAAGAAGCTGACGAGGCCCGATACCGAAGTGAAGCTGCTCGGCAATCAGATCGTGCTGGTGGCGTCGAAGGATTCGACGGTGGAAACCAAGATCGAGAAGGGTTTCGACCTTGCCAGGCTGATCGGCGACGGCAAGCTCGCCATTGGCGACGTCAAGGCGGTGCCGGCCGGCAAGTACGGCAAGGCGGCGCTGGAATCGCTCGGCGTCTGGTCCTCGGTCGAGGGCAAGGTGGCGCAGGCCGAGAATGTTCGTGCGGCGCTGAAGCTGGTTTCGACGGGTGAAGCGGGTCTTGGCATCGTCTATGCCACCGACGCGCATGCCGAGAAGGGCGTCAAGGTGGTCGGTACATTCCCAGAGGATTCGCACCCGCCGATCATCTATCCGGTTGCCCAGACCGCCGATTCGAAGGACAAGAATACGCCGGCCTTCCTGAAGTGCCTGCGGTCCGCCAAGGCCGGCGCGCTGTTCAAGGAGCAGGGTTTTACCGTACTCACGCCGAGCAACTGAGATACGAAACAGCATGGACTGGCTGCTGGACCTCACTCCCGACGAATGGAATGCGGTCCGGCTGTCGATCAAGGTGGCAAGCGTGGCGATGGTAGCCAGCCTGCCGCCGGGCATATTGATCGCGCTGCTGCTTGCCCGGGGCCAGTTCTGGGGCAAGACCTTGCTCAACGGGCTGGTGCATCTGCCGCTTGTCCTGCCGCCTGTCGTGACCGGCTATCTGCTGCTGCTCGCCTTCGGCAGGCGCGGTCCGGCCGGCGCCTTCCTGGCCGAGCATTTGGGCATCGTCTTCTCGTTTCGCTGGACAGGTGCGGCTCTGGCCTGCGGCGTCATGGGTTTCCCCTTGATGGTGCGGGCGGTCAGGCTGTCGATCGAGGCGGTCGACCGCAGGATGGAGGCGGCAGCGGGAACGCTCGGCGCCAATCCTTGGTGGGTTTTCGCCACTATCACGCTGCCGCTGATCCTTCCCGGGCTGATCGCCGGCGCCATCCTGTCCTTCGCCAAGGCGATGGGCGAGTTCGGTGCCACCATCACCTTCGTTTCCAACATTCCGGGCGAGACGCAGACGCTGCCGTCGGCGATCTACACTTTTACGCAAGTGCCGGGCGGCGATGAAGGCGCGCTCCGTCTGACACTGATCTCGATCGTCATCTCGATGGCGGCACTGGTTGCCTCGGAGGTGTTGGCGCGTCGCATCGGCCGGCGGATGGACATCGAATGACGGTCGTTGTCGATATCAACCATCGGCTGGGTGCGTTCGCGACCGACGCCAGCTTCGAAAGCGCCGGGCGGCTGACAGCGCTGTTCGGACCTTCGGGCTCCGGCAAGAGCACCTTGATCAACGTGATTGCCGGGCTGATCCGGCCGGACAAGGGCCGCATCGAAGTCGACGGTCGCGTGCTGGTCGATACCCGCGCCGGCATTTTCGTGCCGAAGCACAAGCGGCGGATCGGCATGGTATTCCAGGATGCGCGGCTGTTTCCCCATATGAGCGTGGGCGGCAATCTGCGCTATGGCCGCTGGTTCACACCGGCAGCGGAGCGATACGCGGACCTGGATTCCGTCGTCGATCTGCTTGGCATGGGGCCGCTCATGGACAGGCGGCCGGCAAAGCTCTCGGGTGGCGAAAAGCAGCGCGTGGCGATCGGCCGGGCGCTGCTGGCGAGCCCGAGATTGCTGTTGATGGACGAACCGCTGGCCTCGCTCGACGAGGCGCGCAAGGCCGAAATCCTGCCCTACATCGAGCGGCTGCGCGACGAGACGAAGATCCCGATCGTCTATGTCAGCCATTCGGTTGCCGAGGTGGCGCGGCTGGCCAGCGACGTGGTGATGCTGGCGCAGGGCAAGGTCCTCGCCAGCGGCCCGACCGAGGCGGTGATGCAAAGGCTCGACCTGTTGCCGGCTGAAGAGCGCGGCGAGGGCGGTGCGGTGCTGGACACCAAGGTGCTGCGTCACGACGAAGCCTTCGGCATGACCGTGCTTGCCTCGGCCGCCGGTGAGATCCGAGTGCCGCGGTTGGCTTTGATGGTGGGAGCGCCAGTCCGCATTCGCGTCCGCGCGCGCGACGTCATGATCGCCACCGAACGGCCGGTGGGCCTCAGCGCGCTCAACATCCTGCCCGGCACGATCGTCGCGATCAGCCCGGGCGAGGGTCCGACGGTCGAGGTCGGCGTCGACTGCAACGGCGCAACCGTGTTGGCCCGGATCACCGAACAATCGCGGCATGCGCTGGCGCTGCGGCTTGGGGGACAGGTCTTCGCCGTGATCAAGACGGTGAGCTTCGACCGGGCGAATACCGGGGCCGGCTTGCCGGTCGAAGCGGACGGATGACCACCGCTATGTTTTTTTGGAATAGCGATATCGCTGAACAGCTTATAGTATGGGGTCGGGTGTAGTCGCGGAGGAGCAACATGCCGTCGCTGAGTTTGCGGATAAACCTCGATCCCGACGGGCGGATCGGACCGGGCAAGATCGAACTCCTGGAGCAGATCGCCGCTTTCGGCTCGATCTCGGCCGCCGCGCGCGGCATGGAGATGTCCTATAAGCATGCCTGGGACCTGGTCGAGGATATGAACCGGGTATTCGGCAAGCCGCTGGTCGCGGCGCAGACCGGTGGCCGCAAGGGCGGCGGCGCGCAACTGACGGCCGTCGGCCTGGCGGTGGTCAGCCGCTTCCGCGCCATCGAGCGCGCGGCGGCTGCCGCGGCGGCGACCCATATGGCGGCATTGCAGGCGGAGATTGAGGCGGGGTAGGGCAGTAGGGCAGTAGGGCAGTAGGGCAGGCTGGCCGAAACGATGTTAGTGAGGTTTGTTGTGGATGGGG
>NZ_JAMYQP010000026.1:0-95712 GCF_040320945.1 Mesorhizobium sp. M0587
GCATGCTCGGCCTCCAAGGTAGGATGTCTAGGGTTTAGCAACCTCACCTTTGCCACAGCGCAGGTCGCTATCCACCCTCCTCATAGGATCTTGTGGCCATAATCGACATCGCGGCCGCCCTTGACGATGGTGTCGGCATGCGGTTCGAACGGCTCTGTCGCAAACCTTTTGGTAAGCGGAGCATGGCAAGAAACACTCCTCAGCTGTGGAGGAGCACGTGATGTTCAACGGCCACCATATCGACCAGTCGGTGATCCTGCTGTGCGTGCGCTGGTACCTGGCCTACACTCTGAGCCTGCGCGATCTGGAAGAGATGATGGCCGAATGCGGCTTGAAGGTCGCCCATTCCACCGTGCATCGCTGGGTCGCCCACTTCTCGCCGTAGCTGCTGGAGCGCTTCAACCGGCGCAAGCGTGTGGTCGGTTATGGACGAGACGTACATCAAGGTCCGCGGCCATGGATGTATCTCTACCGCGCCATCGACAGCCTCGGCGACACGGTCGAGTTGTTCTTCAGCGAAAACCGTGACCTGGTGGCGGCCCAACGCTTCCTCCACAAGGCGCTGACGCGCCATGGCCGGCCGGAGCGCATCGTCATCGACGGCAGCCAGACCAATTACGAAGCGATCCTTTCCTGCGACGCTGAAAGCCGGCTGCGGCAGCGATCGCGGCGACCGCTGAAGCCGATCCGCATCCGCAATAGCCGGTATCTCAACAATCGGATCGAACAGGATCACCGGCGTATCAAGCGCCGCATTCGATCCATCGGCTTCAAGTCGCAGGCGAGCGCCGTGGTTATCCTCTCCGGCATCGAGATGATCCACATGATGGGCAAGCGACAGGCGAGGTATGCCTACAAGTCTGTCGATCGCTGTTTCGATATCCTAAATGCCGAGATGGGCGCCTTGCCACGCTCCTCAATGCCCCTCATGATTCACCGCCTATAGCTACCAACTGAATGAATCATCGTGATTGTCGCGCAGCGGAATCCTCAAGGATCGGGCAGTTCGTAGGGGGCGCCGGTTTGACCAGGTTGAGCCCGCGAATTGCTCGATCGGACAAGATCCTAATTCTGACGAGATCCTCGGGACGCACTCCAAGTTGTCGATCATGTTCGGCACACAAGGAAAGGGCGGCATTGCTGCCGCCCTTTCCGCTGTAGGTTGATAGGGGCTGGATTAGAAATCCATGCCGCCCATGCCGCCCATGCCGCCCATACCGCCGCCGCCCATGCCGCCAGGCATGCCGCCGCCAGCCGACTCCTTCTTCGGAGCCTCCGCGATCATGGCTTCGGTGGTGACCAGCAGGCCGGCGACCGAGGCCGCGTCCTGGAGGGCCGTGCGCACGACCTTGACCGGATCGACGATACCCATGGCGATCATGTCGCCATACTCGCCGGTCTGGGCGTTGTAGCCGAAGGTCAAGCCCTTGTTCTCAAGGATCTTGCCGGCAACGATCGATGCTTCCGCACCGGCGTTGGCCGCGATCTGGCGGGCCGGAGCCTGCAGCGCACGACGCACGATGTTGATGCCGGCGGCCTGGTCGGCATTGACGCCGGTGACCTTGATGTCGGCCGAAGCGCGCAGCAGGGCGACGCCACCACCAGCAACGATGCCTTCTTCGACGGCCGCGCGGGTCGCGTTGAGGGCGTCATCGACGCGGTCCTTCTTTTCCTTGACTTCGACTTCCGTCGCACCGCCGACGCGGATCACCGCAACGCCGCCGGCGAGCTTGGCCAGACGTTCCTGCAGCTTCTCCTTGTCGTAGTCCGACGTGGTCTCTTCGATCTGCTGCTTGATCTGGGCGACGCGGCCCTGGATCTCGGCCTTCTTGCCGGCGCCGTCGACGATGGTGGTGTTCTCCTTGGAGATCGACACCTTCTTGGCGCGGCCGAGCATGTTGAGGCCGACGTTCTCGAGCTTGATGCCGAGGTCTTCGGAGATGACCTGGCCACCGGTGAGGATGGCGATGTCTTCCAGCATGGCCTTGCGGCGATCACCGAAGCCCGGCGCCTTGACGGCGGCGATCTTAAGGCCGCCACGCAGCTTGTTGACGACCAGCGTGGCGAGCGCCTCGCCTTCGACGTCTTCCGAGATGATGAGCAGCGGCTTCGAGGTCTGCACGACGGCTTCGAGGACCGGCAGCATGGCCTGCAGGTTGGAGAGTTTCTTCTCGTGCAGGAGGATGTAGACGTCCTCGAGCTCGGCAACCATCTTGTCGGCGTTGGTGACGAAGTAGGGCGAAACATAGCCGCGGTCGAACTGCATGCCTTCGACGACCTCGAGTTCAGTCTCGGCGGTCTTGGCTTCCTCAACCGTGATGACGCCTTCGTTGCCGACCTTCTGCATCGCTTCGGCGATCATCTTGCCGACCGACTCGTCGCCATTGCCGGCGATCGTGCCGACCTGGGCGACTTCCTCGGAGGTCTTGATCTTCTTGGCAGCCTTGCCGAGCGCCGCGACGACTTCGGTCACGGCCAGATCGATGCCGCGCTTCAGGTCCATCGGGTTCATGCCGGCGGCAACGGCCTTGTTGCCTTCCTGGACGATCGACTGCGCCAGAACGGTCGCGGTTGTGGTGCCGTCGCCGGCGATGTCGTTGGTCTTCGAAGCAACTTCGCGGATCATCTGCGCGCCCATGTTTTCGAACTTGTCGGAAAGTTCGATTTCCTTGGCGACGGTGACGCCGTCCTTGGTGATGCGCGGTGCGCCGAACGACTTGTCGATGACGACGTTGCGGCCCTTGGGACCGAGGGTCACCTTCACCGCGTCGGCGAGGATGTTGATGCCGTGCAGCATGCGCTCACGGGCATCACGGGAGAATTTTACGTCTTTGGCAGCCATTTTTTTACTCCTGGGCATCTCGCCCGAAATTCAGATTTGATGGTGCGAAGGAAAGGCGGCAGCGTGTCAGCCGATGATGCCCATAATGTCGGATTCCTTCATGATCAGAAGGTCTTCGCCATTGAGCTTGACTTCCGTGCCCGACCACTTGCCGAACAGGATGCGGTCGCCGGCCTTGACGTCCAGCGGGACCAGCTTGCCAGCTTCGTCACGAGCGCCGGAGCCGACAGCGATGATCTCGCCTTCCTGCGGCTTTTCCTTCGCCGTATCCGGGATGATGATCCCGCCGGCGGTCTTGGATTCGGATTCGACCCGGCGAACGACCACGCGGTCATGCAGCGGCCGGAAATTCGACTTTGCCATTTTTGGATTTCCTTGGTGCGGATGTTGAACGGTTCTCCGTTGCCGGAGCGTGCTTAGCACTCAGCCGAAGCGAGTGCTAACGCGGCAATGAGATAAGCCGCATGCTCCTGCTAGTCAAGACGGAAGAGCAAAGAGCAAAGAGAAAAGAGCAGACAGCAAAGAGAAGAGAGCAAAGAGCGTGTAAGCATCGAGCCTTTTATGTGAACAATGTCGGGTATCAGACATATATGGGGCGGCTCACCCTTTGTATTTGAGCTTTATTCAGATGGCACGAATGATGCAACGGGTGATGCATTTGATCTCATCCAGAGGTTCGCACGGGGTCGTGCTGCGTCAGCTCGGTCATGTCGAGCTTCAGAAGGCCATTTTGGCATTGGTTCTGTTGCCCTATTGCCATTCATGACCAGTCCTGCGCGCGTGAGCCGGCCGGCTAGATTCCAACCACGAGAGCGCCGCCGCTGAGACCCGCACCCGCCGCCGACAGAAGGATTTTCTCTCCAGGCTGGAATGGCTCCGTCTGGTTGGCGAGCGAGAGCGACAGCGGGATCGTCGCGGCCGAAGAGTTGCCGTATTCGGCAATCGTCTTGACAATTGCTTGGTCCGCGATGCCGAGGTTCCTCCCGACCGCGTCGAAAATCCGAGTATTGGCCTGATGTGGCACGAACCGGCCGAGATCGTGTGGCCGAACTCCGGCAGCGGCTAGCGCGCTTATCGAGCAATCGGTCATCATCTCGACGGCCATTGCGAACACTTCGCGGCCGTCCGTCATCCTCATTCGGGTTTGCGCGAGATCGAGGTCACCGTGGAACGGCTTGTTGCTTCCTCCTGCGGGAATCTGGATCAGCCCGTATCGCGAGCCGTCCGAAGCCACCGAGGCACCGAGAATGCCCCGATCAGCATCATCGCACTGACCGATCACCAGGGCGCCGGCGGCATCGGCAAACAGGACCGAGCTTGCGCGCTCGGCTGGATTGATGCGGCGACTGAGGATGTTGGCGGCGATAACAAGGCTCGCTTTGCCGTGCAGGCGGGTAAATCCGTCCGCAAACATCAGCGCATAGATGAAGCCGGCGCAGGCGCCGGTCAGATCCACCGCGCCTGCGCGGCCAAGGCCAAGCTTGTGTGCGACCAGCGGCGCGCTCGGCGGCAGAAGATGGTCGGGCGTCGAGGTGGCAAGCAACAGCAGACCGATGTCGTGGCGCGCAATACCGGCGTTCGCCAGCGCCATGTCGCCAGCCTGGGTGGCAAGACCAGACAGCGTGTCTTCGTCGGTTGCCCAGAAGCGCGACCGTATCCCGGTACGCCTTTCGATCCAGCCTGGATCAAGACCGAGATTGCTCTCGATTTCGGCATTCGCCACCTTGCGCCCAGGCGCATGATGGCCAAATCCGAGAATGCGCGACGACTTGCTCATGGCCTGGACCCGAAGCGTTCGCCGGCCTCCTCGATGGCGTCATAGAGTCGCTCGAGCTCGTCGCCTGCCATGCAATAGGGCGGGAGAAGGTAGAGGACATTGCCGAGCGGGCGCACAAGCAGGCCGCGCTCGAGGAAGAACGCACGCAGCTTCGGACCAATCTCGGCGAGATAACCTGCGGAACCGGTTCGCAGGTCGAGCGCCGCGATTGTTCCCGTGGCTCGGCAGTCGGTGAAGAAGCTGTTGTCGCGAAAGCGTCGAAGCCCGGCGGCCTGCATTGCGCTCAAGGCCGCAATGCGCTCGGCCACCGGCTCGTCCCGCCAGATCTCGACATTGGCAAGTGCTGCCGCGCAGGCAATCGGGTTGGCAGTGTAGGAGCTCGAATGGAAAAACGTCTTCTTCCGGTCCTCGGAATAATGAGCCTGGAAGATGGCATCGGTGGCAAGCGTTACGGCCAGCGGGATGGCGCCGCCGGTCAGGCCTTTCGAGGTGCACAGGATATCTGGAGAGATCGATGCCTGCTCGCAGGCGAACATGGTTCCGGTCCGCCCCCAGCCGGTCATCACCTCGTCGGCGATCAGCAGCGAGCCGGAGGCCTCAGTGATCTTCTTCAATTCGGCCAGAACCGATGCTGGATACATCAGCATGCCGCCGGCGCCCAGCACCAGCGGCTCGACGATTAAGGCTGCGGCTCGTCGATCGCGGGTCACAGCCTCTAAACGATCCAGCGTCTCCTGCTCGCGCCCCGCTGCCGGAAAGGGGATGGTGTCGACCTCGAACAGCAAGGGTTCGTAGGCGGCGTTGAACACGCCACGCGCACCGACGCTCATCGTGCCGATCGTGTCGCCATGATAGCTGTGATCCATGACGACGATGCGCGAGCGTGGGGCGCCGATGTTGCGGAAATAACTGAGTGCCATCTTCAGCGCTACTTCGACCGAGGTCGAGCCACTGTCGGAATAGAACACCCAGTCGAGTCCAGCGGGAGCGAGGCCGACAAGCGCCTTGGCCAAGCGCTCTGCCGGCTCGTGCGTGAAGCCCGCAAAGATAATCTGGTCGAGGCTCGACGCGGTTGTCTCGATTGCCTTCATGATGCGGGGATGGCGGTGGCCATGTGTGACGACCCACCAGGAGGAGATGGCGTCCAGGATGCGGGCGCCGTCGGCCCTGCGGAGATAGGCGCCTTCAGTCCGGACGATTTCTGGGATCGCAGGCTCGAGCGCGTGCTGGGTGAAGGGATGCCAGACATGGGACTGCGACATCAGTCACCTCCAGTAATCGAGGCGAAGGCGAAGCCGGCAATCATTGCGTCCCTCAGTGTTTTGCCCGTCAGCACATCGAGGTGCGGCAGCCTGCCGAGCTGCGGCGCACCGCTGAATTCCACGATGGTCCGTTGCGTATCGGCCATCTCATCGCCGATGAAAGCGATGCCCGCCAACGGGATGGAGCGGGCGCGGAGCGCCTCGACCGAGAGCAAGGTGTGGTTGATGGTGCCGAGCGTGGTGCGGGCGCACAGAATAACGGGCAGCCGCCATTCAGCGAAGATGTCGATGAACCTTGTGCGCCGGTTGAGCGGCACCATCAGGCCGCCGGAGCCTTCGATGACGAGCGGCGTCGGTAGGACGGGAAAGTTAAGATCGTCAGCCTTGATCGCGACGCTGTCGATCTCGGCCGAACGATGCGGCGACAGCGGGCTCCGCAAGCGGTAGGCTTCCGGCAGCACGCGCTCTGAGGGCAAGCCGGCAAGCCGCGCGACCACCTCGCTGTCGGTCTCGCCGTCGAGGCCCGATTGCACCGGTTTCCAGTAAAAGCCGTCGAGCAGGCCGGCGAGCCCAGCCGCAAACACGGTCTTGCCAACTCCCGTGTCGGTTCCGGTGATGACGATGCGTTGGGTCATATCGCCTCCGGCGATGTTTGGGCCAACACCTCGACCAGCGCCTCGACCATGGGGGAAATGTCGGCTTCGCCGATATTGAGCGTCAGTGAGATGCGCAGCCGCGACGTGCGCACGGTCGGAGGACGAATACCGCGTATGTCGAAGCCGCGGGCCTGCAGGCGCGCCGCCACTGCCATGGTGCGCCTGACATCGCCGATTACCAGGGGCTGGATCTGCGAGCCGCTGGGTATCACGCCGCAGCGCTCGGCCAGCTGGCGGCCGGCGAGGGCAACGCGTTCATGCAGCTGAACACGCCGCATAGGCTCGTCGGCGAGCATTGCGAGTGCTTCGCGCACTGCCACTGCCATCAGCGGCGATGGCGCGGTGGCGTAGATGAATGGCCGGCAACGGTTGATCAGATACTCGCACAGTGTCCTCGGCCCGGTCACGAGCCCACCAGATGCGCCGAGCGCCTTGCCGCAGGTGTGGAGCGCGACGATGTTGTCGCGGCCCTCGAAAGTGGCGGCAAGCCCCCGGCCGTCCGGTCCCCAGACGCCGGTCGAATGCGCCTCGTCAATGACGATGAATGCGCCGTGCCGATCGGCAAGCGCGACCAGGCTCTCCAAAGGCGCGCAGTCGCCATCCATGCTGTAAAGGCTTTCCACCGCGATCCAGACGCATCCCATGCCGCCTGCGGCGCGCCAACGTGTGATCGCATCCTCAACAGCGGTGGCATCGTTGTGCGCGGCCAGCACGAACTGTGCGCGCCCGGCCTGCGCACCCTCATGCATGCTGGCATGGGCGAGCTCATCGAGAACCAAAAGATCGCCCTTCTGCGGCAGGGCACTCAGCAGAGCGAAGTTGGCGATGTAGCCGCTGCCGAAGAACAGCGCGCGGTCGGCTCCAAAGAATGCCGCCGCGTCTGCCTCGAGCTGCTCGTGTTCCGGTGCATTGCCGCGCAACAGCCGCGACCCGGTGGCGCCAACCGGCGTGCCCCGCGCAATCGCCGCCACAACAGCATCGCCAAGTCTCCTGGACGAGGCCAGCCCGAGATAGTCGTTCGACGAGAAGTCCAGCCCGGCGCGGGGCGAAAGCGTCCGCAGCCGGTCCTTGCGCGCCAGCCTCTTCAAGGTCGCATCATAACTGGCAAGCGGCGCCCCGTTCATTGCGCTTCGAGTTCCATCGGCTCGATGCCAAGGCGCCGGAACAGCAGGGTATCCTTGTCCTCACCGGGATTGTCCGCCGTCAGCAGCGTGTCGCCGACGAAAATCGAGTTGGCGCCGGCAAAAAAGCACAGCGCCTGCATCTCGTCGGTCATGGCCATACGGCCGGCGGAGAGACGGATATGCGATTTCGGCATCATGATGCGCGCCAGCGCGATCACGCGCACGAATTCGATCGGCTCAATGGGCTTGGCATCGGCAAGCGGCGTGCCGGCGATCGGAATCAGCATGTTGATCGGAACGCTTTGCGGATGTTCCGGCAGATTGGCCAGCGTCACCAGCATGTCGATCCGGTCCACCGGCTCCTCGCCCATGCCGATAATGCCGCCGCAGCAGACCTTGATGCCAGATTGGCGAACGTGCTCGAGTGTCTCGAGCCGCTCGGCGAAACTCCGCGTGCTGATGACCTCGCTGTAGTAGCGTTCCGACGTATCGATGTTGTGGTTGTAATAGTCGAGACCCGCCTGCTTCAGACGAGCGGCTTGCTCAAGATCGAGCATGCCCAGCGTCATGCAGGTCTCCATGCCCAGCGCCTTGACGCCCTCGACCATCGCCACCATCGCATCCATGTCGCGCGCTTTGGGGTTCCGCCAGGCGGCTCCCATGCAATAACGCGTGGCGCCGGCGTCACGCGCTTTCTTCGCCTCGGCGACGACGCGCCTGACCTCCATCAGCTTCGACGCCTTCAGGCCGGTCTCGTGATGCGCCGACTGGCTGCAATAGCCGCAATCCTCCGGGCATCCGCCCGTCTTGATGCTGAGCAGCCGGCTGAGCTGGACCTTGTTTGGATCGAAATTCTGGCGGTGCACGGTCTGCGCCAGGAAGAGGAGATTGTTGAAGGGGGCATGGTAAAGTGCCTGAGCCTTTTCCAGGGTCCACGCTCCAGTGTCAGGGGATTGAGCCTGTGGCGATGTCTGCGTTGAACTTGCCGTTTGCATGTCCATGCTGTTCCTCCGGTCTGTCTTGCGGGGTCTTTGCTATCTGACTGTCGACGATCGGAGAGGACAGTTGACCAAATCCTGTTCGTTACTCAGACAATCATGAGCCCCGATGGTCGAGGCCGATATCCAGGATCGGCGCGCTGTGGATGAGTCGGCCGACCGAAATCAGATCAACGCCGGTCGCGGCAACCGCTCGCGCTGTATGGGACGTGATCCCGCCAGAAGCCTCGGTGATAGCGCGGCCACCGACGATTGCGACGGCGCGGCGAAGATCGGGGAGGGACATGTTGTCGAGCAGAACCGCATCGGGAGCGAAGCCAAGTACCTCCTCCAACTGGGCCAGAGTATCGACCTCGACTTCGATCTTGACGAGATGACCGGCCGCTCTTCGTGCTCGCTCGAGCGCTGGGCGGACGCCGCCTGCGATGGCGATGTGGTTGTCCTTGATCAAAATTGCATCGTCCAGGCCGAAGCGGTGATTGGACCCGCCACCTGCGCGCACGGCATATTTTTCGACTGCCCGCAATCCAGGCGTCGTCTTGCGTGTGCAGACGATCTTCGCGCCATATCCACGAACCGCAGCGACGATCGATGCCGTTGCTGTGGCGATGCCGCTCAGATGGCACAAAAAATTGAGTGCCGTCCTTTCGGCTGTGAGAATGGCCCGGGCCGGGCCAACCACTGATGCAATGATCTCTCCATCCACGACATTGCAGCCGTCTGCCCGCTCCACCGAGATGTCGACATCAGGATCAATCAAGTGGAAAGCGAGCATCGCCAGATCGAGGCCGGCGACAACTCCGGACTGTCGCGCCACCAACACGGTTCCCGCTTGGTATTCCTTCGGGACGATGGCAGCCGTGGTCAAGTCGCCGGCTCTGCCAAGGTCTTCAAGAAGCGATGCCCGTACAAGCGGCTCAAGCATGACCGTGGGAAGCGGTGAGAGCCTCATCACTTTGCCCCTTCCAAGTTTGGCGAGTGTCCGAGTTCGCGCGCAGCGCCCAAGGCGGCTTCGAGCGTGATTTCGGACCGTCGGGCGGCAGTCGCATGATGAGGAAAATCTGTCCGGTAATGAGCGCCGCGGCTTTCTTCGCGCAACAAGGCGGCAACCGCGATCATTAGCCCGACAGCCGCCGGATCCGAGACCGCATCCTTGCTTTCGGCGAGCGGCAATAAGGCACGCGCGGCTGCTTTCAACCCTTCACCGTCCCGGACGATGCCGAGTGCGCGCGACAGGAAAACACGCACGGGTATCGGAGCGGGCGGTGGGTAAACGTTCGCAAACGCAGGTCTTGTTCTGCGAGCAGGCGTTCCGGCGACACTTTCAGCGACCCAGCGGGCGCACACGATTGCCTCGGTCAAGGAATTGCTGGCGAGCCTGTTGGCGCCATGCAGTCCTGTCGAAGCGACTTCGCCGCAGGCCCACAGCCCCTCGACGGAGGTCCTGCCAAAGCTGTCCACGGCAACGCCACCCATGTGGTAGTGTTGGGCCGGACGAATGGGGATGAGATCGCGCGCGGGATTGATGCCCGCTCCACGACAGGCTGATGCGATTGTCGGGAAATGTCGAGCGAATGCCGGGCCAGGCCGCTGTCGGGCGTCGAGAAAAACACGGTGGCCGTTCGCAAGATGGTTCCACACGGCGCGGGCCAAGACATCGCGAGGCGCAAGTTCCGCCCCTGGCACGCTTTGAAGAAAAGCCTGGCCGGTTTCATCGATCAGGGCAGCACCTTCGCCTCGGACAGCCTCGCTGACCAGGGCCATAGGGCGTTCTGGGCCGTCAAGCGCGGTCGGGTGGAACTGGATGAATTCGAGGTCGGCTAGGACAGCTCCAGCGCGGGCCGCAAGTGCAAGGCCTTGTCCGCAACTGCCCCAAGGGTTCGTGGTGTCGAGAAACAGTCCCCCGATGCCACCGGTGGCGAGGACGACCCGCCGTGAGCCGAAGAAGAAAGGTCCGATCGAACAGCTCGCCCAGACGCCTCGGATCGCATTCTCTCGCACGGCCAGCCGGCGTGCTTCCACGCCCTCCACGACAACTATCGACGGAGTGGAACGCACAGCCGCGATCAGGGCACGCATGATCTCACGCCCGGTGCCGTCCCCATGCGCATGAACGATGCGACGTCGGCTGTGTGCGGCCTCCAATCTGAGGCACAGTGATCCTTTCGGCGTGCGGTCAAAGGGAACCCCAAAGCCCGCAAGCCCCTCTATCGCCTTGGGCGCGGCCTGGAGGATGCGGCTCGCCACGTCTCTGTCGCAGAGACCATCCCCGGCGGCAAGCGTATCGGCCAGGTGCATTGCCGGATCGTCGTCTTCGCCGAAACTTGCAGCCAGACCCCCCTGTGCCCAGGTGCTCGAATTGTCAGCTCCCAGCAGCGACCTTGACAGAAGAAGCACCGGCTCCGGCGACAGTTGAAGCGCGGTCATCAGTCCGGCGATGCCGCCGCCGATGATGATCGGCCGCCCGAAGAAGCTGCGGAGGTCGGCGCTCAAACTGCCAGCATCCGTTCGACCGCAAGCCGCGCGCGCCCGGCGATCCCGGGTTCGATGGTTACGACATGTTGGTTCTGCTCGAGCGCCGTGCGGATGTTGGCAAGCGTGATCCGCTTCATGTGCGGGCACAAATTGCAGGGCCGGATGAACTCGACCTCTGGGTGCGCTAACGCGACGTTGTCGCTCATCGAGCATTCCGTCATCAGCACGACACGTGGCGGCCTTTGCCTTTCGACATATTCGGACATGGCAGCCGTCGAGCCGGAAAAATCTGCTTCAGCCACGACGTCGGGCGGGCATTCGGGATGGGCGAGCACGACCACGCCGGGATGGCTTTCGCGCAACTCGCGGATGTCGGCCGGTGTAAAGCGCTCATGCACCTCGCAATGCCCTTTCCAGGCGATGATCTGCACATCGGTCTGGGCGGCGATATTCTGGGCCAGATATTCGTCCGGCAGCATGATCACCCGGAGAACCCCAAGGGATTCGACGACCGCCTTGGCGTTGCCGGATGTACAGCAGATATCCGACTCGGCTTTCACTTCGGCCGACGTGTTTACATAAGTGATGATCGGAACCCCGGGATAACGCTGGCGCATCAAGCGCACGTCTTCTGCCGTGATTGATTCCGCCAACGAGCAACCGGCGCTGAGATCCGGAATGAGCACGGTCTTGTCCGGATTAAGGAGCTTGGCCGTTTCGGCCATGAAATGGACGCCGGCCAGCACGATGACTTGCGCCTCGATCGTCGCAGCCGTGCGGGCTAGTGCCAAGCTGTCGCCGACGATGTCGGCCACGCAATGGAAGATCTCGGGCGTCTGATAGTTGTGCGCCAGGATGATGGCGTTGCGCTCGCGCTTCAGTGCAAGGATCGCCTCGATATCCTCGGCGAAAGCCGGCCATTCGATCGGCGGGATCACTCGTCGGACGTGCTCGTAGAGCAACGCGGCCGTAGGCAGCATGGCGCTCATCGACCCCCTCCCGCTTATACTCTAATTGAAAATAACCAGCATATACTTACTGTGAGTATAAGGGATGTCAACCCCGCGCCAGCGGCAATTTTGTCCCGGCGATGAGCCTATCGTCGAGAACGGCGTGGCGGAAACGGAAAAGCTTCGCTGGCCGGCCGCCGGTCTCAGTGGTGGCCTCTCCGGTCTCCTCGACCAGCTCCTGCTGTTCGATCAGTCGGCGAAAGTTCGGCTTGTGGATGAGCCTGCCGGCGAGCGCCTCCACGGTTCGCTGCAGCTGCAAAAGCGTGAAGACCGGCGGCATCAGCTCAAAGACGACCGGCCGGTATTTGATCTTGGAGCGCAGCCGCGCAATGCCGGTCGCCACGATGCGGCGATGATCGGCGACCATGGACTTGCTGGGCACCAGCGGAGGGGGCGCCGCGTCCCGCCCTCTTACGGCCTCTTGGACCAGGCCTGCTTCGTAGACTAACTCATAGCGTTGAAGCGTGAGTTCCTCGTTCCAAAGGCGGTCGTCGAAGCCGAAGGCTATCGTCGCCCGCTGCCAGCGTTCACGTCGCGTGGCCGAATCGCGGACGCCGTTTGCCCATTCAATCAAGCGTGGTCGCAGAACGTCCAGCACGACCGGAGGCGTGCCGGAGCGGTGGTCCTCCCATGGAAAATATTCATACCAATTCTGCCATCCGCACTTGGGCGAGCCCGCTGCCTGTTCCTTGCGGGTCAATGCAAGATAGCTGATGGAGATGACGCGCTGCTGGCGCTCGGCGCCGATGCGATCCCGATCAGCGAACGTGTAGAGTTGCTCAATGTACCCCAGCCGATGGCCGGTCTGCTGCTCGACCCACCCCCTCAAGCCGGATTGCAGCGATCGGTGCTCAAGCGCAAAGGGACCGGAGGGCAAGGTGTCTGCCTGGCCGATGGTGAGGACACAGGGTTCACTGTCGTTTACGGCGACGACAAGGGCGATCAGGTCCACTTTGACGTCGTCGGCCTTGAAGGCGGCTCTGTCTTTCCTGAGTCGTATTGCCTGATCGTCCATGTTCGCGAATTACTTGGCCAGCTCGGGGGACCTTAATCGATTTAGTGTAAGCGCGCCTGTCGGCACGTCAACACCCCACAGCTTCACGGGCATTTTTAGCTCTTCGCACCTGCACAAAAATGTGCCAAAGGCGACACCCGCGGTTGGTAACGTAGGGGAAGGAGGATCCATTGAGCGCGTTTGGTGACACCAAGGCGATCACACCGCCGGATATTCGTTCGCGCAAAGGTGGGACGCCGCTCGTCTGCCTTACCGCCTACACCACCCCAGTCGCCCGGCTTGTCGATCCCCATTGTGATGTGGTGCTCGTCGGCGACAGCGTCGGCATGGTTCTCCACGGCCTGCCCTCGACGCTCGGTGTCACGCTGGAGATGATGATCACGCACGGCCAGGCGGTGCGCCGTGGCATCAAGCAGGCGCTGATGGTGGTCGACCTGCCGTTCGGTTCCTACGAGGAAAGCCCAGAGCAGGCTTTCCGAAATGCTGCGCGCGTCATGTCGGAGACCGGCTGCACTGCCGTCAAGCTCGAAGGCGGCGAAACGATGGCAGAGACGATCGGCTTCCTCGCCGCACGCGGCGTGCCCGTCATGGCTCATGTCGGCTTGACGCCGCAGGCCATCAACGCCATCGGTGGCTACCGCGTGCAGGGCAGGGGCGGGGATGCCGAGCGCATCAGGCGCGACGCAATTGCGGTGAGCGAAGCGGGCGCCTTTGCGGTCGTCCTGGAAAAGGTTCCTGAAGCGCTCGCCCGCCGGATCACCGGGGAGGTGGCGGCCCCGACCATTGGCATCGGTGCCTCGGCAGCCTGTGACGGCCAGATTCTCGTCGTCGACGACATGCTCGGCCTCTTCGGCGACTTCCGACCCAAGTTCGTCAAGCGCTATGCTGAACTGGGGGAGGCGGCTGCGGCTGCGATCGCTTCCTATGCGCACGAGGTGAAGGAGCGCCAGTTTCCGGCCGCCAAGCACGTGTTTGCCGATGCGCCCAAGCCCGCCGACACGGACGCCACCAAGAGCGGAGAAGCAGCGTGAGCGTGCCGATCGTCAGGAGCGTTGACCAGCTTCGCGAAATCGTCGCCGCATGGCGCCGCGAGGGCGTGAGGATTGCCGTGGTGCCAACGATGGGCGTCCTGCATGAGGGCCATCTCAGCCTGGTGCGCGCTGCACTCAAGAAAGCAGACCGTGTGATCGTGACGCTCTTCGTCAACCCGAAGCAATTCAATAGCCAGGCCGATCTTGCCGCGTATCCGCGCACCGAGGACGAGGATGCCGCCAAGCTGGCACCGGTTGGCGCGCACCTGCTTTATGCGCCAGATGCAGAGGAGATGTATCCGGCGGGCTTCGCCACCACCGTTTCGGTGTCCGGTGTCAGCGAGGGCCTGTGCGGTGCCTTCCGGCCGGGACATTTCGATGGCGTGGCGACCGTCGTCGCCAAGCTCTTCCTGCAGACCAGCGCTGACTTCGGCTTCTTTGGCGAAAAGGACTTTCAGCAAATTCACCTGGTCAGGCGCATGGCCCGGGATCTGGATATTCCAATCACCATTGTTGCCTGTCCGACAGTCCGTGAAGCCGACGGTCTTGCGCTATCATCGCGCAATGTGCGGCTCTCGCCAGCGCAACGCGCTGTTGCTCCCAAGCTATCATCGGTCCTGCTCAAGACGGCTGAGCGGCTTGGGCGCGGCTCACCCGTCCTGCCAACGCTTGCAGAATCTCGCGCAGCAATTCTGGCTGCAGGCTATCGCGAGGTCGAATACCTGGAACTTCGCGAAGAGGCAGATCTGCACCCGATGACAAGCCTTGATCGACCGGCACGGTTGCTTGCCGCGGCCTGGCTCGGCGGCACACGTCTCATAGACAACGTCAGACTATTTCGGATTGGTTCAACAGATTAGCCACGTTCTCGGCACGCGCTGTATCCGTCCGGGATCGTTTAAAACAAGGTCTCTGCCTGGCATTGAGCGAACGGAGGTTACGCACAGGGCAAATGCATCGCGTGTTTGAGAACTTCGTCGAGCAACTGTCTGCAAGTGTTGATGCTGCCGATCTCTGTGAGGCAATGGCCTCCGCTGCAGCCGGCTTCGACTTCCCGCTATTCGCCTATTTCACTTACCCGTCGGCCTCCGGCGACGCCCCCCAATTGATTTCAAACTATCCTTCATCCTGGACATCACGTTATCTGCAACAGCGGTACCACAGTCTTGATCCGGTCATCCTGCGCGGCCTGCAAGGCTGGGATACATTCGATTGGGGTGTGGACCGCGCTCGACACTGTCTGCCGAATTCGCAGCAACAAATTCTGGAGAGTGCGGCTGAGTTTGGCATCTGCGGCGGCCTGACGATGTCCATGCATGATCATCTCGGCCGGTTTGCTGCCCTGACCTTTGCTTCCGACGAGTCCCGTCCGCCTCTGTTACGGTCACTGGCACGTTACGAAAAAGCATTGCTGCTGGTGGCCATCAACTTTCATATCCACGTCCGGCGCAGGCTCGCCGACGATCGCGTGGTGGATGGTGTAACGCTCACCCCGCGGGAGTTCGAGTGCCTGAAATGGGCGGCGCGCGGCAAGTCGGCTTGGGATATCAGCCAGCTTCTCGGCGTCTCAAAGCGCACCGTGACTTTTCACTTGGAAAACGCCAAGGCAAAGTTCGGCGTCCGAACGATCAACCAGGCCGTTGCACGAATGGCTGCCTCCGGCCAGACGAGATCCTGATTCTTCAGCCACGATACCTGTAAACCTCTACAGGCTGCATCGCTGTCAGCTTTGCCCTTCGATGGCGGGAACACATCCCACATGGAGGCGACCATGATGCAACTGATAACACCAGACTTTTACAACGAGTTTGCAGGCGAACTCAAAGAGATGCACGGGCTCAGGTTTCGGGTGTTCAAGGAAAGGCTCGATTGGGAAGTTGATACCGAAGACCAGATGGAATCCGATCCGTTTGATGCTCTGAAGCCCGTCTATCTGCTCCTCAAAGGATCCGACTGGCGAATTCGCGGTTGCGTGCGTCTTCTGCCCAGCACCGGACCCACAATGTTGCGCGACACCTTCCCGGTGCTGCTGGGTGCTGACGTCGTGCCCTCGACCACCGACATATGGGAGAGCAGTCGTTTCGCGCTCGATCTTCCTGCGTCGGCGCCCAAGGCTGCGGGCGGGCTGGCCCAGGCGACCTACGAGCTCTTCGCGGGCATGGTCGAGTTCGGCTTGGCCAAGGATCTGACCCGGATAGTAACGGTGACGGATACGCGCATGGAGCGGATCCTCCGCCTGGCTACGTGGCCATTGTCGCGCATCGGAGAACCCAAATGCGTCGGCAAAACGGAGGCGGTGGCTGGGTTTCTCGAGATTTCCCACGCGAGCCTTTTGCGCATCCGCAGCAGGGGACGTCTGATTGGACCGGTACTGTGGCAACCGGTTCTAGGCCCGTCGGCATAGCGCCATAGTGGACACCTGAGCCATGAAGGATGCTGGTCTGTCCAAGGAAGCGACGGTCGGCCTTGTATGCTGGCCGGACTGGCGTCGCCAGGACGCTTACCACTACGCCAGACAATTGCCACGCACTGGCTGGGCCTGGGAGTTTCTTCGGCGCAATCCACAATTCCAGCGCGACCACGCCAAAATGGCACCGTCCGCCTGCTTTGTCGGAGCCCAGGCCGACATGAAGATAATCGAGTTGACGACAGAATCAGCTTTCCTAAGACAATGGTGCCTCCTCTTTCGCGGACGCGCCACAGTCGGACGCTACATCGGCAAGGGTCTTTTGGGATCCACGCGATTGCGCCTGTATTCTACGAGCGGCTGCGGAGCCGCTTGGGCTCGACCACGATTTTGAACCGCTTCACCTTTCTTCGCTCTCATGCTGCAAGGACATCCTGCTGACAGCTGCGGGCGTGCAGCACGTGCTGCTGAGGGAGAACTGCCGGAGTCTGCAGATCGCCGTTTCCGGTGCGTCCGTCCTCCGCCCGTTGCGGCTATATGTCGACGCGATCCTTCAGCCGCGCCACCTCAAGTTCCATGTCTCTGCCCTTCAGTTCCTGAACGACGTCAATGGTTGCCGCCGTCTGTCAGCTGCTTGCTTTCCGCCGGAACACCGCGGAGCGCGTCTGCGTATCGTACTCCAGGCTTTGGACGGCTCGCTCGCGGGAGCATCTCATCAGGAGGTCGCCATTGCCTTGTTCGGCAGACGCCGTGTCGAAGAAGATTGGCGTCATCCAGGTGGCCATCTTCGCGATCAGGTACGTCGCGCCATCCAACGTGGCCGCTACCTGATGGGCGGCGGCTACAGACAGTTCCTGAGGTAATTGGGGTGGTTGTGATTGTCTTATTCGAACGCGCAACCTCCATTTTCTCACTGCAATTGTGCGTTGCGCAAAACGTGGCAAGCGCCTAGTTCTTCCCGCGGCGAATCGCGGCGAAGCACTGGGACCCAACCTTCGTCGATGAGTGCATTCATGCCTTGAGGATCCCGATGACCGTTATGAACCCCGACAAAGCCGGCGCGGCAAGCCTTGAAACGATCGCGCGAAACGGCAGCATGCTGCGTCGCATAGCCGTACGCATTCCGACCTACCTGTCGGATATTCGCGAGAACCCGGCGTGGCTGCCCATGTTCATGTTGGCGCGCACCATGCCGGCACGGAGAATGCACTGGCGTGGTGCAAAGCCGGTCCGAAGGTCGCAAAGAGCCCAGGACACGATGTTTGCCGGTGTCAATTGCCAGGACGTTGTCGACGCGCTGCGGATGGATGGGCTTTTTCCCGGCCTCGTGAAGATGTAGCCGCATTCGCCAGGTGCACACCTTGTTTCGGCAATTTCGATCGCCGACTCGAATTCATGCCGGCGGAGCATGCGGAGGCTGAGGCGCGGTTTGGCCGTCCGTTGCTCAGCGGCCATTATTTCGAGCGCATTCTGGGCTGTAACTCGGCCGTTGCCGTCCAAAACGATCCGCTGCTCATGGATATTAGCCTGAGTTCGCTTCGCGGGCCGCGCGGCTCGCCCAGGACCGTCGTCGTCTCGCGCGGCGCCGGTGTCAGTTGACGATGGCATAATGCCCGCCGGGGGCGAGCGCCTCGCGCACGGCACGTGCCAGCCGCGGTCGGTCCGGGACGCCATGGAAAGCGTTGGCCATGAAGACGAGGTCGACGGGGCGTGACACCAGAGTAGCGAGTTCATAGGCGTCGCCGGCGACGAATTCGCAATTGGTCACGCCGGCGCCGGTAGCGGCGCTGCGTGGCCTCCAGCTTAGTCAGGCAGTCCGGCATGTATGAGCATTGTGCCGCCGACTTCGGCATCGGCGATGGTCTGTCTCGGCGACAAGCTGCGGCGACGGCTGTGCCGATCGCCACGGTCGCCCGCCATGTCGTCGCCATAGACATCGACGCCGACCAAGGGCTCGCAGGCCGGTCGTCCGTCCACTGTCCAAGGCCTGCTGGCCTTTCTGAGGCCGTGATCCTGCCGCGGGTGAGTTTGCGATTCTCATAAGAGCGTCAGGCGCGAATAGAACTTTAGGTCCCCACAGCAGCCGACCTATCCATGGGGTGGATGGTAGTGATCACTACAATCAATTGTACCAATATTATGGAATCCTACTACAAGGCCGCCACTTAAAGCGGCCGGATGGGTATCCGTCTCGCGTGGGCTGATGCTGCCCGCAAAAATGCGGAGACGAACATGTGCGGGATTGTTGGCATCGTTGGGCAACAGCCGGTGTCGGATCGGTTGATCGGCGCGTTGAAGGGTTTGGAATATCGCGGCTATGATTCCGCCGGCGTTGCGACGATCATCGACGGTGCCTTGCACCGCCGGCGCGCCGAGGGCAAGCTCGTCAATCTCGAGAGGCGACTGAAGGAAGAGCCGCTGAGCGGCAAAGTCGGCATCGGCCACACGCGTTGGGCAACCCACGGGGCCTCGACGGAACGCAATGCGCACCCGCACTTTACCGACGGTGTCGCCGTCGTCCATAACGGCATCATCGAGAATTTCACCGAGCTGAAGGACGAATTGGCGGCGGATGGCGCCGAGTTCCAGACCGACACCGACACCGAGGTCGTTGGGCATCTGTTGGCAAGATACCGCCGCGAGGGCATGAGGCCGCAAGAGGCCACGCGTGCCATGCTGAAACGCGTCAGGGGCGCCTATGCTCTTGCCATCCTCTTCGAAGATGAACCGTCGACCATCACGGCGGCGCGCAACGGACCACCGCTGGCGATCGGTCACGGCGACGGCGAGATGTTCCTGGGCTCCGACGCGATCGCTCTTGCGCCCTTCACCAATGAAATTACCTATCTCATGGACGGCGACTGGGCCATTGTCGGCAATTCGGGCGCCCATATCTTCGATATCGACGGCCATCCCGTCGAGCGTCCGCGCCATATCTCCACGGCCGCGGCCGATCTGGCCAACAAGGGCAGCCATCGCCACTTCATGGAGAAGGAAATATACGAGCAGCCCGAGGTCATCGCCCATGCTCTTCGTCATTACATCAACATCATAGAGGGTCGCGACATGGTTCCTGGCATCGATTTCGCCAAGGTTCCGAGCTTGGCGATCTCTGCCTGCGGGACCGCCTATCTCGCCGGACTGATCGGAAAATACTGGTTCGAGCGCTATGCGCGCCTGACGGTTGAAATCGACGTTGCGTCTGAATTCCGTTACCGCGAGATCCCTTTGCCGCCGCAGTCCGCGGCTCTTTTCATTTCGCAGTCCGGCGAAACCGCCGATACGCTTGCATCGTTGAGGTACTGCAAGGAGCGTGGGCTGAAAATTGGCGCTATCGTCAATGCCTGCGAATCGACCATCGCTCGGGAGGCCGATACGGTCTTCCCGATCCTTGCCGGACCGGAGATCGGCGTCGCCTCTACCAAGGCTTTTACCTGCCAGCTTGCCGTTCTAGCCGCACTCGCCATCAGCGCCGCCAGAGCCCGCGGGACCGTCCCCGAAGGCGAGCTGCAGGCACTCGTCAGGAGCCTCGCCGAATTGCCGCGCGTCATGGGCCAGGTACTCAACAGCATCCAGCCGGAGATCGAGTTCTTGTCGCGCGAACTGTCAAAGTGTCGTGACGTCCTGTATCTCGGCCGTGGCACCAGTTTCCCGCTAGCGATGGAAGGAGCGCTGAAGCTCAAGGAGATTTCCTACATCCATGCCGAAGGCTATGCAGCGGGTGAATTGAAGCACGGGCCAATCGCATTGATAGACGAGAACATGCCGGTGATCGTCATCGCGCCCCATGACCGCTTTTTCGACAAGACCGTCTCCAACATGCAGGAAGTGGCTGCCCGTGGAGGGCGGATTATCCTCATCACCGATAAAAATGGGGCAGCCGCATCGAAACTCGACACCATGCACACGCTCGTGCTGCCGGTAGTCGACGAGATTATCGCGCCAATGATCTTCTCGCTGCCGATACAGCTTCTTGCCTACCACACGGCGCTCTTCATGGGGACAGATGTAGACCAGCCGCGCAATCTCGCAAAATCGGTCACGGTCGAATGATTGTGAACCTGTACAGATGGCGAAGCTCTCGATGGAAAGCTACCCTTTGTCTGGATCCGGATGAAAACCAGATGACCAGTGTTTGCTGGAATTTGGAATCCCTTTTTTCGGCCGGTCGATCGGGGCACAGGGCGATCGAGCTTCCTAGAGCCGACGTCAGCACGCAGCCGGGGTCTTTCAAGAGTGGGTCTTTCGCTCCCCCGCCGGTGGAGATTGGCCGAAGGAAGCAGTGTCCGTACCGGGAGTTCGAGTTGGTGTTCAGAGTTCCAGGGCCCCCTCCTGAGATGGCCTGATCGGCTGTAGCGCATCCGACCTGCGATCCTTCGCGAATAATTCTCGCCGTTGGCTTTCTTGATTAGAAGGAGGTGAGCCGCCATATTCCGACCCAGCTCCTAATTCAGGCGGCCCATTCCATGGATGAGGCCGGTCCGGCTGAATGGACGTCCATTTTTTGATTTGCTTGATCTGCGCCGCCGGGGGGGTATCTCCCGAGGGAGCTCCCATGTTCTTGGAGATGTTTATGAACGATTCGCGCATTCCCGAACCAGTCTTGACGGCTATGTCGCAGGGGACCCACATCGTCCGCGCTTATCGTGAGCACCTTGGGTATTCGATCGAGGACCTGACGGTCGCGAGCGGGCTTGCCGCTGAGGAAATTCAAAACATCGAGCGAGGTCTGAGGTACAACAAGGGATATCGGGATCGGATAGCGAGATCGCTTTCCATACCTGTGGGAATCCTTGAGGCAGAGTCGCACATTTCGGACGCCGCCTGATCAGTCGGATGATCCGCAATGGGTGGACTGCCGCTCTTGTGATGTGAAGCTTGCGGCTGATTGTAGACGCTGATTCCCGTTGGGATGCCTGTGGCGCAGTACCGCCAAGAGAATCTCGTCAACTTTCCGATGCAGGAACCGTTCACATGGCATCGCGAACAACAAGGCGATATAGCCGCCCGGAGTGCTACGAAACGTGCACGAGGGCATCGGCTCGCGACGAAGGATTGTAACGGCGAACTCTTGGTAGTTCGGCGAGGCGATGCTGGCGCTTGAGCATCAACTCGGCCTACGAGAGTGGCTACTCCTAGGCTGAATCGGCCAACATGGCCGGCATCGCGCCGCTCTGAAAATAACATGGCGGGCATCCTGACGTTTCCGGGTTGACTATGGGTGTTCGAACCACGAAAAGGGGCCGCTCTTCGTGAGTGGCGTGCGCCGGCAGTCTAACCCCAAGCCCCCCCGCCCAGGCTGCCGGCGCGCTTCTAGAAAGATCGAGGTAGGCACTCGCTGCGCTCTGCCCGCCGACACCTTGTGCTTCCTCCAGCGAGTCCAGCGGACCACCATGGGTGTTGCCAGTTCTGGTGCTTACCCACGTCCATTTGCGATCTCGGGTCATTGAGAGTACCGCAAGCACCCTCTCTGCTGGACGGCAACGCGGCTCGCGCCGCCCGTATGCAGCGCAAGCTCCATGCATGAGGTCGTCCCTTCAAAATACTTGATGCAGTTGCGCTTGCGTAGCTCCTTGCATGCGCTCGATGCCAGGAGGAGACCTCTGTCTAAACGCTCGCATCGATGCAACGCCGTTGATCACCATCATCGCGGCGACCGCTTCGCGGGGGCCGCAGCGGTTTTGGAGCATGACGATCATGCCGGCGCCATCGCAGTGACGCACATGCAAAATTCACAGATGCATTCTCGCCCAATGCTAGGTGCCCAGCATATGTCCGGCATCCCGCAACGCGGCTACGAAGAGACGGGCATTGCCGTTGGCATCCATCTTGGCCTGCATCGACAGGGGCATCCTGTGCCAGCTCTCCAAGGACGCAATGTAATGTGAGAACATACCGTTAACGATGCAATAGTGGGTAACTAGGCCGTGTACATCCAACGCCAGCACGCCGAATTGGCCGCCGTGATATCGGATGGCTGCGACTCGCTGGACCTGCGCGTCACCGTCGATCCGCACGTCGAAAAGCAGGATGCCGCGGCTCCTGGTGGCTATCTCGGCGGCTTTTTCAGCGAAGCTCAACGAGAGCGAGCGGACGCTTTCGACTGCCATCTGTAAAACCATCAAGTTCAGTTCATCCACTGACATAAGGTACCTGTGCGCAAGACATGGGTGATTGCAATCGACCACACCGCTTGTTCACAGATGTCGGCTCATCACCGGTTATTCAGGGTTTGCCGGTCATCTTTGCGGCAAGCCATCCGGGCTCCTTGTACCCTGCAACCGTTGCAGTGGCGTCCCTCGGCGCTCGGAACCGCCAGGCTCTGCTCGTCGAGAACTTTGTCCGCGAGCAGCGTTCGCTTGAGCATTCCGCTGAAGCGTGACGTCTCACCAATCCGTGTCCTTCCAACTCACCGCGAGGGCGTTTTGCGCACCGCACGCAAGCGCACGAAACTGGTCTCCGTTCACTTCACAAAATGGTTTTCCTGAAGTACTGGAGCGCAGAGAAATCTCCGGTCGCAGCCTACCCGGTTAAAACAAGGACCCAACGATGAAGACTCTCGTCGTCTGCTCCGGCGGATTGGATTCCGTTACTCTTGCTCACAAGGTGGCAGCGGAGCACCAGCTTACCGGCCTGCTATCGTTCGATTACGGCCAACGGCATAGGAAGGAATTGGGCTTCGCCACCCTTTGCGCGGAGCGCCTGGGCGTCCCGCAGCGAATCATCGATATCCACGAGATCGGCGGCGGCCTTTCCGGCTCCGCGCTGACCGACAATGTGGACGTGCCCGACGGGCACTATGCCGAAGATACGATGAAGGTAACGGTGGTGCCCAACCGGAACGCCATCATGTTGGCCATTGCCTTCGGCCTCGCCGCAGCGCAAGACGCTGACGCGGTGGCGACGGCCGTGCATGGTGGGGATCATATTGTCTATCCCGATTGCCGTCCGGCCTTCATCGATGCTTTCCAGATGATGCAGGACCACGCGCTTGACGGCTACGCGCAGATTCGCCTTTATGCACCCTATGTGAACCTGACGAAGGCGGACATTGTTAGGGATGGAGCCACATACGGCACGCCGTTTGCGCAGACCTGGTCCTGTTACAAGGGCGCCGAGCGTCATTGCGGGAGGTGCGGGACCTGCGTCGAGCGGCGTGAGGCGTTTCACATCGCTGGGCACCCGGACCCAACCGAGTACGAGGACTCCGACTTCTGGCTCGGAGCGCTGCGAAGGACCACCGCGTAATGTTCCGCATCACCAAGGAATTCCACTTCTCAGCCTCGCATCAGCTCACCTCATTGCCACCCGATCACCAATGCGCGCGCCTGCACGGACATAACTACATCGTCGAAGTGGAGCTTTCAGCGGATGGACTGGACGATCACGGCTTCGTGCGCGACTACCACGATTTGGCGCCATTCAAACGCTACATCGACGAGAGCTTCGACCACCGACATCTCAACGACGTGCTGGGACACGAGCAAGTCACGGCGGAATATCTGGCCAGACATTTCTACGACTGGTGCAAGGCACGCCTGAGCGAAACCGCGGCCGTGCGGGTGAGCGAAACGCCGAAAACCTGGGCGGAATACCGGCCATGACCAATACTCATCCCGCAATCCGCGTTAGCGAGATTTTCGGGCCGACGATCCAGGGCGAGGGCGTGCTCATAGGTTTGCCGACGATCTTCGTCAGAACCGGCGGGTGTGACTTTCGCTGTTCCTGGTGCGACAGCCTGCATGCTGTGGACAATCAATTCCGCCATGAATGGGAGATGATGTCCGTCGGCGCGGTGTGGAAAAATGTGCTTGCGCTTTCCGGTGGCCGCCCGCTTATGGTGTCGCTGTCAGGCGGCAATCCGGCCATCCAGCCGCTCGGCGCGCTCATCGACCGAGGCCATGGTGACGGTTACCGTTTTGCGCTGGAAACCCAAGGTTCGCTTGCCAGGGACTGGTTTGCGCACCTTGACGTGCTGATCCTCAGCCCAAAGCCGCCGTCAAGCCAAATGACGACAGATTGGGCCGCTGTCGAGGCGTGCCTCCAGGCGGCACAAGGCAAGCCCCAAATCGTGCTCAAGCTCATTGTTTTCGACGAAAGGGACTACGCCTACGCGAAAGACGCCGCTGCGCAATTTCCGCAACTTCCGATCTATCTGCAACCCGGCAATCACACGCCGCCACACCCGGCAAATGATGACGCGCCCGTCGACCTTGACGGAATATTGAAGCGCATGGAGTGGCTGGTTGACAGCGTGACCCGCGACAAATGGTTCGAAGCCCGCGTGCTACCGCAGCTGCACGTTATGCTCTGGGGTAACAAGAGAGCCGTCTAGGCCAGGCCCTTTCCACCTGAACTGCACCGGCATATTCGGGTGAACGGGTGGTTCAACGTTGACCGCGCTGCCGGGGTGCTTGCGGACTTCTGCCACCGGCCCAAGTGTTGTCAGCCGCTTGCACGACACCTTGCATTCTCCTTGCAAGGTCGAAGGGAGCTGTCGCCGACAACCATGATCTGACAGGCAGGGCATGAGCGGGCGAGATCGTCGCTATGCCAAGACGCGTCTGGTCCGCTTCGAACCGTCTCGGCCGACGGTCGCCGGTCAACAGTGGAAAACGATCGCAATCGGTTCACGATCGAGTGAGAGCCATGACCGTTCCTCTGCGGTGCTCAGACTGTCGCCGAGTGCCTGGCCGTTCCAGTTTCGAAATATTTGTCGAACCTGGCCGCGATGCTTCGGACGAAAGGGCGACTTTCAGCCGGCACAACGAATCTGTCGCCATCAAGTTCAAGCAATCGAACCGGATCGTGTAGGGCCATGGAACTCGACTGAAGGAGGAGCCTCTGGCCGGCTTCGCCGAAGCGTTCCACCAGATCGATGGCCGAGAAGGCGAAGTCGCACATCAGCCGCTCGATGATCCAGCCGCGAACGCGGTCGTCGTCGGAAAGTGCGATACCGCGGACGGCGGCCAGCCCGCCGTCATCAACCATGCGTCGATATTCGCTGGTCGAAGGCATGTTCTGCGCATAGCCCTGCCGAAACTGACTGATGGATGACGGACCGAGACCGATCAATGTCTCGCAGCGATCCTCTGTATAGCCCTGGAAATTGCGATGCAAAGCCCCCGCGCGAGCCGCTACTGCCAACGCATCGCCCGGTTTGGCGAAATGATCGAGCCCGATTGCTTCGTATCCTCGGTCAAGAATAGCGTGGGCTGCCAGTTGTGATTGGGCAAACCGCTCCTCCGGCCCTGGCAACCAGGCCTTATCAATCATGGTCTGATGTTTCTTGAACCACGGCACATGGGCGTAGCCAAAAAGCGCTATCCTGTCGGGTTCCAAGGTCAGCGCCTGCGCGACGGTGGAGGAGACGCTCTCCCTCGTCTGGTGCGGCAAGCCGTAGAGCAGGTCTAGATTGACCGATTCGACGCCGCGCGAACGAACACCGTCGACTACCGCTTTGGTCTGCAAAAAGCTCTGCTCGCGGTTGATTGCCTTCTGAACCTTCGGATCGAAGTCCTGGACGCCGAGGCTCGCACGGGTCGTGCCGATTTCGGCAAGCGCATCGAGGCGGGCATCGTCCATATCATTGGGTTCGATTTCAACGCTGATCTTGGCGCCGGGAAGAAAGGCGAAGCTGTTGCGCAGGACGCTTCCCAGCGCCACTATATCTTCAGGTTCCAGCATCGTCGGGGAACCGCCGCCGAAATGAACCGCGCGAACTCGGCCCTTGCCGGTAACAAGGCCGCCAACCGTGGCGATCTCCGCATACAGCGAGCGCAGATAAGCGGCCACCGGCTCGTAGTGGCGCGTCTGTTTGGTATGGCACGCGCAGAACCAGCAGAGCCTGTCGCAATAGGGAATATGCAGGTAAAGCGATATCTCGTCACCACCTTCGAGCGCCTCCAACCAGCCTCGGTAAACGACGGCATCGACGCCCGCATGGAAATGGGGCGCAGTCGGATAACTGGTATAGCGCGGGACGTTCTCGCCAAGTCTGGCAGCTAGCTTTTGTCGCATGTCGTGGTCCACCGTGTTTGCGTCGCCCGAACTGTGGATGCTTGGATGAGCCTAAGCCCTGATTTCGATCAACCTTCAGCACGGACAAACTGCCGCAAGGATTTTTCTACCGTGGATTGCTATCCTGCCCGCACTGGACCGGTAGAGCGATCGAATGACATTACGGCAGGATATTCACAGTTCCGGCATTCCCGTTCTTTGCCTGCCTTGCGAGGCACGGCGCCGCGGTGTCTGTGGCGCGCTCGAGCCAGACGATTTGGCTCAGCTCGCCAAGACGTCGTCGCGGCACAATATCGAGCCGGGGGTCGAACTGATCGGCGACGCCGAGGCGGTCGACTGTTATTCAAACGTGCTTTCAGGCGTGGTGAAGCTCACGAAGAGCCTTTCGGACGGCCGCCAGCAGATCGTCGGTCTCCAGTTCGCGCCGGATTTTCTGGGACGGCCCTTCAAGATGAAAAGTGCGATCAATGCGGAAGCGGCAACAGCTGTCTCGCTATGCTCGTTTCCGAGAGCGGCCATCGAACGGATGATGAAGCAGTCACCCGAATTTGTGCATCGCCTGCTCAAGCAGGCGCTGAACGAACTTGACGAGGCCCGCGAATGGATGGTGACTCTGGGGCGCAAGACCGCACCAGAGAAGGTGGCGAGCTTTCTCCTCATGATTGCCCGGAACATCGACTCCAATGTTGACCCGGCGGCTAGGTCGGCGTGCTTCGAGCTGCCGATGACGCGTGCCGACATCTCTGATTTCCTTGGAATCACAAACGAGACCGTGAGCCGTCAGCTGACCAGCCTGAGAATGGACGGCGTGATTCGGATCGAGAACAACCGCCGCGTCACCGTGGACAGCATGAGCCGGCTGGAACGGCGCTGCGGCGGCCGAGGCGCAATAGCCGTTTGAATGACACGAAGCTGCATGGCCCACGCCACTTACTTCATTCGGGGCAGGGCATGCTCGCGTTGGGCTCAGAAGACATCGCGTAGCGACAGCCCGTTCTAATTCCGATCGTATACGCCAGTTGCGTTTGGGCTCGTCGGCGAAGCATCCACACTTGGCCGAAGTCAATATGCCTCATACGCAGGCGAAAATCGCCGTCCAAACCATAAATGTAACGAAGGCAGCGCAACGCTGGCGCTGGCTGTTCCAAGGCATTGAAACGATCGACGTTCGGTAAGGCATCGGCCTGCTTACCAGCGTCACAGAAGGTGCGCTTGCCCACACGCCCGCGATCGCCTCCATACCCGGGCCCCAACTGGGGACGCCGGGCCTGTCCATAAACCGGCGGCCGCTGCTGCACTTCCACATTCGACACAGTCTGATCGCACCGAACTCGATGCTGCTCGAAGCAAAATGGTGCGGCTCTGACATGGATCAGGGCGAGCGGGCGACGGCTGCGCAATAAGGCACCGCGGTTTGGCATCCGCCGGAATTGGAAATCGGGGCTTGCGATGAAATTCGGCAAAGAAATCGTGCTTCTAAGCCTGTTCGCATTCGCGGCTTTGGTGGCCGCTGGCGCTGGGGTGGATGAACCCTTTCGCCAGCATATGTGGGTCTTGTTCTTCGCCTTGGCTGGCTTCACTGCGATCCTGTTGCGCAACACTGAGTTCAAGCCTGCCGCGCCGATCGATCCGGCCGCCTACATGGATGGCCCAATCCGCTACGGCGCCATCGCCACCATGTTCTGGGGTGTCATCGGCATGCTTGTCGGCGTGGTCATCGCGCTGCAGCTTGCCTATCCCGATCTCAACATCCAGCCCTGGTTCAACTTTGGCCGTTTGCGGCCACTGCATACGTCGGGAGTCGTCTTCGCCTTCGGCGGCAACGCGCTGCTTTGCACGTCTCTCTATGTCGTGCAACGCACCTGCCGCGCCCGGCTGTTCGGCGGCGATCTCGGCTGGTTCGTGTTCTGGGGCTACCAGCTCTTCATCGTCATGGCAGCGACTGGCTACCTGCTCGGCATCACCGAGAGCCGCGAATACGCCGAGCCCGAATGGTATGTGGACATCTGGCTGACCATCGTCTGGGTCGCCTATCTCATCCTGTTCCTCGGCACGATCCTGAAGCGCAAGGAACCCCACATCTACGTCGCTAACTGGTTCTACCTCTCCTTCATCGTCACCATCGCGATGCTGCATGTGGTCAACAACCTCTCCATGCCCGCCTCCTTCCTGGGCTCGAAGAGCTATTCGGCTTTCTCCGGGGTCCAGGACGCTCTGACGCAATGGTGGTATGGCCACAACGCCGTGGGCTTCTTTCTGACCGCCGGCTTTCTCGGCATGATGTATTATTTCGTGCCCAAGCAGGCGAACCGGCCGGTCTATTCCTACCGGCTGTCGATCGTCCATTTCTGGGCAATCATCTTTCTCTACATCTGGGCTGGACCCCATCATTTGCACTACACCGCCTTGCCCGATTGGGCGCAGACGCTCGGCATGGTGTTCTCGATCATGCTGTGGATGCCGTCATGGGGCGGCATGATCAATGGCCTGATGACGCTGTCGGGCGCCTGGGACAAGCTCCGCACCGATCCGATCATCCGCATGATGGTGATGGCCATCGCCTTCTACGGCATGTCCACCTTCGAGGGCCCGATGATGTCGATCAAGACGGTCAACTCGCTGTCGCACTATACCGACTGGACCATCGGACACGTCCATTCGGGCGCACTCGGCTGGGTCGGCATGATCTCGTTCGGCGCGCTTTATTACATGGTGCCGAAGCTGTGGAACCGTGAACGGCTCTACTCGCTGCGCCTCGTTACCTGGCACTTCTGGCTGGCGACGCTTGGCATCGTTGTCTACGCGTCGGTCATGTGGGTGTCCGGCATCATGCAGGGCCTGATGTGGCGCGAATACGACGAGCAAGGCTTCCTGGTCTACTCCTTCGCCGAAACGGTCGCCGCCATGCACCCCTACTATGTCATGCGCGCCATCGGCGGGGCCATGTACCTCTCCGGCGCCCTGATCATGGCCTGGAACGTCGCCATGACCATCCTTGGCTACCGGCGCGAGGAGGATCCGATGCCCGGCTCCGTTCCCGCCCTCCAGCTTGCGCGATGATGAGACAGAAAATGAGGTTGATGAACAGACACGCGGTCATCGAGAAGAACGCTACACTTCTGCTCGTTGGATCGCTTCTCGTGGTCACCGTTGGTGGCATCGTCGAGATCGCGCCGCTCTTCTATCTCGACAACACGATCGAGAAGGTCGAAGGCATGCGGCCTTACTCGCCGCTCGAACTTGCCGGGCGCGACATCTATGTGCGCGAGGGCTGCTATCTCTGCCACAGCCAGATGATCAGGCCGTTCCGTGACGAGGTCGAGCGCTACGGCCACTACAGCCTGGCGGCCGAGTCGATGTATGATCATCCCTTCCAGTGGGGATCGAAGCGTACCGGCCCGGACCTCGCCCGGGTTGGCGATCGCTACTCCAATCTTTGGCATGTCGAGCACCTCACGGACCCACGTTCCGTGGTGCCGGAATCGATCATGCCGAGCTATGGCTTTCTGAAGGACACGCCGATCGCGGTGAAGGACTTCTCGACGCATCTGGTCGCAAACAGGCGTGTCGGTGCCCCTTACACCGATGACATGATCGCTAACGCCAATGCCGATTTGATGACGCAGGCTGATCCCAACGCCGACACATCCGGCCTCGAGGCCCGCTACCCCAAGGCCAAGATCGGCGACTTCGACGGCAACCCGCAACAGGTCACAGAAATGGACGCCCTGGTCGCCTATCTGCAGATGCTCGGCACGCTGGTCGATTTCAAGAACTACGATGAGACCGCCGGCTACCGCTGAGGAGAATGGCGATGACGTACAATTTCATGCGGGAGTTTGCCGACAGCTGGGGCCTGCTTGCCATGGCTCTTTTCTTCATCGGAGCCGTTGCCTTTGCACTTCGTCCCGGCAGCCGCAGGCAAGCCGGCGAAGCAGCTCAAATTCCTCTGAAGGAGGACTGATCATGAGCAGCGATCACATTGACGAGGTTTCCGGCATCTCGACGACCGGTCATGAGTGGGACGGCATTCGCGAGCTCAACAACCCGCTCCCGCGCTGGTGGGTCATCACCTTCTACATCACCATAGTCTGGGCGATCGGATACACCATCGCCTATCCGGCATGGCCGCTGCTGCACACTGCAACGAAGGGTGTGCTCGGCTATTCCAGCCGCAACGATGTCGGGAACGAGCTGTCGGCGGCCGAAGCGGCAAAGGGCAAATATGTCGCTGCAATAGAGTCGAAAAGCGTTTCGGAGATCGCGGCGGACGATACGTTGCGCGAATTCGCAGTCGCCGCCGGCGGCGCCGCGTTCAAGCTCAATTGCGTGCAGTGCCACGGTTCCGGCGCCCAGGGTTCCAAGGGCTTTCCGAACCTAAATGACGACGACTGGCTGTGGGGCGGCGAGGCGGACCAGATCCAGCAGACGATCACAAATGGCATCCGCTTCGCCTCCGATCCGGATACGCGCCTGTCGGAAATGCCGGCCTTTGGCGACATCATCACCGCCGATCAGATCAAACAGGTCAGCACCTATATTGCCAGCCTGTCCGGCACTGTCGGCGATCAATCGTTGGTCGCGCCCGGCGCCAAGGTCTTCGCCGAAAATTGCGTGGCCTGTCACGGCGACAATGCAGAGGGCAACAAGGAACTCGGCGCTCCAGATCTGACCGACGCCATCTGGCTCTACGGGTCAGGCGAAGCGGCCATCGCCGCCCAGGTCACCGCGCCGAAACAGGGCGTGATGCCGGCCTGGGGCGCGCGCCTCGGCGAGATCAAGGTCAAGGAACTGGCGGTCTACATCCATTCGCTTGGCGGCGGAGAATAGGAGCAGAAGCCTATTCTCGTCCTCCCCCTCCCGCCAAGCGACGAGGCCCGGCGCAAGCCGGGCCTCGGCATCATCCAGAACCGTTGAGTCGGCTTCCGGCGAAATCGTCGCTGGTGACTGGAGCTTCTCGTGCTTGATAACACGCAAATAGGACGGATCGAACCCACGCCGGTCAACTCCGCCAAGGTGCGTCAGTCAATGTATGCCGCGCGCAAGAAGATCTTCCCGAAGCGGGCCTCGGGCAGCTTTCGCCAGTTCAAATGGCTGGTGATGGCGGTCACGCTCGGCATCTACTATCTGACACCGTGGTTGCGATGGGATCGGGGCTCGTTTAGCCCGGACCAGGCCGTGCTGCTGGATCTTGCAAACCGGCGCTTCTATTTCTTCTTGTTCGAGATATGGCCGCAGGAATTCTACTATGTGGCCGGACTTCTGGTGATGGCCGGCGTCGGTCTTTTCCTCATCACGTCGACTGTCGGCCGTGCCTGGTGCGGCTATACATGCCCGCAGACCGTATGGGTCGATCTGTTCCTGGTGGTGGAGCGGGCCATCGAAGGCGATCGTAATGCTCGTATCAAGCTCGATGCCAGTCCCTGGACCGCCCGCAAGCTGATGCTGCGGGTGTCGAAGCACGCCATCTGGTTGGTCATAGGTGCGCTGACCGGCGGCGCCTGGATCTTCTATTTCGCCGATGCGCCGACGCTGGTCGGCGAGCTCTTCACCGGCGCTGCGGCACCCGTCGCCTACATTACCGTCGCCGTGCTGACGGCGACGACCTATACGTTCGGCGGGCTGATGCGCGAGCAGGTCTGCACCTATATGTGCCCATGGCCGCGCATCCAGGCAGCCATGCTCGACGAAAGTTCGCTCACTGTCACCTACAATGACTGGCGGGGCGAACCGCGCTCACGTCACGCCAAGAAGGTTCTTGCCGCAGGGCAGCCCGTCGGCGACTGCGTCGACTGCAATGCCTGTGTCGCTGTCTGTCCGATGGGGATCGACATTCGCGATGGCCAGCAGCTCGAATGCATCACCTGCGCGCTTTGCATCGACGCCTGTGACGGCGTCATGGACAAGCTCGGCAAGGAGCGCGGGCTGATTTCCTACGCCACGCTCTCCGACTACAACGCCAACATGATGCTGGCGACCGCAGGCGGTGCGAGTTCGGTCGATCCGTCGCTGGTCAGGGCGGCTGATGGCCTGTTCTCCGACAAGGTGGCGCATTTCCATATCCGCAAGATCTTTCGGCCGCGCACCTACGTCTACATGGGTATGTGGTCGCTGATCGGCCTGGGCCTGCTCTATTCGCTGCTGACGCGCGACCGGCTCGAAGTGAACGTGCTGCATGACCGCAATCCGCAGTTCGTGACGCTGTCCGACGGTTCGATCCGCAACGGCTATACCGTCAAGCTGCTCAACATGATCCCCGAACCAAGGACGATCATCGTCACGATGCAAGGCTTGCAAGGAGCTGAAATGAGCGTGGTCGGCGACGACGTTCAGGCAGGCCGCTCTTTCGCCATTCCGGTCGAACCCGACCGCCTGAAAATGCTGAAGGTCTTCGTGCGCCAGCCCGCCGATCAAATCCACGGCACGGCGCAGACCTTCACGTTCCGTGTCGAGGACAAGGCGAGCTTCGAGGCGGACGAATACACCGCCACCTTCAACGCGCCGGAGATCGCCAGATGAACGCCACCACGCGAAAGTCCCGCGAGTTCACCGGCAAGCACATGTTGACCATCATCCTTGCCTTCTTCGGGGTGGTGATCGCGGTCAATTTGACAATGGCGACGCTCGCCAACACAAGCTGGACCGGCCTTGTGGTCGAAAACACCTATGTGGCGAGCCAGCAGTTCAACAAGAAGGCCGAGGAAGGGCGGGCGCAGGCAGCCCTCGGCTGGACCGGCAAGCTGACCATCGCCTGGGGAGAAGTCCGCTATAGCCTCACCGACGCCGCTGGCAAGCTGGTTCCTTTGCATGGCGTTAAGGTGCTGTTTCGCCGTCCCGCTTACGAAAAAGAGGATGGATCCATCAAGCTCGCCCTCGCCTCGGGTCAGGAATTCGCCGCGCTGCACACGCCGAAGGATGGTGTCTGGATCGTGGAAGTCGACGCCGACGCCGGCCTGAAGGAACCTTATCGCGACGTGCGCAGGATCATGATTTCCCATGGAGCGCTGAAATGAGCTGCTGTGCGCCGGGCGCCGAAATGGCGCTGGATCTGGTCGGCGCCACCTCGGTCCTGCCATCCAGCCAGGAAATAAGGCTGGCGAGCCGATCGCTTGGCGATGATCTTCGTCAGACCGACCTTTCCGTACCGACCGTTCACTGCGGCGCCTGCATCCAGACCATAGAGACGGCGTTGGTAAAACTCGATCACGTCGAGGCCGCTCGCGTCAACCTGTCAACGAAGCGGCTATCGGTCCGGTGGCGCGGGAGCGAGGTTCCACCCTTCGTCACCGTGCTGGAGCGGCTAGGTTATCAGGCTCACCTGTTCGAGACCGAGATCGATGCAAAGGACAAGACGCTCTCGGAGCTCATCCGGGCCGTCGCTGTTGCGGGCTTTGCGGCGGGTAACATCATGCTGCTTTCGGTCTCGGTCTGGTCCGGTGCCGAAGGCGCGACACGCGACCTGTTCCACTGGGTCTCAGCGCTGATCGCCATCCCGGCGCTGGCCTTCGCCGGTGGCATCTTCTTCCGCTCGGCCTGGAATGCGTTGCGCCACGGCCGCATGAACATGGACGTGCCGATCGCGGTCGGGGTCTCGCTCGCTTACGCAATGAGCCTCTACGAGACGATCAACCATGGCGATCACGCTTATTTCGACGCGTCGGTGTCGCTGCTGTTCTTCCTGCTGATCGGCCGCACGCTGGATCATGTAATGCGGGAGCGCGCCCGCACCGCCGTGAAGGGCCTGTCGCAGCTGGCCGCGCGTGGCGCCATGGTGCTGCGCGGCGATGGCGCACGCGACTATTTGCCGGTTGGCGAGATCGAACCGGGAATGCTGCTGCTGATCGCGGCAGGCGATAGGATACCCGTCGACGGCGAGATCATCCAAGGGGCGTCGGATCTCGACTGCTCGCTGGTTTCCGGCGAGAGCACGCCCCGAAGCGTAGAGCCAGGCGAAGCCGTGCGGGCCGGCGTACTCAACCTTACCGGCTCGCTGACGATCGAGGCGACAGCCGCCGCAAAGGATTCGTTCCTGGCGGAAATGGTTCGGCTGATCGAGGCTGCCGAGGGCGGTCGTGCGCATTATCGCCGCATCGCCGATCGCGTCTCGGCACTCTACGCGCCCGTGGTTCATCTCACCGCCTTCGTGACGTTCCTGGGCTGGATGGCGGCGACCGGCGACTGGCACCGCGCGATAACCATCGCCATTGCCGTTCTCATCATCACCTGCCCGTGCGCGCTCGGCCTCGCCGTGCCGATCGTTCAGGTGGTCGCTGCGCGGCGCCTGTTCGAGAACGGCATCATGGTCAAGGACGGTTCGGCCATGGAGCGCCTGGCGACTATCGATGCCGCGGTGTTCGACAAGACCGGAACGCTCACGCTCGGAAAACCGCGGCTCGTCAATGCATCGTCGATCGATCCGGCCATGCTGGCAATTGCAGCCGACATGGCGGCGCATTCGCGCCACCCGTTTTCAAAGGCCATAGCCGGCTTTGCCGCGCCTGGCGGGCAGCGCAAATTCGATGTCGTCACCGAACAGCCGGGATTCGGCATCGAAGCCGCTGCCGCCGGAAACATCTGGCGACTGGGTCGACGCGGATGGGCTGGATGGAAAGCCCGCACCGGCGGCGAAGGCCGACATGGCTATGGCGGGACGGTTCTGACGAAAGACGGGATCATCGTCGCGACCTTCGATTTCGAGGATGCGCTGCGCGTCGATACCAGGGCAGCCATCGATCAACTGCACAACGCTGGTATGAGCGTGGAGATGCTGTCGGGCGACACCGCGAAAGCCTGCGCAGAGGTTGCGGACGCGCTTGGTGTCGATGACTTCGTTCCCTGCCTGCTGCCGTCCGGCAAGGTTGAACGCATCGAGAGCCTGGCGAGAGACGGGCACAAGGTACTGATGGTTGGCGACGGGCTCAACGATACGCCGGCGCTCAGCGCTGCGCATGTCTCGATCGCACCCGCCACGGCCGCCGACATTGGCCGCAATAGAGCCGACTTCGTTTTTCTGCGCGAAAGCCTCTTGGCGATCCCGCTGGCGCTGGACGTGTCGCGCAAGGCGGGAAGCCTGATCCGACAGAACATAACAATTGCTATCGTTTACAATGCTGTGGCGGTGCCGATCGCCATTCTTGGCCATGTTACGCCTCTTATCGCGGCGGTCGCGATGTCAGCCTCGTCATTGCTCGTGATTGGAAATGCCATGCGTCTGCAAGGCTTCGCAACGGGTGCGTCGTCCGCAATTGCGCGGCAAGACAGGCCCGCGCGGGCCGGCGCCTTGGCCAAATCGTCATGACGACGCTCGTCTACCTCATCCCCGTAGCCCTATTCCTTGGCGCACTCGGCCTGTCCGGCTTCCTTTGGGCGTTGAGAAGCGGCCAGTACGAGGATCTCGATGGCGCGGCGAAGCGCATTCTCATCGACAGCGACGACGGCGCGGAGAATACCACTCGCTCCAAGTGCCCCAGATCAAAGCGCCGCGGGTCGGGATGCCCTATCGTCGTCCGAGCAAAAATCAGGAGGGTGAGGATGCAAGCCGAATCCATAATGACAAAGCCAGTCATCACAACGGATGCGAACGCAACAATCGCCGAAGCGGTCGAGCTCATGCTTTCCAACAAAGTCAGCTGCCTGCCGATAACGAACAGCGACGGCACCCTGGTTGGCATTGTAAGCAAAAGCGACTTCTTGCGCCGAGAGGAACTCGGAACCCAGCGTGTGCGTCCGCGCTGGCTGGAGCTTGATCTTGGCCCGGGCACAACCGCCAATGACTATGTGCGCTCGAACGGACGGATCATCCATCAGGTGATGAGCCCACAGGTTATCTCGGCGCCTCCTGGCGCCTCGATTGCAGATATTGTCGACCTGATGATGCAACACCGCATCAACAATGTCCCGATTGTCGATCGGGAAAGGGTCGTCGGCATCATCACGCGAACTGATTTGCTGCTTGTGCTGATCCGCGCCATGTCAAAACAGGGCACCACGCCACCCTGTCGGCAGCAACACGCCCGTCCTGACGGAAATGCGATGGCCGCTGCCTGTTTTGGTGGGGCTTGGACCGGGGCTTCCTGTGGACCTTGAAGAGCGGCCAATACGAAGATCTTGACGGCTCCGCCGAGCGGGTCCTTATCGATCGGGAAGATCCGCGAGGCTGAACCGGCTGGCGGCGCCAACGACTGTGCGGATGCTGGTCGTCAGTCGACCTAGTCTTCGCTGGCGATTGCCCGCGTCATGACGATACGGCGCGCGTGCGAAGAACGGATCAGCCAATATACGTTGCCGAACCTTTGGCCAGGAGTGGCACGCCGGTTGGGAAGCCGACCATTCAGAATGCCCAGACATGCAGACCTTTTCGCGGCAATCGACCACTCGACCGTGAACCCGCCGCCGCCGGGTTTGTCGAGCCTGGTTGATCCAGATCAGCGTTATCTCTTCAACGGCGTGGTTTCATTGACCCGTCTCTGAACGGAGAACGCATGTCTATCGACGCTGGGGAGATGAGCGGCAAACCGTGGGTGATTGCGATGCTTCAAGAGCGCTTCGTATCGCAGATAGCCGCTATGGCGGCACGCTGATGGCCGGCTCTGTGGAAACATTCGACATCATTGTCGTCGGAGCTGGGCCGGTCGGGCTTGCCTTCGCAGCATCGCTCGCCCGGAGCCAACTCAAGGTGGCAGTGGTTGAACGGCAGTCGCTCGACAGCCTGGCGAATCCGGCTTTCGACGGTCGCGAGATCGCGCTGACCCACGCATCAGTGAGAATCCTGCGCGAGCTCGGCGCCTGGGACGCCATCCCCGCATCGGACAAATCACCGCTTCATGGCGCGCGCGTGCTCAACGGATCGAGCCCTTTCGCCCTGTGCTTTGATGCTCTCAGCCGATCTGGGGAACCACTCGGATTTCTGGTCCCAAATTGTCAGATCCGCGATGCCCTGTTCAAAATTGTCTACTTCCAGGACCATGCCCGGCTGCTGTGCGGCAACTCGGTCGTCAATGCAACAAATAGCGAAGACGAGGCGGTCATAACGCTTTCTGATGGCAGGCAATTGGCCGCTCGGCTGCTCGTCGCAGCGGATTCGCGTTTGTCCGCGATGCGCGACCTGCTCGGCATTGGCGCAAACATCCATCCGCTTGGCCACTCCATGCTGATTTGCCGAGTGAGGCACGAGCGCTTCCATCACCAGATCGCGGTCGAATGGTTCGACCACCATCAGACCATCGCGATGTTGCCGCTCATGGGAGGCGTGTCGTCGCTGCTTCTGACTTTGCGCTCAAGTGAGGCCGACAGACTGTTTGCTCTCGATGACGAATTGTTCCTCATGGAATTGATGAACCGGTGTCGAGGACGTCTCGGAGAGATGACCCTGGCAAGCACCCGCCATGCCTATCCGCTGGTCACGACCTGGGCGCACAAGTTCTCGGCTCCGAGTGCGGCACTGATCGGAGACGCTGCCATCGGCATGCACCCGGTGACCGCGCATGGCTTCAACATCGGCCTCAGCGGCCAGAAGCAACTCGCTCATAAAATACTGACAGCATGTCGCGCCCGCCGCGACATTGCCGATCCCGACATGCTCGGCAGATACGAAAGCCGGCTGCGGCTGTCGGCGGCGCCGCTCTATCATGCCACCAACATGCTTGTCGGTCTTTACTCAAGCGAGCACCCGGCGGCACGGCTTGCAAGACATGCTGGGCTCCGCTTTGCCCAACATCTTCCCTTTGTCCGCCATGGCATTTCGGCCATGCTCAGGCGGTGAATCGCACAGAGCGCTGCCGCTCTGGAACGCTGTCTCGGCGAGGCTTCCTTGTCTTGCTGGCGCGCGTCGTCGCGGGGCAAGGCTGTCTCCTGGTGACGTTGCCGATCATGGCATGATTCGGATCAAGGCACGCGCGCGGGCGAAGCCTTGATGATTCGGCAATGCTAAGCCAAAGGTGTGACCCGAAGCATGGTGAGCGCACTGGTTACCCTCGCTGGGTAGTTAACCCGTCCTTCAGTGGGCTTGCATAGGTTTGGTCCTCGCGAACAACGACGCAAGCAAGCTGGTCCATTCATGGCACCCCTAAAGGAAGAAGAATCGCTGGAGGCCAAAATCCGTCAGGATCAGCTTGCTGACCTGAGGGCCGGGCTCTTCGTGTCGATGCCGATAAGCGCCATCCTGTCAGGCCTGATTTGCGCGGTGCAGGCCCTTTCTGGCGGCGGCTTTGCCGCTGCAAGCTGGTTCCTGGTCGTCAATGCGCTAAATGCCGCCCGGCTTGCACTCGCCCGTTTTCAGCTAAAGGAAACGGAGCGCCATCAGGATTTGCTTGGCGTTTTGCCGCGCCTTCGCATGTTTGGCGTCCTTGCCCTTCTGGCAGGGTTTGCCTGGTCCTTCCCGGCCGTCCTGACTGTTGGATACACAACACCACAAGCGCCGATGCATCTGGTCATACTGGCGGGCATTTCAGCTGGTGCGGTTACATATGGCAGTTCGTATGCCGCGGCGGCGACCAGCTTCATCACACCTCCACTCCTCATCACGGTCGCGTGCCTTTTGGTGAAAGGCAATTTTGAACGCTACATTCTGGCTTCCACCGTTCTGCTCTTCATGGGCGGCTTGGTCCGAGCTTCGTTTGTTGGGCAGGCGCGCTTCCGCGAAGCAAGCCGCCTGAGACATGAGGCAGAGCGATTTGCGTCGGAAATGGAGCGCAACTCCAAGGAGGACCATCTGACCGCCCTTCTCAACAGGCGGGGCCTCGAACACGCCATCGGTCGGTTCAAGACCGCGGATGGCCCCTTCGTGGCAATGCTGATTGATCTGGACGGCTTTAAATCTGTCAACGACACCTACGGTCACAGGACCGGTGATGAACTGCTTGTCATGATCGCCCGCCGCATAGAGCAGGAAGCACCCGAAGGCTCAACGCTCGCTCGTATCGGCGGCGATGAATTCGTGCTGGTTTTTCCCTCAACGAGAGCTTCGCTTTCTGCCAGTGATCTCGCCTCCAATATCATAGCCAAAATTGCTCGCCCCTATATCGAGGTCGCGTCCGTGCGGGTCGGGGCATCGATAGGGATATACTTGGCGCAGACGCCGAGCCTGACTGAAATGTTGTTGCGGGCGGATATCGCCCTGTATACGGCCAAGCGCCATGGCAGGAACGAATTTTGCCTGTTCGATGCCGAACTCGACAGGGAACTGCAACGTCGCCAGTCCATCGAACGGGATCTTCATTCGGCGATAAAGACGGGAAGATTGCAACCTTGGTTCCAGCCGATCGTGAAACTCGACACCGAGACCGTGGTCGGTTTTGAAGCCTTGCTGAGATGGTCCCATCCGACGCATGGTGCCATCTCTCCACCCGAAATCATCACGGCCGCACGCGAAACCGGAATGCTTCAGCTGCTGACGCAAACCGTATTCGCCGACTGTTGTGCTTTTATCGACGGCTTGGTGAAGGCTGACTGTCGTGACATTCGTGTGGCGATGAATGTTTCCCCTCGCGAACTGGAAGCCGGCGATATCGACGACATGGTTCTGCATGGTCTGGCGGCAAGAGGCCTGCCTGCGACGATGTTCGAAATCGAGATTACCGAAGAATCGCCGGTGGACCCGGACAGAGTGGATGAAAAGCTCGGACGGCTTTCACATGCCGGTATTTCCATCGCGCTCGATGACTTCGGCACCGGCTTTTCTACCTTGGCATCTCTCAAGGACCGTCGGATACGCAAGGTGAAAATAGACCAGGGCTTCATTCGCGGCTTGGCCAAGTCCCGAGAGGACCGACTGCTTGTCAAATCGGTCATCGAACTCGGTGAGATGCTCGGGATCGAGGTCATGGCCGAGGGCGTCGAAACAGAGGCGGATCGGCAAACCCTGCACAAGCTTGGCTGCCGAACCGCTCAGGGCTTCCTCTTCTCCAAGGCTGTGCCTTTGATGCAAGCACTGGAAATGGCAGTCAAACAGCACGCGAACCAGTTGTGACCGCTCCCGCCGCGCCGGCTGTCGCGGCCGTGCGCTGCCGAATTTGGCTACAGAGACTTGCCTGCTCGAAGCACGTGGCAGTGGGCGTTGTGCATCAGCCGGCGAACAGTTCCTTGTAGCCGGTCGTCACCATCCAGTTCGCACGGTCGATATGGCTGCGAAGAGCTTTGCGGGCGCGGACCGGGTCAATGGACGGGTCGATGCCGAGAATGCGCTCGGCCATCTCCTTTTCGCTGGCATTGTCGGCGCAGGCATCCAGGATCCGCAGGTAGATTGTGAAATGCTCCCTGTCGTAGCTCGTGACGTTCTCCGACCAGGGGACTTCATCGCTCAAAGTTGAGCTTCGAGTCTCATCTGTTCCCATTGGTCCATTCATGCCTGCGAACCTCGCCTGTGAGCGCACGCAGTATATCCCAAAATGGGATAATCCGAAACCGGGATTAGTCGCTGATCCGGTCTTTACCCGACCGGTTCGCCTCCATGCCCAAATCCCTTCGATCGCCCCGCCACCAGCGGTTTCTGGCCCAGCTGGTTTCGCTGCGCAAGGCCAAAGGCCTGACCCAGGAGCAGCTGGCTGACAAGCTTGGTCGTCCCCAATCCTTCGTGGCCAAGTACGAGGGCGCAGAGCGGCGTCTCGACGTCATCGAGTTTCTCGACATAACTGCGGCCATTGACGCTGATCCGTGCGAGATTCTGTCCAGCCTCCGGTCCTAGCGGGCGCGCCGCATCTATCATGATCCGGACAGGAATATTGTCTAGGACAATGCCTCAATTTGTTGAAAGGCGAGCGCTGGTTTTCGGAGGAAGCCGCGCGCACGGCGGCGGTGCCTGTGGGTTCTCGACGTAACTGCGCCGCCTGACCATGTGCGAAAAAACTTGGCTGCGCCCGCGCGCCTGACGACGCGCACCAGGTGCTCGTGAACCGAGCCCGCTTTTCTTCGGCAAGCTCAGGCGGTCTCGGCCAGTCGGCTTCGCCCCTTGGCGTGGGCAGCCCTTCGGGCTGTGACGGCCGCCGCCTTTGCGGGCGGCGCGGTTTGTCTGTTGGCCTTTCCCGGCGGCGCGGGGTGGGCGGCACTCCCTTCTAGACCCGCCGCGGCAGCCCGCAACCCTTCGCGTGCCGGTCAGGGTCCTCCTCTTCGTTCCGGTCCTTCGGATGCGGTCCGCCTACCACGGCGGGCCTTTCCGGTCGCGACTCGCCGCCCACCCCGCTTCCGGGGAAAGGCGCGGCGATTGGTGAGCGGAGGATGAAACGATGCATGCAAACAGCAAGCGTACCACCAGCGGAGAGGCTGGCGCAGGCAAGGGCAGGCGCCCGGGCGCCAGCCTCTATCAGGAGATCACAGACCGCATCATTGCCGAGCTGGAGCGCGGTACCGTGCCATGGGTCAAGCCATGGGGCAGCGCAAAAGCAGGCCTTGGCCTGCCGAGGAATGCGTCCACGGGGCGCAGCTATTCCGGCATCAATATCCTCATCCTGTGGGGCGCCGTCATCGAGCGCGGCTATCCCAGCCAGAATTGGGTGACCTTCCGGCAGGCGCTTGCCCTGGGCGGCAATGTCAGGAAAGGCGAGCGCGGCACGACCATCGTGCATGCCGACCGCTTTGTCCCCAAGGACGAGAAGGAGCGCGCACGCCACGAGGGCGATGCACCACAGGCCGTGCCTTTTCTGAAGCGCTTCACCGTCTTCAATGTCGCGCAGTGCGACAGTCTTCCGGAACCCCTCCATGCCCCCGCCGAGCCGCTGCCTCAGTGCGAGATCGTGCCGCAGGCCGAAACCCTGATTCGCGCCAGCGGTGCGGATTTCAGGATCGGCGGCGATCGCGCTTTCTACATGCCGGGCAGCGACCACATTCAGGTGCCGCCGCAGCCAGCGTTCCATCAGCAGATCGACTATTACCGGACCTGCTTTCACGAGCTTGGCCACTGGACCGGCCACCCGACGCGGCTTGCTCGCGACCTCTCCGGCTCGTTCGGCTCCAAGGCTTACGCGCGTGAAGAATTGGTCGCCGAAATCACTGCCGCCTTCGTCTGCAGCAATCTCGGCATCGAGCCGACCGTGCGTCACGCCGATTACATCGGCTCATGGCTGAAGGTGCTGCGCGAGGACAACCGCGCTATATTCCGTGCCGCCAGCCTCGCTTCGAAGGCCGCCGATTTCCTGCTTGGCCTTCAGGCCGATGCCGAAGGCGAGGCGCAAGAAGGGATTGCGGCATGACGATGCACCATGCTCAACTGGCCGACGCCGCAAAGCGAGCAGATGCCCATTTCTGACGGCGCCGGAACTCACCGGCCCGATGCTGAACTATGCCGATCTGCATCGCCAAGGTGCGCCCCGAGCCGCAGCGCGCAGCCAACGAGACAGTGACTGCCAGCCTTGCCGGCTGCAAGGCTGACGCCGCATTCGGCAATATGCGGCACAAGCTGTTGGCCTGCCCGGTGGTGGCCAGCGGCAATCGCGACCCCTTGCTGCCGCCGGCATGTTCGCGCGCAAGGTGGGCGCTTGGCGACGACAATATCGTGCGCGTCGTCGGCATATGGCGGCAACCGGACAATGGCGTTTCGATCGCTTGCGCGACAAGGAAATCGCCGATTCGATGCTCGCCGAAATCGGCGGCAAGCATGGCGCGGACAGCAGTTTCGCCTGGAAGGTCCGCGGCTTCCTGGTGGCGAGAATGGCCGCCGCCTCAAGTTGAGGCCTGGCTGCCGCGCTGGATCAAATTCCCGGCCGAAAGCTGCCCAGCCGCGAGGCCTTCCTATTCGCCGATCTGTGCGCAAGGAAGCAGTCGCTGTTCGTGGCGAATAGTCGATCAGGGCCCGAGCGGCGTTTTCTCGAGTACTGCCGCTAAGGACGCGCGCGCCGCTCCGGGCCGCGCCGGCTCCGATTGATCGTCTTGCCGATCCAGTGCCGCGTGCGATAAATTCCAACGCCAATTCGCCCCCATTTGGGCAGCCCCGCACCGCCCCGGATTGCTTGCTGAGGCGCCAGGCGCATGGGGCCAATTGTACATCCGGTTGCCGAGAGAGCCCGCGCCGCCGGCCCCCCGCATATTGCCGCCTGCTCGTTGTGCCCCCGATCGCGCAACCTGTCTCCATTGTGTCTCAGGGACCATTCCCCTGCGCCTGGCTTGACGACCTATGGGCGGATCCGGCCCGCCCGAAACCCTCGCCGGCAGCTTTTTTCCCCGCCGCCTGCGGCGGCTTCCTCGCGCCGCTTCGCTTCAAAAAAACTCCCCGCTCGGGTCCTCCGCTATCGCTGCGGCCGTGCCGGTTCCGGCGGTCCGGACGCGCCCATCACGGTCCGCCATCGCAGGGGAATGGTCCCCTGCGAGCACCAAGAGGAGACTGAAAATGACCGCAATCGGATACGTCACCAAACAGGAAAACGGCGGCTACAAGGGCCAGCTCAAGACGCTCAGCGTCCGCGCCGACATCGACATCGTGCCCAATCAGGCAAAGAGCGCCGACACCCATCCGGACTACCGGGTGCTGACGCAAGGGGTCGAAGTGGGTGCGGCCTGGATCCGCACCGGCGAGACCTCCGGCAAGGACTATGTGAGCCTGTCGATTGCGGCCCCCGAGTTTGGCCCGCGCAAGCTCTACGCCAATCTGGGCCGCGCCGCCGGCCAGGATGACGACGACACTTACGCCATCATCTGGAACCCGGTCGACTGACCGGCCGACCCGCAAAGCCCTGCGCCGCCAACCGGCGCAGGGCCTCTCTCAGGACCCGTGAGGCCGCCGAAGGGGCGGCGAAAACTCGCCCCCCACTCTTCGCCCGTCCCCAAAACGATCTCGCTCGCCGATCCTCGCCTCGCTTGCCCGTAACGAACCGAGGATCATCATGGACGACGAAAACGAACGCGCAGCCCGCGCCAAGAAGGGCAGTCCGTTTCTCAACACCGCGCAGGCGGCCTTCTATATCGGGCTGTCCCAGCGCACGCTGGAGAAGATGCGCCTCAAAGGCGGTGGCCCACAATTCCGCAAGCACGGCCGCTATGTCCGCTATCACATCGACGAACTCGACGACTGGTCGAAGGGGCACGCGCAGGAGACCGCGCCCGAGGATGGCGCGCACGAATCCGGCTCGGCCGGTGAGGGAGGCCGCTCATGAGCCGGCGTCCCACCATCCGTCTGATCGGCAGCCATCTGCGGCGCATTCGAGCCCGCAAGACGATCGTCGTTGCCACAATCGGCCTTGGCCTGATCGGCTTCGCCGCCTTCGGCAGACCATCGCCCTGGCTGGTCTGGAACGCCTCGGCGAGTGCGCCGGTCGGCCTCTATCGCGTCGCATCCGGATCGCCCGCTCGTGGTGGTCTCGTACTCGTCCGCCCACCAAGACCGGTCGCCGATCTCGCCGCCGAACGCTTCTATCTGCCCAGCAACGTGCCGCTGGTCAAGCGCCTTGCGGCGCTGCCCGGCGAGCATGTCTGCACCTTCGGCGACGCCATCATCATCGGCGGCGAGATAGCCGCGCGCCGGCTTGCAACCGACACGCAGCACCGTCCGCTGCCTTGGTGGAATGCATGCCGAAAACTCGCCGCCGACGAGGTTTTCCTGCTCGGCAGCGATAAAGATCGCTCGTTCGACAGCCGCTATTTCGGGCCGGTGCCGACCGAAAATATCATCGGGAGGCTCGTGCCGCTATGGACCGAGTGACCCTCCTTATGCTGAGCATGGCGTGTCTCGCACCATGCTCCTGTTCCGCCGCGACCAACACGAAGCCGGTCGTCATCTCCCATAGTCCGCAGCTTGCAAGATGGCAGCCCTTCGTAGCCGAAGCAAGCCGGCGTTTCAGCATTCCACAGACCTGGATTTATGCCGTCATGGATGCCGAAAGCCGGGGGCAGACGACGCTCAATGGGCGGCCGGTCACGTCGAGCGCCGGCGCCATTGGCCTCATGCAGGTGATGCCAGGCACCTACGAGGAGTTGCGCGCACAGCTTGGCCTGGGAGCCGTCCCGCACGACCCTCGCGACAACATTCTGGCAGGCACTGCCTATCTGCGCGCCATGTATGACCGCTTCGGATTTCCAGGCCTGTTTGCAGCCTATAACGCCGGGCCGGAGCGCTACGAGCAGCATTTGCAGCGCGGGCGACCGCTGCCCAGCGAGACGGTTTCGTATCTGGAAGAGATCAAGGCGGCGGGCATTTCGGCCGCCGATATGGACGCGTTCACCGGCAAATCCCGTTCCAAAAGCGCGCCGGGAATCCCGTCCGGGCAGTCGCTGTTTTTTCTCCGAAACGGTGTTTCCGTGACCGGCCCGAATGGCCAACTCCTGGTGCCGCTCGGATCGGAGCGAGCAAGGTCAGGCCGGCCGGATCGCAGGTGAGGGCAGCGGCTACCGTGGTTCGGGCGGGGCAGGGAGGCAGGTGCGCGGAAGGCAAGATAAAGGCAGCGCCTCCTGGAGGCGGCGAAGTGTTTGTCTGCACATCGTTTTCCCAGGAGGTTGCCTCCGAGTCCAGGAGGGTCTGGCGGGCAAGCTTCTGATTTTGCTGCTGGTTCATCGGAGGCCGCATGCAGGATGACGAATTCACGCCGAAGCTCGGCAAAATTGGCTCGCTCGGCTCGAAGGCGGGCAAACGCTACGCCGGCCAGGTGCAGGCCGCGGTCAACCGAGCAGGCGGCAGGAGCGGACGCGGCAGCCGCTTCATCGGAAGCCGGGTGGGGCGCGGCGGGGCCGCTGCCGCCGTTCTTAGAGCGCGCGACCGCCACGCGGCGTTTCGGCAGCGGCGCGCAGTCGTCAAGGCACGCATCGTCAAGCTGGCCGGCAAGGGAGTCGACGGGGCTCGTGCGCACCTCCGCTACCTCCAGCGCGACGGCGTCACCCGGGAAGGCGAGCGTGGCGAGCTCTACGCTGCCGACAATGACCGCGCGGACGGCAGGGCCTTTCTCGATCGCGCGAACGGTGACCGTCATCAGTTCCGCTTCATCGTCGCCCCTGAAGAGGGTATCGAGTATGATGACCTGAAGCCGCTCACCCGTCGCCTCATGGCGCAAATGGAAGAAGACCTCGGCACCAGGCTAGACTGGGTGGCCGTCGACCATTTCAACACCGGCCATCCCCACACCCACATCATCGTGCGCGGCAGGGACAATCACGGCGAAAACCTCGTCATAGCGCGGGACTACATCTCCTCTGGCTTGCGCGAGCGCGCAGCCGAACTGGTTAGCCTCGACCTTGGCCCGCGCACCGACCGCGAGATCGAGCAGCGCTTGCGCCAGGAGATGGAGCAGGAACGCTTCACCAGCATCGACCGGCAGCTGATGCGCATGCGCGACGATGAGGGGTGTGTCTCACTGGCCAGCCGAGACACCTTTCGCCAGACGCTGCACCAGGGCCGCCTGCGCAAGCTCGAGCGGATGGGCCTCGCCGAGGAGATGCCTGCGGGTCGCTGGCGCCTGGAGGATGAGCTCGAAGCCACGCTACGCCGCATCGGCGCGCGCGGCGACATCGTCAAGACCATCCATCGCGAGCTGACCGGCAAGGGGCTCGTCCGCAGTGCCGCCGACCATCTTATCCACGATCGATGCGACGGGTCGGCTCAAACCGTGGTCGGACGTGTCGTCGGGCGCGGGCTGGCCGACGAAATGACTGACCGCCATTACCTCGTCGTCGACGGCGTGGACGGCAAAAGCCACTATTTTGATATCGGCAAAGGCGAGGCCACCCAACCGACACCAGAGGGCTGCATAGTGCGGGTCAGGCCGAGGGACACCGGGCCAAGAAAAGTCGACCGCGCAATTGCCGGTATCGCCACGGTCAACGACGGGCGCTACAGCATCGATATACATCTCAAGCATGACCACTCGGCCACCGAACGCTTTGCCGAAACGCACGTGCGGCGACTGGAGGCGATCCGCCGTGCGACCGGTGGCGTCGAGCGCGAGCCGGACGGCACATGGACAGTCGCGCCCGACCATCTCAACCGCGTCGCGGATTACGAGCGTCAGCGAGCGAGGGCCCAGCCTGTTGTCGTTGACAAGCTCTCATCAATGCCGCTGGAGAGCCAAGTAGGCTTCGACGGCGCCACCTGGATCGACCAGGAGCTGGTATCAGCCCACCCTGAGTCCTTGCGCGACTCTGGCTTCGGTCGCGAAGTACGTCAGGTCCAGGCCCGCCGACAGCAGTGGCTGATCGCGCAAGGTCTTGCCCATGATGCGCAGGATCGGGTCATCTATCGCGCCAACATGCTTTCAATGCTGCGCCAACGAGAGCTGAACCGTGTTGCCAGTCAGCTCTCGGACGAACTCGGGCTCTCGTATTCTGAAGCGCGGCATGGCAATCGAATAGACGGAACGCTGCGCCGCTGCGTCGAGCTCGCCGGCGGAAAATACGGTGTCATCGAGAAATCGCGCGAGTTCACGCTGGTGCCTTGGCGGCCGGTGCTTGAGCATCATATCGGTAAGGAGGTGTCTGGCGTGGTGCGCGCCGAGGGGATTTCCTGGACGATCGGACGCCAGAGGAGCGGGCCCGGCGTTTCGTGAACTGGCTACAATTTATTTGTCCGCGTTGAAACACATACTCAGCCCAGACGGAGTTCCTCCGCCTGCTGCTTGCTCACAGCATTCATTTGGCGGAGAGTCAGTGTTCTGCATTTTGTAGTTCGCTCTGTCAAAAAGCGCTGGGAATATGCATCATGTTCTGCGTTGACACGGAAGGCGCGCCGACAGGTGCTGCGGATCGGCTCCCGATGCGCTGCCAGCTAGAAAGGTGGGCTGACTCGTGACAGCGCAAGGGGCTCTGGCGGCCGCGGTACGGCGACGCGAGCTCTGGCATCGAGGATGAAGCCGCACTTCCCGATCTTATTCTACTCGCAGGACCGGCAGACGCGGCGGTCGCCCGTGCGAGCATGCTGTTGGCCCTGGCGTGAACTGGCAGTCCGTCCCGGGGGACTTTGTAACGGAGAAAACTAGGCGGAAAAGGCGCGCGGCCCGTCTCCCCAGCAACCCGCCTTGCGGATCCTCCTCTGCCCGCTTCGCGGACGGGGATACCCTCCGCCCCCTTGCTATTCGTTGCCCGCCGCTATGCAAAGGACAGGCGACCTGAATCCGTGCTCAAGCCGATCTGGCGGCAGAGAGGGGGGTCTCGGGCTGAACATGGGACCCGTGATGGACATAATTGCCACGCGAATCCTCATGCTCGCCTAACCGGCCGGAACGATTTGCAATAGCTCGTTCCGTGTCCAAGCCCAGACAAGTCTTGGTTTTCTCACGGGCGCGATACAAAAGGCACAGGCTGGACTTGGCTGCCGGGGGCGGGGCTTGTCGACCGCTCGATTGAAAGTGAGATGCGAGGCGGAGAATCACCCATGTGCAGGGCGGCAAGGCGCTCGCCTATGTCCCTGTCATTCACCGTTAGTCGATGGTTTAGACGAAGATAGTCCGTCCATGTCGGCGTGCGGAATGTCTCGGTCCAAAGCGTCGACTTCTGAAGGTCGCGCTGGAGGGTCCAGTCCCGCGCACCGGCGCGGCTCTGAACGCGCCGCCTTTCGCGCATGCAGCTCAGAAATTCATCGATACTCTCCTCGAGTATCGAGTACTCCACCTTGATCACGATCGGACCGCTCCTGGGCTTCAAAGGGAGGGCCAGTTCTGGTGGCCTGAAGTCGACGGCCGCTTGATCCGATTCCTCCCATAGCCGCACCGGCAATAGCTTTCCCACAGCCGCGACCAGCAACAGTGCCGCTGCAGCACCTTCCAAAGCCCACGTCAGCGAATAGTACTGCGCGACAGCACCCCAGATCCAGCTACCCGCTGCCATGCCGCCGTAGGTCAGGGCGTAATAAATGGACAGGGTGCGACCAACGACCCACCTTGGGCTTGCCAACTGCACACACACGTCGGTTCCGGTCCAGGTGACAACCCAGCCAGCGCCACCGATTGCAAGCGCGATCGCCGCCACAGCCACCGACGATGTGAGGGCCATCAAAAGGCAGCACGTTGCGCAAGCAACGGATGCGAGCGTGATCAACCGGTTCTGGGACGTGATGCGTCTCAAGTAGCTGCTGCCAATGCCGGCGATGAAGGCGCCTGTACCGAAGCCGGCCAATAGCACGCCGTAAACAATTGGCCCTCCCGCCAGCTGGTCGCGAACCAGGAGGGGGAGCAAAGCAAGGATCGAGATGCTTGATAGCCCGAACAGGGTTGCACGCACGATCGCCACTCTGATCTCTGAGGATATCGCCGTGAATCGCATGCCATCATGAATGGCCGTAGTCATCCGCTCGCGCGGAAGAGGCGAAGAGCGAACTTGCCACTGTGAGCGCAGAACAGCGCTCAACGGGACCAGGTCACTTAGCGCAGCGAGGGCGAAAGCCGTAAGGGGGCCCAGCAAAGCTAAGATTACACCGCCCAGCGCCGGTCCTATGCTGCGAACCACGTTGTACCCCACCGACATCAGCGTCACTGCAGCGGGTATGTCGCGCTTTTCCAGGATATCGCCGACCGAGGCGTGCCAGGCTGGATCGTTCAAGGCAAAGCCGCATCCGGCCAAGAAACTCAGTCCCAGGATTAGCCATGGACTAGCAAAGCCCAGTCCCACAGAGAGTGCCAGCGCCGTGGATGCCAGTGCGATCAGGCAGTGTCCGGCAAGCATCACGCCACGGCGGCTGAAGCTGTCTGCAATGGCTCCAGCAAGGATCGACAAGAAGAACGCGGGCAGTGTCGATGCAGCCTGTACGAGCGCAACCATCAGATCGGAGGCTGAAATCGTGGCCATGAGCCAGCTTATAGCCACGCTCTGCACCAGCCAGCCAAGGCTGGATATCTGCGTGGCTGTCCAGATAGAACGAAAGACCGGGTTGTGAAGAGGGATCAGTGTGTTTGCCGCAAAGCGCGGAGGATCTTGACGCCGCATCACTTCTCACCTCCACTGGGTGTCGTTCTTCCGCTCATTTGCTTACAGGGTGCGCTCTGTGCACTGACTGCGTCACAGCGAAGTTCCGAGATCGCGCTCGCAACAAGGACAATGTGGCATCCACGGTGCTGATGCGCGTTGAGGTACCAACCTGGCCGTTAGCTGATGGGTCCCGCAGCCCGCTTGGTGCGGTCAGTTCTGCCCTGCGACTCTTGGCTTTGGACGGTGCTAGCGCCCCGATGGCCGGCTTGTCAAACTGCCGTAGTGCCAGCACATCCATCCCATCTGTTGACCGCGATCTCCGACGAGGTCGAGCAGCAGTAGGTCAACGGCAAATCTGGGTATTTCCGCTTCCGGTCGAGCGCGTGGCCATCGTCCAGAAACCCGAAGACGTTCATCACCCATGCGACCACGCGCCCGAGACGATGCGACACGGCGATAGCGGTTCACCAGAGGACGTGCGTTCTACTCAGCAGGAACATTGTTCTGCCGATCGTCGGCTGCGCCAGCCGCCACATAAAGCGGCGCCAGAGTTCTTGCACCCGTCATTGGACTCCCGCTTTGAAGGTTTCGCCTAGGGCCTGCATCAGGTCATCGATAATGTCCTGAGGATGTTCAAGCCCTACAGAAATTCGCAGCAACCCGCCTGGCGCTTTGGACTTCGCACCTTCAACGGATGCGCGATGCTCTATCAGAGAATGCGTCCCGCCAAGGCTTGTCGCCCGGACAACAATCTTCAGGCGGCCGGCCACGGCCATTGCAGCATCGGCTCCGCCCTCGACGATAAAGGATAGCATCGCTCCGTAATGGCTCATTTGCCGCGTAGCAAGATCGTGTCCCGGATCAGTTTGCAGACCAGGAAAGAGCACTTTTTCGACGCGCGGATGAGACGCCAGGGCCTCGGCCACTTTCTGGGCGCCTTCGCAATGGGCGCGCATGCGGACCGGCAATGTCTGCAGGCCCCGCAACGCCAGCCAACAGTCGAAGGGCGCTGCGACGCTGCCCTTGTGTTTCTGGACCATCCGCAATGGGCGACCGAGGGGTGACGCGTTTGGGACAATGACGACACCGGCCATCAAATCCGAGTGGCCGCCAATGTACTTTGTCGCCGAGTGCATCACCGCGTCTGCCCCGATTTCGAGTGGCAGTTGAAGCACTGGGGTGGCCCACGTATTGTCCACCACCGCCAAGGCGTTTGCCTCGTGCGCGATTGCGCAGATGGCCGCAATGTCGACAACGCGGATCATCGGGTTTGACGGCGTCTCGATCCAGACGAGGCCAGTCCGCTTCGATGTCACCGCGGCGCGCAAAGCGTCCAAATCGCGCATGTCGACTGGGGCAAAGTCGAAACGAGACCCAATGTCGGTCTCTTCGATCAGCGAACGAATGCCGAAATACATGTCATCCGGCAGAACGATCCGACCCGCCGACGGATGGCTCTCGAAAACTGCAGCGATCGCGGCCATGCCCGAAGCGAAGGCGATGCCGTCTTCCCCTCCCTCAAGCGTCGCCATGGCCGCCTCGAACGCATTGCGTGTAGGATTTCCATCCCTTGTGTATTCGAAGCCGGACGGAAATGACCCGTTGACACCGCGTTCGAACGTCGTGCTGGTGTGCAGCGGCATGGATACGGCCCCCGTGGACGCGTCGACCCCTCGGCCGCAGTGGATCGCCTTCGTCTCAAAACGCATCGGTTATTTCCTTCCTAACGGGCAGTTGCAATTTCGCCCCGGTCATTATACTGACCGCAATAGGTGAGCCGAGGTCCTAAGTCAATATAATGACCGATGTTACGACAGCCTTTGATGCCGAGCAGGTCCTTGGGCAAGCGATAGCTGTTCGAATCCGAGACTTGAGGCGCGACCAAAATCTGACCCTGGATCGCCTGGCAAAACTGAGCGGCTTGTCCAAGGGAACCGTCGTCTCGCTGGAGCAAGGCAAGGCGAACCCTAGTATCGGCATACTTTGCCGACTGGCGGCGGCGTTTTCGCTCTCCGTGGCCGATTTGCTGAATGACGATCCTTCCACAGTTCGCCTTCCTATTGAGCGGACAGAGACGAGGACGCTTTGGACAAGCGCCAAGGGAAGCTTTGCACAACTTCATTCATCGACCTCGGGGCGCACGATGTTCGAATTGTGGAGCTGGGTCATTATGCCGGGCGACGTGTTTTCCGCAGATGCTCATAGTCCGGATACGCGCGAGTTGATCTCGGTCAGTCAGGGTGCCCTGAGCGTTGTGGTAGGTACCCATGTGGTCATTTTAAGCGAAGGCGAGAGTGCGCGGCTTGTCACTGACCAACCGCACTCATACGCGGCGGCATCTGATGTGCCCGCCCATTTCTCGATGGCGGTTCTTGAGCGTGGTGGACACCGAGATCCGGGGCACTCGTCGACGGCAGCGAAGATTCAGGAGCCCGTTCCGTAAGGCTCCGCCGATTACTAGCAACCGCACATTCGCGACAGGAGATAAACCGTTGTACGTTCCGCCTCATTTTGCCGTCCCTGATCAGAACGCCCTGTTCGAGCTTATCGAGAAACACCCGCTTGGTATCCTCGTCACCCAAAGCAAAGGCACACTGGACGCGAACCACCTCCCCTTCGAGCTTGACCGCTCGAAGGGAGACAAGGGCGTTCTCAATTGCCATGTCGCTCGCAAGAACCCAGTCTGGGAGGAAGTCGCCAATGGCGATGAGGTTCTCGTAATCTTCCGTGCGGCCGACGCTTACATCTCGCCGAACTGGTATCCAAGCAAGCACGAACTCCACAAGCAGGTGCCGACGTGGAACTATCTCGTCGTCCACGCCCACGGACGCATCACTGTCCGGGATGATGAGCGATACGTACGCCGTAACGTGGCGAAGCTCACTCATATGCAAGAAGCCTCGCAGCCTGCCCCGTGGAAGATGGGCGACGCGCCGAAGGACTTCATCGACACGATGGTTAAGGCAATCGTCGCCCTGGAGATCGAGATCACCGGCCTGGTTGGAAAATCAAAACTCAGCCAGAACAAAGACTTGCGCGACATTCAGAACCCTGGTGAAATGCTGCGTGCCCAAGGGGCCATTGCGATGGGAGAAGCGATGCTCGCGGCTGCGGCGGCCAAATCCCAATAGCATTTGTCTTGTCCGGACAAAGCCGCTGGTGCCGGCCTCCGACGGGTCACCTAGCCCGCCTTGACGCACGGCAATAGCTTTTGACGGCCTGAAGCGACGCTGTGGTCACCGTTGTGATACTTTCCCACGCGCCTGGTCAGGCGGCAGGATTGCTCCGTAGTGGCCGACGGGTTCGTTTCAGGCGCCTGCGCCCCGTTGTATGTCGGCGACCACCCGCTACCGGTCTTGAATGAGGCGCAATCGCACGCGTTTCGAAGCCACGTACCTTGGGCGGCAAGCTCGACCATGCACTCGACGCAGCTCCCAAGTGGCGGCGCCGTCAACGATCTCCTTGAACCTGCGGAACTTGCCTGAAAGCACTTCTCTTACGGGAGATGATTGGCTATGTCGCCGAACCGATGATGGAGATGGTGGCGGGCGCCGCCCTAGCGATCAGACCCGCCTTGCAGCGCAATGGCTACCCGGGCCCGACCGGGAGATGCGGGCGGGACTGTGAACTGCGGAGACGGAGCGGATCGGCATGGAGCCGTGACCGCTTGCGGTCTGGCTCTGGAACGAGTTAACGAAGCGCGGACTTCCGATCGTGTCAAGCGCCGCCCTCTCGATGATGCCGAACAAATCGGGCCCCGACGAGCGGCGGGCCTTGCCAGATCGGACGGACCGGATGGTTTAAGCAGGTTCGCACCAAGAGCCACGGCACCTGTGTCGTGCGGGTGCTGCTGTCGGCACGCGACCTTCTCGTCAGCCTAGTAGGCAAAATCGAGAACAGATGCCTGGGCTTCTTGAGGCCTTCGGCGTCATATTCGGCAAGAAGATCGATGCCCAGGTGATCCTACACATGCTCAGGATCCAGGCGACGCAGGTCTACCATGATCCGCTGCGAGCCGGCATCAACGACGTGCAGGAACTGTCGAAGACACATGAAGCGATCGCCAGGGCCAAGACCGAGATCCAGCACCGCATCCTGACAACTACCTGCCGCTGTATTTTCCCGAGATCGATCGCTTCCGGGGGAACAGCCGCAGCGATTGGTTCTTTGCCTTCCTCGATGCCTTTTCGACCCCAGCAAGCATCACGGCGCTGACGAAGGAGGAGTTTGTGGCAGCAGCTTGGGATGTCGTCCGCCGCAAGGTCAGCAAGACACAGATTCTGATGGATATTTTCGAGACGGCGCGCCCAGCGATCGGACTGCCACTGCCATTTGATGCGCCTGCCATTCGCATGTTCCGGATGGTCATTGACGAAGCACGCAGCCTGATCCGGCACCGCAATGAGATCGAAGCACAGGCCGACGATCTGCTGCGGCACAGCCAGGATTACCAGCTCCTGCGACAAATCCCGGGCATCGGACCGATCAAGGCATTGACCGTCATTGCCGAAGCCGGCGATCTTCGCCGCTTAGGTCATCATCGCCAGTTTCTAAAGTTCTGCGGGCTGGACCTCTCGACACAGAAGTCCGGTGAGGCCAGACCCGCCTTTCCAACCCAGGCACACGACCCATTCAAAGCATTCCTAAGCATACTGACCAGGGCGACCTCGACCCCCCCAAATCACAGCGGTGAGCTCGCAGGCGGGGTCGATGAACACTATTGATTGGCCGAGCTTGAGCGGCATCTCTATCACATTGATAGCCTATTAGGCTGGTCCGGCGTTTTATCGGACCCATGATCCATCCGAGCAGCTTGTGAGGGATGCAGCCGAACCAGGCGCTGCTCCCACAGTCTTCGCAGGTCCTCCAGCAGAGCTTCATGCTCAGCCTGATCCGGCGCAATTATATTGAGGTGATCGCTTAACACGGCTTCGCCCTCAATCCGCATCAGCAGATTAAACAGGTCGTTTGAAATTCGCACACTGTCAATGCTGGAGTGGTTCGGAATAATCTCGCAGACAGTCTCCTGATGATCTCGCGCTGTGTAAGCACGGGTTTGATGGAGGGAGACTGAGGGAGGCAATGAAATCGCAAGCGCAGTCCAATCCTGCAGCGTTGCAGCCCGTTTTTTTACCAGGAAGGGCCCGACCACAAGTCCATCCAGCTCTGTCGTCAAAAATGTGGCAATCGCGTCTGCAACCGTATCCACGATCGGTTCAGCATTGTTGTTAAAGGACGTATTGAGCAGAATTGGAGTGCCTGTCCGCTTCTTGAACGCATTGATGACCTCCCAGTAAGCGGGGTTGGCATCGCGCGATACTGTTTGCAGCCGAGCCGTACCGTCGACGTGCGTAATGGCACCCAACAAGGCGCGCTTTGAGTCACGCACGCGAACGACGAAATTCATGAATGGAAATTCGTGCTTACCGTCTGGGAGGTCGAAAAATTCGCTCGCATCCTCTTCCAGCACAGATGGTGCGAAAGGCCTATAGCCTTCGCGCTTCTTGACCATGGCATTGATCCGGTCCTTGTTTGCAGCGGGCCGAGGGTCGGCAAGAATGCTGCGGTTGCCCAGCGCACGTGGCCCAAACTCCGAACGACCCTGCACCCAGCCGATCACGGCGCCGTTGGTGATCCAGTGGGCTGCACTGCTCGCTACGTCATAAGAGCGTTCAACCTCGAGATGTCCGGACCATGCATTCAGTTCCTGTTCCACGGCGCGGTCGCTCCCGAGATCAGGACCCCAATAGACCTCCTGCAGTCGCTCACGCGGCGCGGGGCGGCCCATCTCGTTAGAGACTATCAGCGCAGCTCCCAATGCGCAGCCAGCGTCGTGAGACGCGGGTTGCACGAAGATGTCTTCGAAAAGCCCTGAATACAGCAGCTTGCCGTTCATCGTGCAGTTGTGGGCTACCCCTCCCGCCAGACACAACCGCTTCATGCCGGTGGCCTCACGGTGGTGCCGGAGAATGTGGAACACGATCCGCTCAAGCGCTTCCTGCAGTGACGCACTCACATCTCGATGCTGCTGGGTGAAAGGCATTCCCTTTCGCCTGATCTCGATGTTGCGGAGCAACGCCGGACCGATGCGGTCGAGGTGAACACGGTAGCCACCGTTGGCGGAGAGCTCGTAGAACTGCTCGAAGAGCTCGCGATAGGGAGCGGGGTCGCCATAGGGCGCGAGTCCCATTACCTTATACTCGTCGAACATGCCGTAGCCGAGACAGCGGATCGTCTCGAGATAAAACAGCCCAAGAGAATTGTCCTCCGGGAAAGCCTCGATTTGCGTAATTTCTGTGCCAGACCCTACCGCCACAAGGCCCGACAGGAAATCACCACAGCCATCAATCGCTAGAATGAGACTTTGTTCGAAGCCCGACATTGCAAAGGCGCTCACGGCGTGCGCCTGATGATGACCTACGAATGAAATACGCGAACTGTCCAACTTAGTGCCGAACTCACGCGCTAACAGGTTCTGCACCAACATTTTAGCATCCAACGGAGTGGAGAGAATGTCCGGTTGGGAAGCGGACATACCTTCAAGCATGGCGTTGGCATAGGGCTCGCTGGCGTAGACCGCGACACGATCAATGTCGCTGAGCTGAACCCCGGCCGTCGAGAGACAGTATTGAATCGAACCACTTGGCAGCTTGTTCGAGTGCTTGATTCGATTGAGGCGTTCCTCTTCTACGGCGGCTATCACCTTTCCGTCTCGGACGAGCACCGCGGCGCCATCGTGCATAAAGGCGTTCTGACGCTCGAATCGGTTTTCATGGACTTGGTCAAGTCCGCCGCTGATTCCTAGGCACAGCATTTCTTTCTCCAGATAGTAACGGGAAGCCAAATTGGCTTACCTCGACTGTTTCCAACTAAATAGGCCGTGTTGTCGCCTGCAGCTGCGACCGCCCGTCAGGCATCAGCGGCATCGAAGAAAGCCCCATAAACGATCAATGAGATGCTTCGACTGTGACGCCTACAGTGCCATCACGCCGAGAGCTTGGCTGGATCATCCAATCCTGAGCGGCTGCTGACATGTATCCGGCGATGTTGTTTTCATCGGCAGAACCAACTTGCGATGCCGCCTGTCTTGGGAAGGGCGGCCGTCGACGAATAACAGTACCGCCCCCGTGAACTGGCCCGATTTCATTCTCCGAAGCGACCATGGTCGCACCGCCCGACATTGTCGGCCAGTTGCAACTCACTTTCTCGGCACGACCTCCACTGCACGTCAGGGCGCATCGAAGATTTTCTCCTTTGGATTATTCCTAAGGCAGCTTTCGTCACGCGATAGAGCAGCGTGTGATTGGTGCGTGAGGCTCTTTTTTGTCCATGCACGATTCCGGAAGAGTGATGAAATCGATTGTTTTGATCAAAGTCATCCACGCTATGAATAACAGCCGCAGCACATGCGTTTTCAAAGCGCTTCAGGCTTCCCGGATGGCTACTCCGATGTGAAGCGCATGGCATTCCAAGCGCTCTGTCAACCAAACGATGAGTATCGGCGTCGACCCTCATTGCCTTCGTCTTCGCGACTCCGTGACAGCGGCTGGCATTGTGTTTGTAGGGCATCGGGCGAAGATCATGTCGATCGGCCATCTCGCCTGCCTATTGACAAACCCTTGAACAATGATCCACGCACCAGCGCGATTGTGATCACGAGCGCCTCTGAGCTCGGGAGGTTCGGTTTTCTGAGGGTTCCTGGGTCTCCGAAGCGATGGAGGGAGCTAGCCTTCCTGGTGCTATACGGTTGTGCTCTTCATGGAGTGGACGCATTTGCGTCTCGAAAGCGGTTCTTCAGTGGAACCGGCGCCAAGGCCCGTCTGTGGTCGTTCAGAACACGGGGTGCCGTCTCCAAACCGGATATTGGAGCGGGCAGCCGCCGGAATTTGACCCATGGAAATGAGCGCCTGTCAGGAGGCGTTCGAAAACGGCGCGATCTTCATCGCGGCTGTTTCATGGTGTCATTCCTGACATGTTCTTTATAATCGGCAGCTTGCGGATAGTCTTGCCCGTCGCCGCCCGTAGCGCGTTGGCGACGGCCGGGCCGATCGGCGGCACACATGGCTCACCAACTCCCGTGGGCGGCTCCTCGGACGGCACAATGTGCACCTCGACTCGCGGCATCTGCTCGATCCTGAGCGGTGTATAGGTATCGTAGTTCTCTTGGTCTACGACACCGCCCTTCAGGGTCAGCTCCTCCTGGAGGATCGCACCTAGCCCGAATCCGATACCGCCCTCCATCTGAGCGCGAATCTGGTCAGGATTTATCGCGGTGCCGCAATCTACCGCGCAGACGACGCGGTCGACCTTGAAACCATTTTCATCGTTGAGGGTGATCTCCACCACATCGGCGACATAGGTCGAGAGGCTTTCATGCAGGGCCACGCCGCGGAAACGGCCTTCCGGCAGAGGCTTGTCCCAGCCTGCCTTCTCAGCAGCCACTTTAAGCACGGCGGCATGCCGTGGATGGTGACCGAGCATTGACAAGCGGAAGTCGACCGGATCACGGTTCGCAGCGGCGGCGAGCTCATCGATCAGGGTTTCCACCGCGTAAGCGGTGTGGGTGGAGCCTACCGAACGCCACCACAGCACCGGGATGTTCACGTCCGTGGTGGTCAGCTCGACCTTCAGGTTCGGGATCGCATAGGGCAGGTTGGTGGCGCCCTCTACGGAGGTTGGATCGATGCCGTTCTTGATCATCGCCGCAGAGGTCGAACCGCCCAAGACCGATTGGCCCACGATGTGGTCATGGAGAGCGACGACATTGCCTTTCTTGTCGAGCCCCGCCTTGACTGCGTGCACATAGGCCGGCCGGTACCGCCCACCCCGCATGTCATTCTCGCGGGTCCACTGCACCTTCACTGGCTTGCCGCGTCCCAGTGCACGCGCTGTGGAAACAGCTTCGATAATGACATCTGCATCCAAGACCGCGCGGCGGCCGAAACTGCCGCCGGTCTTCATCACGTGCAGCCTCACCTTGTCCGGCGTGGTGCCGCCTACCTGAGCGGCAGCCGCCTGATAAAGGTCGGGCATCTGGTGTCCGCCCCAGACGTCGATGGTGCCGTCTTCGTTGATTCGGGCGGCCGCGTTGAGTGGCTCGATCGAAGCATGGACAAGATAGGGGAATTCGTAGTGCCCCTCGATGATTTTCTCAGCACTGGCGAACGCTGCGGGAGTGTTACCGTCGTCGCGCGCGGTGGCCGCGCCCAGATCGTCTGCTGCCTTGTTGTATTCGGCCATGATCTCGGCCGTGCCGCGCTCTTCGGCCTTCTCCTCGTTCCAGGTCACCTCCACGAGGTCGCGGCCCTTCAGCGCCGTCCAGGTGTCCCTGCCAACCACGGCAATGCCTCGCGGCGTCTGGACGACATCGACAATGCCGTCGAGTGCCTTGGCCTTGGTTGCGTCGAAGCTCTCGATCTCGGCGCCGAACTTCGGCGGATGGATCATAACGGCCGTCTGGAGTCCCTCCATCATGAGGTCGATCGTGTAGGTCTGCGCGCCGTTGGTCTTGCCGGCGGAATCGTAGCGCTTGAGGCTGTCCGATCCGATCTGGGCCCACTTGTCGCGCGGCTTTAGCGGCACGTCGTCGGGAACCGGCATTCCCGCTGCGGCTTCAGCCAGGTCACCGTAGCGCGCCTGCATCCCTGAGGCGTGCGACACGACCCCGGAAGCGACTTTGATCTCGCCGGCTGGCACGTCCCACCGCTGCGCCGCGGCCGCCACCAGCAAGGCCCGTGCGGCAGCACCCGCCTTGCGGTAGCGTTCCCACGACGAGCCCATCGACGTGGAGCCACCAGTTGCCTGTGCGGCCCCGCCCCAGGCGAGATTGCCGTAGAACGCGGTATTGCCATATCCGCCGACCACGTCCACCTGCGCCCAGTCGCCGTCGAGCTCTTCCATAACCAGGGTGGCGATGCCGAAATAGGAGCCTTGTCCCATCTCGAACTGCGAGGAGTGGATGATGATTCGGTTCTCCTTTGTGATCTCGACATAGGTCTGGAAGGGGTTCGCCTGAACCTTTGCAGGGGTCGTTTGTGCGATGTCGGGCGCGGCCAGCACTGGCCGGTAGCCCACTGCGAGGCCGCCGGTGGTGACGCCCGCGCCGACGAGGAACCAGCGGCGCGTGGGCCGCACGGAGTTATGCTTCGAGAGAAACTGCGACATGCCTCAAGTCTCCAGCCGGTTGGCGGTCTCGTGGATGGCCGCGCGGATGCGATGATAGGTGGCGCAGCGGCAGAGATTGCCGCTCATCGCCGAATCAATATCATCGTCCGACGGCTTAGGCGTCTCTGTAAGGAGGGCCACGGCCGACATGATCTGGCCAGACTGGCAATAGCCGCATTGAGGTACGTCGAACTCGGCCCACACGGTCTGGACCGTTTCGCCTATCTTGCCCGACACACCCTCAATGGTGGTGATCGAGGCTCCTTCGATGTCGCCGACTGCGGTCTGGCACGAGCGCGTCGGCATGCCGTTAACGTGAACCGTGCAAGCGCCGCACTGGGCAAGCCCGCAACCGAATTTCGTTCCCGTGAGTCCGATGACGTCACGGACCGCCCAGAGCAGCGGCATCTCTGGATCGACGTCGAGTGTTCGCGCCTCGCCATTGAGGGTAAAAGCGACCATTGCTTGCTCTCCTTGTCCTGAGCTGGCTATCTCGTTGAGCCTCCGCCCGCCTGGCAACCGAGCTCTTGTTGCTGAGGCCTAGCGACCACACCCTAGGAACGCGCAGCTCAAGCAACAAGCCGCTAGGTTGGCGAGTTACGAGATCGTGAAGTGGGTCGTGTCGAAAGGCTGGAGGCAACTGAATGTCATTTTTTGGGGCGGACAGGCCGCTTTAGGCTGGGTTACACGAGACTGGACATTCGGGTCGTCGCGAACATCGACCGCTGGTCGGCCGCGTCCGGCAGGGCCCTGATTGGCTACACGAAATGAAATGGGACGACTATCGATGGGGGCCTACCTCGACAACCTCCACGACTGGACCCTCAGCTTTCCGACTATCGTCCCGGGCGGTGGCCGAGCTCGGCGCCTCGGACGCGATAATAGACGGTGAGGCGTTCGTCGTTGACCAGAAGGCTTGTCGCGCATTCCCAGTCTTCAGCGGGCTCTTGGCCGCGGCAGGAGACGTCAGGACCATGCTTGCCGGCTTCGACCTGCTCAAGATCGACGGCGAGGGTCTTCGCGATCGGCCACTCGTCGATCGGCGCAAAGCGCTAGTTAACCTGCTGAGACGCCGCCCAAACGGCATCGTTCTGAGCGACGAGATCAGCGGCGGCAGCGACATTCTCGCGCAAGTCTGCCAGTTCGGCCTCGACGGCATCGTCTCCAAGCTGCGTGTCAGTCCATATCGATCCGGCCGGCGCCAAGAATGGGTGAGACAAAATGCGTGCTGAGTGATGAGTTCATCGTCATCGGCTGCGAACCCGGCAACAGTTACGGCGGTCGGGAAGCGTGCTCTGGCGAATGTCGAGGACGGAAATCTGGTGTTCGCCGGCGGCATTGGCACCGGCTTCAATGCGCGCACCGGGCCGGAAGTAAAGCGCCGGCTCGATGCCATTCAAATGGGTAAACACCGATTCCTAGTTTGAAGGCGAACGGTGCGGCATGGGCGGAGTGCCCTGCGCAGTCTGTACCTCCGCAGTCGATTGTCGAGTTCGAAGGGGTGTGATTGGCGTCGAGACCGCTCCAGCCATGGCTATCAGCACGCCGAGTGCGTTGTTTTCGATCAGTTCTCGAAATGAGCGGGTAAATACATGCACTTCCTTTCACTTGCCGAACGGGGTTTGCTGTTCACCGGCTGGCATCCGATGGCAAACCTTTCAACGCGGCGGCGATCTGGCGCTTCGCTGCTGGGGGCAGAGGCAGGATGGGACGCGGGGGTTCGGCACTGCAAATGTCGAGCAATTCAGCGAGTGCATAGACGACGCGAAGGCTCGAGAACTCCTTGAAGAGGCTCCAGATCGGGACCAGCGCGGCATTGATCCGTCGCGCTTCGGCCGCATCGCCCTGTTGCGCCGCTGTGACGATCGTCATGCAGACCTCGGGCAGGATGCCCGCGAGGACGCTGTACCATGTGTCGGCGCCGGCGATCATGGCCTCGGCGGCGTTCCAGTCGCCGCTGTAGCCAATCGAGAACCCTTCCGGCAGTGTGCGCCTCTGGGCGGTCAGATGGTTCTTGATCGCATCGCTTTTGTCTGTCGGATTCTTGATGGCGACAATCCCAGCCACCTTTGCCAGGCGGCTGACAAGGGGTGGACTGAAATGGAAATGCGTCGTTCCTGGATTGTCGTAGACGACGATCGGCAGGCCACTTTCGCGCGCCACAGTGGAGAAATGTTCGAACACCTCGTCATCAGTAAGCGGGGTGTAGGAGGCGGCGGCAAGCAAACCCGCAGCTGCTCCAAGGGCCTTGGCGTCTTGCGCGAGCCCCACGGCTTCATCGGTGCGCAGCGCGCCCACACCCACCACGACCGGCATTTGCCCCGCCGTTTGGTCCAAGGTCTCGGAGAGCGCCCGCCGCCGTTGCTCGCGCGACAGATAGATGTATGTGCCGGTGCTGCCGAGAAGACCGATGGAATCGACCTGAGCAATGCCAAGCCGAGCAATCAGCCTGCGCAGGGCAACGCTATCGACGCGGCCGTCACGATTGGTCGGGGTGATGGGGAACGCGGAAAGACCGCTCAGGAATGCCATGGCAAGGCTCCAGATCTATGTGTGAGCGCAGAGGTGGCCGCACGCCAGGTCATTACAAGACGTCCAAAGCCCGCCGCAGATCGGCGATCAGGTCATCAGCGTCTTCAAGCCCCACCGAGAGACGCATGAGATCCTCGCCGACTCCATCGGCCAAATGGGCATCCTTGCGGATCGGCTGCCGAGCACGGGTGAGGCTTGCTGGATGATAGATGAGGCTGTCGGCATCGCCGAGGCTGACGGCGCGAATGATCAGGTTGAGCCGGTCCATCATCCGGCGCGCTCCTTCGTATCCAGCGTGGAGGCCAAAGGCCAACATGCCCGATCCGTTGGACATCTGTTTTCGCGCCGTCACCTGATCAGGGTGCGAGTCGAGGAACGGATAACTCACAAATGCCACCGCCGGGTGCGCTTCCAGCGCCCGAGCCACCGCAAGGGCCGTGGCGCTGTGCCGTTCCATACGCAGCGTCAGCGTCTTGAGACCGCGCAGGATTAGGAAAGCTGACATGGGCGAGAGCGCTGCGCCGGTGATGTAGCGCAGGCCCGTTTCATGCAGCGTACGGAGCGTTTGGGCGTCGCCGAGAAGCGCCCCGCCAAGGGCATCGCCATGACCATTGATGTACTTGGTCAGCGAATGGAGCACGATGTCCGCCCCGTGCTCAAGCGGTCGCTGGAGCGCGGGCGAGGCGAAGGTGCTGTCGACTGCAACCCTTACACCGCGCGCGTGAGCGCGCTCGGCAATTGCCGCTATGTCGAGGATGCGGCTCAGCGGATTCACCGGCGTCTCGAAGAAAACCAGCCGCGTCCGCTCGGTGATCGCAGCATCGAGATTGTGGGGATTTGACAGATCGACCGCGACGACCTTGATGCCGAAGCGGGGGACCGCCTGTTCGACCATGGCAAGCGTGTTCGCATAAAGCGTCTTGTGGACGATGAGTTCATCGCCCTGGGACAGGAGCGACAGGATCAGAGTGCCGAAGGCCGCCATCCCCGAGGCAACAACCAGCCCCGCCTCGGCTCCTTCCAGATTCGCGAGCCGCTGCTCGAGGATCTCGGTCGTGGGATTGTATTCGCGCGCATAGAGCCGTCCACCAAGGGCGGCGGCGGCATCGTTTGCTGCCACGCTTTCGAACCCATAGGTTGACGTCAGGAACACTGGCGGCTGGACGGCATTGGAAAAGCCGGCCGGATCGTAGCCATGATGGATCGCCCGGGTGGCAAATCCGGGGCTGGTGCGGTTGAGCGACCCCGTGGGAGCATCGGTTTCGGATTGATGGGAGCTGGTCATTCGGCCTCTGCGATCTCTCTTGGGGTTCCGAAAGATTGACGGCAACCTGGCCAATGTGAAATATCCAGTTGGCGATGAAAGAGATGGTCCAGTCTTCAAGTGCCGGGTCTGCAGCGCGCTCGCACGCGATGGGTGCACGCCAGATATACGAAGCCCTTCGCGAGCAAATCCTCGGCGGCGTCTACGAAACCGGCAGTCAGTTGCCATCCTCCCGGGCCCTGGCAAATGACCTCGGCGTTTCGCGAACCACGGTGACGGTCGCCTATGAGCAACTGGCTGCGGAGGGTTTCATCGAAGTCCGTCAAGGCGCACGACCTCGCGTTGCGTCTTCGTTGATGGGTCATGGGACGGGGCGCACTCACGCGCAACGGGTCGGCCCGATCCACCTGTCCGCATATGGCGAGCGGCTGCGCGCGACGTCACCCTGGCAAGATTATCTGCCGACTGGGCTGAAGGTCGAGTTCCGCTATGGCGACCTCGCGCCGTCGGATTTCCCTTCATTGGTCTGGAAACGCGCGATGAACGAGGCGATGGGGCAGCGCCCGCTGCGTCTTGCCTATGACGATCCTCGCGGCTCGCGCCGGCTCCGCCAGGCGCTTCAGGGCTATCTCTGGCGCGCCCGGACCCTGAGCTGCGACCTCGACCAGATCATCATCGTCAGCGGTTCGCAGCAGGGCCTTGATCTGTGCGCGCGCCTGCTTCTCGATCCCGCCGACCGCTTCGTCATCGAGGATCCGTGCTACAGGATGGCGCGTCAGGTCTTTGCCAGTACGGGTGCCTCACCCATCCCGGTCATCGTCGACGAAGACGGGATGAGGACCGAGTTGCTGGCGGGGATCGGAGCACGACTGGCTTATGTGACGCCATCGCATCAGTTTCCGCTGGGCGGCGTCATGCCGATCGCGCGCCGCCATCAGCTTCTGGAATGGGCGCGGCACAACAACGCCTATGTGATCGAGGACGACTACGACAGCGAATATCGCTACGACATCAATCCGGTCCCTCCGCTGCACAGTCTCGAGGACCACGGGGCTGTCATCTATCTCGGCACGATATCCAAGACGCTCTCGCCGATGCTGCGCATCGGCTACCTCGTCGTCCCACCCGAATTGCAGGAGGTCTTCGCAACCGCCAAACAATTCGCAGACCGGCATTCGCCGGTCGCTGAACAGGAAGCGCTGGCATCGTTGATCGAGAGCGGCGGCTACGAAAGCCATGTGCGCCGTGTGCGCAGGCTGAACGGCGAGCGTCGGGAAACGTTGTTGGGCGCCTTGCAGCACAGCTTCGGGGATCGCATCACTGTCCAGGGAGCTGATGCGGGACTGCACGTCGCGGTTTGGTTCAATGACCTGCCACGATCGCGGGAAACGGCCTTGGTCGAATCCGCCCGCGACGCTGGCCTGGGGCTACACTTGATCTCGCCGCTGTACGAACGGCCATCGGACGAAGGCCGCACCGATCGCGTCGGACTTGTCATGGGCTATGCCGCCTTGAGCATTCGGCAGATCGGGAAGGGCGTTGAGGTCCTGCGAGAGGTTGTCAAGCAGGTGCAAGACGCGATGCCGGCGCGGAACAACTGAGACGGGGCGACGCCGAAAGCTGGCGCTGAAAACGGTCCGAGGGCCCCCCGTATTTCTCCAAACAGCCAACTGGACCGGAAAAATGCCATGCAACTGGCGCTGTTGATCAGGCCAGTTTTGCAGCAGGTTTCCACGAGACGAATTTCCGAGAGCGATGATGACCTGGCGAGGAAAGCTGCTTCACGTCCATATCGCGCCTGCCGCCTCCTATGAAATGGAGGAGCTGGCGCAGGCGCAGCTTATTGCCGGCCAAGGCATTGTCGGAGACCGCTACTACCTGGGGACGGGGACCTATTCCGCGCGTCCTGATGTTCGCGAAGTGACGCTGATCGAAGCTGAAGTCTTGGACGCCATCGCGCAGGGCGAACCCAGAATTCCGGGCTTCAAGGCCAAGCTCGCACCCGAAGATCACCGGCGCAATCTGACGACACGAGGCGTTCCGCTTAGCCATCTTGTCGGCAAACGCTTCCGGGTCGGGGAAACGATCCTCAGGGCCGCCCGGATGAATGTGCCGTGCAAGTATATCGAGGAGTTGCTCGGGCTTCCGGGTCTCTACGAGGGGCTTCTGAACCGCTCCGGCCTGAACTGCACAATCGAGGTCGGGGGCGTGATCCGGCCCGGTGATCTGATCTTGCCCATCGACGAGTGAAACGCCATGGCCTCGCCGCGCATCATCATGAAGCTGACCGTGACCGCCGCCCGCAAGGAGCCGGGCGACGTGCTGGTCATCGACCTGAAACACCCACGCAAACCTGTGCTGCCGGCGTTCGAAGCGGGTTCTCACGTCGACGTCCATCTGCCTGAAGGGAAGGTGCGTCAGTATTCACTTTGCGGCGACCCGACCGAGCTTGGCCGCTACACCATCGCGGTGAAGCGCGAGAATGACGGCCGTGGCGGCTCGGCGTGGATCCACGAAACCATTGCCGTCGGCTCCACACTGCCTGTCTCCGCGCCACGCAACCATTTTGCGCTCAAGCCAGGCGAGGGGCCGACTTTGCTGCTGGCAGGGGGAATCGGGATCACCCCGATTCTGGCCATGGCGCGCGCGCTCACCCGGCAGGCCAAGCCCTTCGAGTTGCACTATTTCACCCGCAGCCGGGCGCTCACGCCACTCTTGGCGGCGATCGGGAGCGATCTTCCTGGCGGCAATGTGCGGATCCATTTCGACGACGAGCCTCAGACCCGGCAGAACATCGCCGCGCTGCTGGCGAACCGTTCGGACGACGCGCAGACATACTACTGCGGACCGCCTGGCTTCATGGCGGTTGTGGGGCGCGCGGCTCAACACTGGCCCAAGGGTACTGTTCATTTCGAAACTTTCCAGCCTCCCGAGTTTGATGGCGCGCCACCGGAACCATTCGTCATAGAACTGGCTGAGGGCAGGGTGGTTGAGGTTTCGGCTGAGACCACGGCACTGGCCGCCTTGCGTGCGGCCGGTGTGCCGTTGATGGCCTCGTGTGAGAACGGGGTGTGCGGGACCTGCGAATGCGCAATGCTGGCGGGACAGCCGATCCATCGGGATGCCGTCCTGTCCAAGGAGGCACGCGGCCACCGCTTCATCCCCTGCGTGTCGCGCGCGACAGGTGTGTTGAAACTCGATCTTTGACCATTTGGGCGGGGGTCCTGTGAGACCGGCTGATTTGCGGGAAACTGAATGACGAGGAAACTGGAATATCTGAACGAGATCGAGCGCTGCGTCTCCTGGCTCGCAGCCTGGACGATCCACCACGCCAACCACGTCCGCGAGGGCGATGAGATCAAGGTCGGGGGGCATCAGGCCTCGTCCGCGTCGCTGAGCACCATCATGACCGCGCTCTACGGTTCGGTCCTGCGCCCGCAGGATCGGGTGGCGGTCAAACCCCATGCGGCGCCGATCTTCCATGCACTTCAGTATCTGGCGGGCAACCAGACCCACGAAAAGCTCATGAACTTCCGCGGCTACAAGGGCGCGCAGAGCTACCCTTCGCGGACGAAGGATGTCGACGATGTCGACTTCTCGACCGGGTCGGTGGGTCTCGGCGTTGCTCAGACGCTGTTCTCGTCGCTGGTGCAGGACTACGTCTCGGGTCACGGCTGGATGAAGGAGCGTGCCGAGGGCCGAATGGTCAGCCTGACCGGCGACGCCGAGATGGATGAAGGCAACATCTACGAGGCCCTAATCGAAGGCTGGAAGCACGGGCTCAGGAACTGCTGGTGGGTGGTCGACTACAATCGCCAGTCGCTCGACGCCGTGATCCGGGAGGGCCTCTGGCAGCGGTTCGAGCAGATTTTTCGCAACTTCGGCTGGGACGTGATGGTCCTGCGCCACGGCGCTCTGCAAGAGGCTGCCTTTGCCGAGCCGGGGGGCGAGAAGCTGCTCGAGTGGATAGAGCGCTGTCCGAACCAGCTCTATTCGGCGCTGACCTTCCAAGGGGGTGCTGCCTGGCGCAAGCGGCTGCTCGACGAGATCGGAGACCAAGGGCCGGTCACCACTCTGATCGAACGCCGCTCCGACGACGAGTTGCAGGCGTTGATGACGAACCTTGGCGGGCATGACATGCCGAGCCTCCTCGAAGCCTTCGAGGCGGCGTCCAGGCATGACCGTCCCGTCTGCTTCATCTGTTACACCATCAAGGGCTACGGTCTGCCGCTTGCCGGACACAAGGACAACCACGCGGGGCAGATGACGCCCACGCAGATGGAAGACTACCGCCTGCAAATGGGCGTAAAGCGGGGTGAGGAGTGGGACAAATGGGCGGCCGCCACCTTGCCGGAAGCGGAACTTGACGCCTTCTTCGCAAAGGCGCCGTTCTTCAGTGAGGGGCGTAGGAGGCTGTCTCCGCCGTCGGTGCCGGTGCCTGAAACCCTTCCGTCACCGGGGCAGCCCGGCAAGCCGCTCGCGACCCAGATGGGCTTCGGCCAGATCCTGAACGACATCGCACGCGAGCGCAGTCTGCTTGCCGACCGCATTGTCACCACCTCGCCCGATGTGACGGTCTCGACCAATCTCGGTGGCTGGGTCAACCGGCGCGGCCTTTTCGCCCGGGAGACCATGGCGGACACCTTCAAGGCCGAACGCATTCCGTCGACCTTTACCTGGGAATTTGGGCCGAAGGGGCAGCACCTCGAGCTCGGGATCGCCGAGTCGAACCTGATGATCATGCTCGGGGCGCTCGGTCTCTCGCACTCGATCAATGGCGTGCGCCTGCTGCCGATCGGGACAGTCTATGATCCCTTCATCTACCGATCGGCCGACCAGCTAAACTACGCCTGCTATCAGGATGCGCGCTTCATGCTGGTCGCAACGCCCTCGGGCGTGACGCTGGCGCCCGAGGGCGGGGCACACCAGTCGATCGGCACCCCATTGATCGGCATGGCGCAGGATGGGCTTTGCGCCTTCGAACCGGCCTTCGTCGACGAACTGTCCGTGATCATGCGCTTTGCCTTCGATTACATGCAACGTAATGGCGAGGGGGATCCGGATGAGACGACGTGGCTGCGTGATCAGACCGGAGGATCGGTCTATCTTCGCCTGTCAACCCGGCCGCTCGAGCAGCCGCTGCGCGACATGAACCCGGCGCTCGCGCGGGACATCGTCAATGGCGCCTATTGGCTGCGTCCGCCTGGGCCCAACGCGAGTGTCGTCATTGCTTATCAAGGCGTCGTCGCGCCGGAGGCGATTGCCGCGACGGGTCTTCTGGCGGAGGACCGGCGCGATGTCGGGCTGCTCGCGATCACCTCCGCGGACCGGCTTAATGCGGGCTGGCAGGCGGCGGAACGTGCCCGGCAGCGTGGCGCGATCGGCGCCCTGAGTCATATCGAGCGGCTGCTCGCGCCGCTATCGCGTGACTGCGGCATCGTCACCGTGATCGACGGCCACCCGGCGACGCTCGCGTGGCTCGGTGGGGTTAACGGGCATCGCGTGAAGGCGCTCGGGGTCGAGCAGTTCGGCCAGACGGGGACTATTGCGGACCTATACCGTCACCACGGCCTGGACACCAACGCCATCGTACATGCGGCGCAGGCGGTCAGTGCGGGACCGGCTGTTCGCTACCGGAAGGCGCTGCCTTGACCATGAGCTACCGGATGCTCCGTGGCTGGTACGGATCGGCTGTTTCCACGGGCGTTCCGGTTCGCTTCAAAGCGGACAGGGGCCGGGACACTGTGGACGTTCTGATCGCGCTTGAGTAGCTTGTGCGACCCGGAGGGTCACCTGGAATACGCAGGGAGGCGGGTTTTATTTAGCCTTGCGTCCAATTACGAATTCGATTCAATCCAGTCCGGAGCAAAAGCTCCGCGTCCTCCCGATTTTCGGCTTCGACGTAGCACCGCATTTCCGGGGCATTTCCGGATGGTCGCAAATGCAAGACACGCTTATCCGCGAGAGTGATACGAAGTCCGTCAACATCGCTAACCTTGCTTACCACTCCAATCGACCCGACGAAGGCGGCGATGTTAGTTTCCGCTGTACGAAGGTATGTCATGAGGCGAGTGCTGCTTTCGACGGAAAAATTTTCCAAGCGATGCGCCGCCGCCGCCGGCAATTGAAAGGAACTGCCAATCTCCGACAGTGGCTGCCCACTTGTATTAACAAGGGAAAGTGCCGCAAGGATGGGGAGAAAACTGTCGCGTGTAGGTAGCGCTGGCAGTTTAGTTCCGTTCGGGTCAAAGTCCGTGCCGGTCAACAAACCACCGTTTGCTTCGAAACCAACCACGCGCTCGTGACCCGACGCAACCAAATCGAGCATGGCAGCAATAACAAATGGCGATCCAACCTTGGTACGCACGACTTTAAAAGAACCTGCGGTCTCGATGCCAGAGTTTGATGTGACCGGCGTGACGACTGCCTTCGCTTGCAGGAAGTTCGCCGTAATCAGGCCTAACAAATCACCGCGAAGGGGGTCTCCGTGGTCGTCAGCTACCAGTGGGCGGTCACCATCGCCATCTGCCGAGACGACCGCATCAAGCCGATGCTCTTTGGCCCAGAGCTTGAACTGTTGAGCAGTCTCGTCAGAGACCGCTTCAGTGTCGACAGGAATGAAAACTTCCGAACGTCCCAGGGTTACGACCGTCGCACAGTGATATGAGAGAATGTCAACCAAGAGATCGCGCGCGACTGTGCTGTGCTGATATACGCCCACCGTTAAGCCCTTTAGAGCATTAATCTCCATAAGCTTTCGATTGCGCGCCATGAACAAGGCCTTGCATTCGGCCTCCCGGTGCTGCCGACGTGCAACAGCACCTTCAAGGACGTATCCGCGCTTCTCCAACTGCAAGGCGATGCGCGTTATCTCCCGCTCATCACCTTTGTCGATCTCACCGTCGGGTCGATAGAATTTTATTCCATTACGGTCGGCCGGAATGTGCGAGCCTGTGATCATCAAACAACCACTCTTACGCGCCTGAGCATACAGTGCCAGGGCAGGGGTGGGGACTGCGCCGCAATCGACCACGATGAAGCCGAGCGCGGACAGCGCCGCCGCACAGACGGCGGCGATGGCCGGACTCGAGGCGCGAAAGTCGCGCCCTATGAGTATCTCGTCGCCAATTCTGGCCAGGCCGGATTCCAGCAGGAATGTCGCGAATGCCGTTGCATATAGGGCAGAGGCGGCTCCTGCCAATTCTGTCGCCAGGCCCCGTAATCCACTTGTTCCGAAATTCATACCTAGTCCGACGTTGCTGACCGTGTTTTTACTCAAACCTTGGCCTGTTCGGAATGCCTACCGACAAATGCCTGCGATAAAAACAGAAGTACATTTCGTTACCATTGACGGGTTCGGTTCTCGACGGCTACGCTTTTGTGAGGATTGATGCGGTCGGCGTCAGCGAGGGCAGCGCACCGTGACATTCACGGCGACGATTCGGGCGGATGGCGCTGAGGTCCGGCAGGGCCTCCTCGCCGCTGCCTCACATGAATGCTCGCCAATCGAGTTGTCTCCGTCCCAATTCATGCTCTGGGTCGCAAAAGCGCCACAGGCCTGAGATGCAGCAAATCCTCATTGTCTATCGCCGTTCGGTGTAGCTCCCGTTCAGAAATGCATGATAGACACTCTCGATGCCTTCCATGAGAGTGATCTTTGCTGCCCATCCCAAAGTGCGCAGCTTGTCGACGCTCATCAGCTTTCGCGGTGTACCGTCAGGTCTAGAGTGATCATGCGCGATCTCCCCAGTAAATCCGACTACACGGCAGATCATTCTGGTCAGCTCTAGGATCGTGATGTCCTGTCCGCAGCCGAGATTGACGTGATCATGGTCAGAGTAGTTCTTCAGAAGGAAGACTAATGCGTCGGCGCAGTCGTCGACGTGCATGAATTCCCGGCGTGGTGTGCCCGTGCCCCAGATGGTGATTTGCTTATCACTTATGAGCTTAGCTTCATGCGCTTTCCGGATCAGCGCTGGGATGACGTGGCTTGACTGCAAGTCATAATTGTCGCCTGGCCCGTAGAGATTCGTCGGCATAGCGGAGATGTAGTCGCGGCCATATTGCTGGCGATAGGCTTGAGCCATTTTGATGCCGGTGATCTTGGCGACGGCGTAGCATTCGTTGGTGCGCTCTAGTGGCCCGGTCAAAAGCGCGCTTTCAGGAATGGGCTGTGGTGCCATCTTCGGATAGATGCAAGACGAGCCGAGGAAGAGGACGCGGTCGACATTGTTTTCGTGGGCTGCCGCGAAGATATTGGCCTCGATCATCAGATTGTCGTAAAGAAAGTCGACCGGATAGGTGGCGTTCGCGAGAATACCACCTACCTTTGCCGCCGCCATAATGATAGCGTCCGGTTTCACCACTGCCACGAAGTTTTCAACCTCGGTCTGTCGCTTGAGGTCTAGCTCTCCCCGAGGGGCGGCCACAACTTTGCAGTCTTCAGACGCGAGTCGGCGTACAACCGCGCTGCCCACCATACCTTTGTGGCCAGCGACCCACACGGTTTTTCCGTTCAGATCATACATTACGCTTCCTTCATGACTACAGATGTCTGCATGACCTTCAGGTCTTCGCGTACCATTTCCGCAGCAAGCTCGCGCACGGATGTCTCATGCACCCAGCCGAGCTTCTCCTTCGCCTTGGTAGCGTCACCCAGGAGAAGATCGACTTCCGTGGGGCGGAAGTAGCGTGGGTCCACTTGGACTAGGCATCTGCCGCTCGCTACATCATAGCCCTTTTCGCCGACACCCTTGCCACGCCATTCGATCTCGACGCCGATATCTTCGAAAGCCCACTCGACGAATTGGCGGACAGGAGTCGTTTTGCCCGTCGCCAGCACGTAATCATCCGGTTGATCCTGCTGTATCATCATCCACATACCTCGCACGTACTCACGCGCATGGCCCCAATCGCGTTGAGCATCGAGATTGCCGAGATAAAGCTTGTCCTGCTTGCCCAGGTAGATAGCAGCGGCAGCGCGGCTGATCTTGCGCGTCACAAAAGTTTCGCCACGAAGGGGGCTTTCGTGATTAAAAAGAATGCCGTTGGAAGCGTGCATACCATAGCCCTCGCGATAATTGACGACCATCCAGTAGGCGTAGAGCTTGGCGGCGGCGTAAGGGCTGCGCGGATAAAAGGGCGTCGTTTCGTTCTGCGGTACGGACTGCACGAGGCCGTATAGCTCCGAAGTCGAGGCTTGATAGAAGCGGGTCTTGTCCGTCAGACCGAGGAGGCGAATCGCCTCAAGAAGTCGCAATGTACCGATACCGTCCGCGTTTGCTGTGTACTCAGGTGTTTCGAACGACACCTGCACATGGCTCTGAGCAGCCAAGTTGTAAATTTCGTCTGGCTGAGATTCCTGAACCACGCGGATGAGGTTAGTCGAATCAGTGAGGTCACCGTAATGCAAGATCAGGCGCGGATCGGATTCGTGCGGGTCTTGGTAGAGGTCTTCGATACGACCCGTGTTGAAGGAAGAGGAACGTCGCTTAATCCCATGAACGATGTAGCCTTTTTTGAGAAGAAGACGGGCAAGATAGGCACCATCCTGTCCAGTTATGCCCGTAATAAGAGCAACTTTTCTGCTATCGCCCATTCTATTCCTGCTCTATTAAAGTTTAAAGTTTCGGCTCCGGCTCGCCACGCCGACACAATGTGCGGCCAGCCCCGTGCGCTATGGAGCACTTCGACAAATGCGGCGCGAAGCTCGTCTTTGACAGTCTGCCAGCCGAGCACACCTGCTCTTGCTTGGAGTCACAGCAAAATAGAGTTGCGCCGCTAACTGGGATTCGTACATGCGGTCAGAGTGCCGCTCAGCTCACGCCGCGAGCGACTGTACTCCAAGCACCTTGCAGCTGATTTGCTCATCTATCAGCGAGTGAGGACGCCTTTCTTTCTTGCTTCAGCGTCTTCTAATGGGAATTGTTTGGATCAGTGAAATCGATTGTTTGGATAAAGTGCATCCACAGAATGGATGGTCTGACCGAGCAGCCGGGGCGCATCGCCGGCCCGGAGTCGTAGGTCCCGAGCTTCCGTTCGGGGCGAGGACAAAGTTCGTGGCCGCGAGCCCTCACCACAGCATCCGGCACAGGTCGTGCAGAACTTTGGGAGCAGACTGCAGATTCTGTCGATCAGCTGGTTCCAGGCGCGTCGAGCTGCCGACCTCATCTCGCCCGGTACCGGTTGCTGTATGCAGCCTTGCACCCTTGGCGTCTGGCGTCGATGGAATGATTTGCTTCGGCAGGCAGTGTCGCAGCGTTTCCCGGCTGTTTCGGCTCTATTGGCCGGGCCCGCGTCAGCCGAGCCCCTTCCATGGCATCCAACACATGGATGGCCGGCATCCACTCAATAGATTTTACATATGCCGCGGAAGCCCATTAGAGAAGGCTGAACCGGAAGCGAGGGCATCGGCTTCAAGCTGTGCGAGAGGGATAAGTGGGCAGTGCTGAGGGAGCTCTTCTGCCCTACGGCCCGGCCTCTGCCAAGCGCCCGGCGTCAGGGTCTACTAGTGTCGACTAAGGATTCCAAGCCGGATGCAACCTCCTCTCCGAAACGAGATTTCCGAAAATGCATGTTAGTGGATTGGAAAAGCGCCGGTTCGTCGTCTCTCGGAGGCGTACGGGGTTCGGTGATTGTCTGTGGTCATTGGCGGCCGCTTGGCGCTACGCGCAGCGGTCGGGACGAACTCTAGTCATCGACTGGCGGGGGGCCTGCTACCTCGACCAACCCTTCACAAATGCGTTTCCGGTGTTCTTCCAGCCGATCAATGACATCGCTGGCGTGCCGGCTATTTCCGACGACCGGATCAACGACGTTTCCTTCCCTGGTCCATTCTTCCCGGAGTGGTGGAACAGGCCGGCGATCGAGTGCCTTTACCGGCCAGATGAGCAGATTTTCCAAGAGCGCGATGAGTTGGGCGAGCTCTTTCAGGCCGAACACGATGTCGAAGCGAACACAGTAGTGTGTGACGCTTGTCTGATGTGGCGGTGCGATGAGGATGCAGAGCGGCAGGTGTTCCAGAGTGTCCAGCCTCGGCCAGAAATTCAAGCCCGCATAGATGCCATTTATCAGGAATGTTTTGAGGGGCACAGCATCATCGGGATTCATGTTCGGCACGGTAACGGTGAAGACATCATGGAGCATGCGCCCTACTGGGCCGATCCGGAGCTCGCCGTTCGGCAAGTGTGCGCTGCAATTGACAAGGCTAAGGCGTTACCGCACCCCAGGCCTGTGCGGCTGTTCTTATGCACGGACAGCGCGCGGATACTGGATCTTCTGTCGGGCAGATTTCCCGATCTGCTCACTGTCCCGAAGCACTTCGGATCCAATCAAGGTGGCCCCTTACACACTGCAGCACTCGGGATTGACGGCGGAATTTCCGCCCTCGTTGAGATGTATCTTCTCGGGCGCTGCGATACCGTAATTCGGTTTCCCCCGACGAGCGCCTTTACACGATATGCACGCCTTTTCGCACCACGGGTAATTGAATTCAATCTGAAAGAGCCAAGTCGTTTGACTTTGATAGAAGGCAGCCAAGTCTCTGATCTCAGTTAAGACCCGCCACCTGCGCAATTCGGCAGACGCAACCAACAGGCATAGTTGAATGCGCATTTCTCACCGACGCCAGTGGAGGCGTCGTACATTACCGATAGCGTCGTCATCTGACGCCGCCTGCAACGCACCAGAACTTCGCTGTTACGCGGGGGCCGCAGACAAGCCAGAGCGACGGCGATGGTGACGCTGACCTCGAAAGAACGCGGGCGATCACTCCAGAGACGAAATTGAGGTTGGTTATGAAAGTCATTCCCGTGATCATCAGCGGCGGAGCCGGATCGCGGCTATGGCCCGCCTCAAGGCAATCGCACCCCAAACCTTTCCTCAAAGTGGCGGATGGATATTCTCTCATTCAGCACACTGTGCTGCGCGTCGCTTCGATAGAAGGTGTCGTGGAACTCGTCGCTGTGACATCCGGGGAACACCTCTTCCTGACCAAGGACGAATTTGACGAACTGGATTCCGTGGTCCTGCCACGCACCTTTCTGCTCGAGCCCGAAGCTCGGGATACGGCCGCCGCCGTGGCTGCAGCCGCGATCCATGCGAGGGCAACGCAAGGCCCTGACGCGATCCTGTGCGTCTTCCCGGCCGATCACCTGATTGGCAACCTGCCTGCGTTTCTAGACGTCATGGGCCTGGCCATGGAACATGCGAAGCTCGGGCGGATCGCCACATTGGGCATCACCCCAACCAGACCGGACACAGCATTCGGCTACATCGAAGCAGATGGTGAGAACGTCGTCCGTTTCGTTGAAAAACCGGATCTGGATACAGCCAAAGCCTATGTCGCGTCTCAACGCTTCTTCTGGAACGCCGGCATCTTCTGCTTCAGTGCGCAAACCATGCTCGACGAGATGGCTTTGCATTGTCCCGAGGTGCTCCAGGCCGTCGCCGACAGCTACGAGAACGGCCGCGCCAGTCAATGCCAAGGCTTTGCCAAAATCGAACTCGCGCCTGAGCATTTCGGTTCCGCGCCGCGAATCTCGCTCGACCACGCTGTCATGGAGAAGACTAACAGACTTGCCGTGATTCCCTGCGACATGGATTGGAACGACATCGGATCTTGGAACGCAATGGCCGATTTGATCGCCCCCGACGAAAGCGGGAACAGGATACGCGGCGATGTGCACATGGTCGACACGACCGGCACCTATGTGAGCTCCGACAAGCGCGTCATCGGCACGGTGGGCGTAAGCGATCTGGTGATCGTGGATTCCCCGGACGCTTTGCTTGTCACATCCCGCGACCGCGTTCAGGACGTTAAGAAGCTCTTCGAGGGCCTCAAGGCTTCGGGACATGAAGCTCATCTGGTCCATAGCACGGTACACCGGCCCTGGGGTACCTATACGGTTCTGGAGGAAGGCGAGCGCTTCAAGATCAAACGCATCGAGGTGAAGCCCGGTCGCCAGTTGAGCCTGCAGATGCACTATCATCGTTCGGAGCACTGGGTCGTGGTCAGCGGCTCCGCCAAAATCGTCAATGGCGAGCAGGAGTTGTTCCTGGGGACAAACGAATCTACTTACATCCCCTGCGGCCATAAGCATCGGCTCGAGAACCCAGGCAGAATTGACCTGGTTATCATTGAAGTGCAGAGCGGCGATTATCTCGCCGAGGATGATATCGTTCGCTTCGACGACGAATATGGTCGAACGTAGATATCAGCACAAAAATCTGCGAGCCGTCGCTCGAGGATCTCTGTCGTGGGTTCTTGGCATGACATTTGAGCCTGTCATAGTTCCGCCCCGCATTCAAATCACCCACTCCATCGTGGTCGAAAATATCGATGAGCGCTTGACAGCGCGCCGTCCGCGGTAACGAAGTCGTCCGATCTTTCTTAGGCGGACGCTCGCGATAGCCGTTGCGCTGGGCCGTGCGCAACGGGTTCTTCTTGCCATAGGCGGCGCCGGTGGCGGCCCCAACCTCCAGCTCCATCAGCCGCTCGGCGGCAAAGCCGATCATCTCGCGCAAGAGATCGGAATCCGGAGTCTTCTCCACGAGCGCGCGCAGGTTCATCATGTCGTCGGTCATCGATGGTTCCTTCGAATCAGGTTGGTGTCAGCAACCCGACCTTACCGGCGAACTGTCGATGACCACCGCAAAGCCGCTCGCTCGCTACAGCGCTATCGAGAGCGCGCTCGCGAGCGGCTTCGCTACCGCCGAGCTACACCACCTGTGGGGAGTACGTCATGCCAAGCTGATAATTGCTTGTGGGTGCAAGTCCCATCCGGCCAAAGCCGTAGCGGGCAAGCCGGGACCGAGTCTTGCGGGCGTCGCGGCAACGCGGGGTCTGAAGTGTAGACAGGAGCCATGCGGGGTGCGGGAATGAGCCTCGAAAGGTGGATGTTCGCGGAGGCCGAGTGTGTTCTGTTCCCTAGTCACGAAGGCAACATGAGCATCGTCGTTACGCGAGACGTTGCCGCTCCGTCGGGGTCGATGGCCGGATCACGCATGGAAGGTAATCATCGGAACATGAGAGGCCCGACCGGGTCCGCTGGATTGGTCTCCAGCGGGGGACAGCAGCAAGGTACTGCCAGAGCTGCCGTCCGAGCTGAGGCCGGGAGTCGGACTGGTTCATAGTACCCGTGAAGCCGTCGAAGGAAACGAGGCGAGGGGAGGGAAGGGACCAGCCTGAGGGGAGCCTGCGCGAGATGCCAAGGTCCGGACACAGAGCCGGGTTGCCTTGCCGCTGAACCTCGAGCGGGTGATGTCTACGAGGTCGACTTCCTGGGGTTCTCCTACGGCTTTCGCGGCGGCCAAGCAGGCTGCCCAAACCCGGTTCACGGCCCTGCTGCATCACGTCGACGAAGATGCCCTTTACCGGGCGTTTCGGCGACAGAAGCGACAGGCGAGTGCTGGGGTCGATGGGATGACCGTGGCTAAGTACGAAGAGGGGCTGACGGATAACATCCGTGATCTCCTCGAACGGGTCCACACCGATCGCTACCGGCCACAGCCGGTGCGGCGGGTCTACATTCCCAAAGCCGATGGCGGTAAACGGCCTCTCGGGGTGCGGCCGGGGCGGAGCCCCCACATGGCGCTTGATGCCCTGCATACAGCGATCATGAGCCAACGTGTGAACTGGGTGCTCGATGCCGACATTCGCAGCTTCTTCGACTCGGTCGACCACGAGTGGCTGCTGCGGATGGTGGCGCACAGGATCGCTGATCCTCGTATCCTACGGCTCATTGGGCTGTGGTTGCGGGCTGGCGTCCTTGAGAGCGGCGAGAAGCAAGAGACGGACAGGGGTACCCCGCAAGGGGCGGGCATCAGCCCGCTCCTCGCCAATATCTTCCTGCACTACATCCTCGATCTTTGGGCCACCAATGGCGTCGTCGCCATGCATACGGTCGCGTTGTGATCGTGCGTTGCGCTGACGACTTCGTCATGGGCTTTGAGAAGAAGCCCGATGCAGAGGAGATGCTGTTGGCCTTCAAGGCGCGGCTGGCCGGCTTTGGCCTGACACTCCACGAGGACAAGACGCGGTTGATCGAGTTTGGGCGGTTCGCGGCCCTCTCACGACAGCGGCGTGGCGAGCGGCGACCCGAGACCTTCACCTTTCTGGGCTTCACCCACTACTGCGGGCGGACCCGGGATGGCCGGTTCATCGTGAAGCACAAGACGGAAGGGAAACGCCTGACGCGCAAGCTGACGGCGCTGCGCCAGGATGCCTGGCGGCTCATGCACGCGCCAATGGCTGCGCAGCACAGGTGGTTCGCCGCCGTTCTGCGGTGGACATTACGGCTACTACGGCAGGCCGCACAACTACCCAGCGCTCAACGGATTCCATCGGCAAATGCGTCGGATATGGCTACGGTGTCTGAGACGGCGCAGCCAGAAAAGCCGGCGCATGGGCTGGTCGGAGTTCGAGACCCAGACGGCGCGCTCCCCCCTGCCAACTCAGCGCATCACTCGAACTTGGGCGCAAGCACGGATATGACGCGGGTTACCCTCGGGAAGAGGCCGGGTGCGGGAAATCCGCCCGCCCGGATCTGTGAGGGCGAAAGCCGAATGGCTGAGCTACTCGACCGCGACCCAGACCTGCGCATGTTCGATGCCGCACCCTCGTCGCTCGCTCCATATCTTCTAGATTGCCCTCAGACCCGCAAAGGCCGTGGCTGGAACTGGCTGAAAGACGAGGGATCCTAGGGTGCTACCCAGCCGTAGGGGGTGGGCAAGCTAGCGATCTAATCGCTAGGCCGAACCGCCACCAAACCAGCGGATGAACTCTACTTCCTTCCCGGTCACGTCCCGCACGGCTTTCAACAGCACTTCATTCAGGACACGCGTTGCCCGGTAGTGGTCGCAGTGTGGCGATATGAACGGCTTGATCCATGCTTAGGTGCAGCGCTTCCGCTGCCACCAGAAAGCGCTCGATTTCAGCCTGCGATAATTGCTGTAACGGTTTCGACCTAGCCATTCGGGATCTTCTACGAGAATCGCCCCACCTAGGATTATCATCCTAATTATATACGTGACAAAGTACGGGCGATTCGGGTAAGGAAAGCGCGACAGGCCGGCATTTTGATCAGCAGTGGAAATAGCGTTCCCGGTAACGGAATGTGTGTTTACCGGATGTAACCAATCTGGTTACATCTTGAGTCGGTGGAGGCGGTGGGGATCGAACCCACTAGACCCAAGGTCGGAAGCCCGGACTAGCACCAAGCCGCCCCCACTACGACTTCCCCGGATGGCTCGGGGAAGAAGGCACCCATAGCGGGGTGCGCCATCCAGCGACGCCCGGTGGGGCGGGGTGTGAGCGCTTTTGCGGGCCGACTCACCCCCTCCATCGCGCTGGAGACGTGATTCAGTGGGATTCGTTTGGTTCTGACAAGAGTCCCGACCCTAGATTCACGGGTATCGCGGGCTTTCTGGGGATAAGTGGCATGATTGGTGGAAAACCCGACAAGGATTCCGACGAAAAGCGCTTCAACGAGACCGTGCAGCGGATGCTGAAGACGCCGCCGAAGCCGCATGACAAAGTAATCAAAAGTGGACCCACCCACGGTCGCGAAGCCGATAACGTTGCAAAACCTGTACCGAAACAGCAGGGTTAGTAGTAATTCTGTTGAGTTTGGACTAGCTTCCCCGGCTGCTGATAACGGGTTTAATGGCTAGGAAAGTTTCTGTTTTTTCACTGAATATTGCTGCCAATCCGCATGATGCCGGGGCCTACAGGGGGATTTTGGCTCGCGCAGCGCGGATCATAGTTCAGGCGCGGGGTTCTGATTACGCTCGTATCACGGACCCTCGACAAAACGAAAGATACAAGCACATCCTGCAAGGCCAGATTTTAATCTGGACGGAGATTGACATAGAGGGGCCTTGGATCGACCTCGATAAGGGGGAGCAGATCGGTCCAGAGTTAAAGAAAACCATTTCAATCCCGCCGAATGCGCGCCCAAATTTCCGTGCATTCGACTTCGTTTTCGACGAAAAGACGCACCAACTTTATTTCGAAACTCGCAATGATTTAGACCAAACTGTTGGGGCTACAGTCGTACATCGCATATTCGCGGGGCTTCTGAGCGTCTCAGTGCTAGGACCGGATTTCCCAAGTGTCGAGGTGACGTTAGTCCCCGAGAAGGACGCAATTGAAAAGATCATAGCCCTCCCCCGACTAAGCAGTCTGTTTATCAGGGTTGTAAGGCCGAATCCTGATGGGGCCTCGCCGGAGGCGGTTAGCCGAATAAATGCGAAACTAGACGCGCTTCATGCACAGAAACTCGAGACAAGGATACAGAAAGCGCTTGAGGCGGAGCGCATCACCCTCGACGCCGAATATCGCGAACTAGCTGAAGTTGGTGCCGAGAACGGCGTGGTCAAGGGTGAGGGGCGATATGCCGATGGCACAAAGGTGGAACTTTCTACTCGCGATCAACCCAAGAAAATCGTGGTCGAAATGGAGAAAGGGGACAGCTTCTTTGCGCGGCTTCTTTCAACGATACCTGGCTTGGGCTGAGTTTACAGTCTTTGCTGACGACTTTGCGCACTACTGGAAGGTATATGGCGGTCGCAGAGCGCTTCTAAGATCGCCGGTATCTTTGGCGTCGGTTTTGATAGCGCTTTTGGCGCTACTGACCGGGCGGCTAGAATTCTGGTCTGTCGGTGCATTGGCCAGTTTACCGGCTCTGCTCGGCTTCTCCTTGGGCGCGATGGCGATCGTCCTCGCCTTCCCGACCACAAGCATGTTCACCGTTCTTGCGGAGGAGGGTAGAGAGGATTCCTACTACATTGATCTAGCCTCAAAATTTGTGCACTTCATTCTGTTTCAGAGCGTTGGCCTTCTATATGCTCTAGTCATCCCGGCGAACAGTCTTCGCCTTCTGGATCTGATCGGATTTTGGCTGCTCACTTACGCAGTGCTTATGGGGCTAGTCGTTGCCGTTTCACTTTTCGGCACAGCCCGGCTCTACAACCATCCAGGTGCGCAGTAGCTGTGCAGGAGGCTACTTCTTTTTTCTCAAATTTAGGAGTCGTTTTGCCTTTTGTTTAGGCGAGATTGGCTTCACCAATCCGCCGATAGGTAAGTCGCTTGCCTTCGATCATGGTAAGCAACTGGTCATGGCGCTCGGTGTCGGTGACGCCAAGAGCGGTGCGGCGATTGTAGCGGAAATCGAATTCCGACAAGTAGCGGTGCAAATGAGCTTCGCCGCAATGCTGGTAGACGCCGACCATGCCACGCTTGAACACCGAGAACACGTTCTCAATCGTGTTCGAGTGGATCGACACGCCGTCCTCATAGCGGACGTATTCGCCAGCGGAATGATTGGTCGTCTTGTGTGAGGCGTATTCCTCGCCAGTCACGGTGTAGAGCTTGGACTGATCGGTGTGGAGCGTCGATTTGCGGTCGGCATTGCGCACCAGGATATCGCGCACAACTGCCTTGGTGGCGTGCTGGACGTGAACCATGCGGGCTTTACCGCCACGCTCGACAAGACCGATAACGGTGCGCTTCGGCTTCATCTTGCGCTTCAAGCGCGGCTGGCCCTTACGCTGTGGCCAGAGGTAATCGCGGTCGACACGTCCGATGTAGGTCTCGTCGGCCTCAACGGTCTTGCCCTCGCCACCAAGCGGGCCAGCGGACTTAACGTCTTCCGCCATGGCTTCGCGAATACGGTGAGCCATGAACCAAGCGGTCTTGTAGGTGACGCCGAGCATACGGTGCAGCTGGTGAGCGCTCATGCCTTTCTTGGACGAAGCCATGAGGAAAGTTGCCAGAAGCCACTTGTTCAAGGCGATCTTGGAACGCTCGAATACGGTGCCGACTGTGACGGTGAACTGCTCACGGCATTCCATGCAGTTGTACAGGCCGGGACGATGCGCCTTGCCTTCCATCTTGGTGATACGGTCGGGATTGGCATTGCCGCAATGCGGGCAGTTCGGGCCATGCGGCCAACGCTGCGCTTCCAAATGGATGCGGGCGGCGTCGGCGTCTTGGAAAATTGGGCTGTCGAGTTTCATGGCTAGGTGCTCCCTGCCATGTTTGTAGCAGAGTCACCGTACTTTGTCACGTATATAATTAGGATTATCATCCTATATCGGAGAGACAGGATCAACACGCGAGAGTGTCGCCTAAGCCCCCCGTCTGTGCGCTGTTTGCCTTGAAAACCGGGTATCAAGGAGGAATCATTCGCAAGCCGTATTAGAAATCGCTTAGGTTGTGTTACTTTAGGTTACTCGAATCAGGGTTGCAGATAATCAGTCTGAGGAAATCACCAAAATGTCACTTAAAATCAATAGCTTAGCGATGAAATCTGGCCAGATCGGCCCAAAAGGAAATCAGCCCAATCTGCCCCTCGTTGTAGAAAAAGAGCGGGAGATTGACGGCGTTATTATGGGCGTTCTTTCAGACGGGACGCCTTACCTTAATCAGCGCGGTCTCGCGGCGCTTTGCGACGTGCAGAACGCCCACATTGGCACAATCAGCAGCCAGTGGAACGATGTCGATCAAAAACCTCGCATTCAGCGGATAAAGGCGATCCTCGAGAAGGTCGGAAAAGTCCCAGCAACCGCTCATATCGAGGTGTCGCACCGGGGCGTAACCCACTACTGCTACCCGGCAGATGTCAGCCTTGCGATCATGGAATATTACGCCATAGACGCCGGGGTGAACGTCTCGGAAAAAGCCCGCGACAACTACCGCATTCTCGCCGGATCCCGTCTTCGCGACATGATCTATAGCCAAGTCGGCTACGATCCGCGCCGGGGCAAGGATGTTTTTGCGAAATGGCATGAACGGCTGGCTCTGAACTATCAGTCCGCGCCAAAGGGGCATTTCCACGTCTTCAACGAGGCTCACACCATTATTTACGAGCTGATCGTGGCCGGGGCGGACGTTGGTGAAAAGTTCGTCGTGGACATCTCGATAGGCCAGCATTGGTCGAAGTACTGGGACGACAACAACCTGTCAGAGATACACGGCATTCGGCGCAAATACCCGCACCGCTATCCTGACGACCATCCACAGGCGAAAGCCAACCCGCATGAATCGTGGTGCTACCCTCTGGCGGCTCTGGGAGCGTACAGGGAATGGCTGCAAGACGAATATCTGGAAGGTGGTAAGTTCAAAGGCTACTTGGCTGGCAAGGTAGCCAAGGGCGATCTTCCGCCCTCGTTTGCGCAATTGGCAATTTCGGCTCTCGTTCCCGATAAGATCGCCGGACCTAGACCAAACTAGATCACTTATACACAGCGCATCAATAATTCCGCGAGCTTGCGGAGTGGTGAAGGAGATGGAACGGCATGGCTAGATGCACTGCACCAGTAAGGGGCCATCGCTCATCGGCAGCCGCAGCCGACTGTCCTGCATGCGGGAGTCGGTATAGCCGCTTCGGTGGATACGGCGGGTATGGCGGCGGCGACAGAAGCTACGGATCATACTCGTCCCCTTCCTCCTCCTCCTCCTCCTCCGGGAGCAGCGGCGGTCGAAGCAGCGGCCCGTCGGGGCGCCGCACCGCAAAGCCGCGCTGGTCGGGAGCAGGTTCGGCTGTGTGGTACACTCCTGAACAAGTGCAGGCGCTCACGCCGGTTCGAGAAAATGTGGAGAAACTGGCTGCCTCGCAGCCAGACCTTCGAGACGTGTTTCTCTGTCACGCGTGGGATGACAGGCAGGGCTCTGCCAAAGAATTGCATGATCTGCTCGAAGCGCGCGGTGTCCGCGTGTGGTTCAGCGAGAAGGACCTCGGCCTCGGGGTGCCGATGATGCGGGCGATCGACAAGGGCTTGGTGAATTCGCGCGTCGGTATCGTTTTGGTGACTCCGGCTATGTTGCGCCGCCTTCCGTCAGAAGGCATTGCAGACAAAGAGCTTTCGGCGCTCCTCCGGCGTGAGCGGCTCGTCCCGGTTGTTCACGGAACGACCTATGAAGAGCTTGAGCAGGTCAGCCTCCTGCTAGCCTCCCGAGCCGGATTGAGCACGGCCGAAGAGTCGATGGCGGAAGTCGCTGCCAAAATTGCTGAACTGGTCGCTACGGCGAGGTCATAGATCAGCTACCATAGGGGAAACCAGGCTTGCTGGTGGCGAATATCCCAGTGAGTGCCGCGATAATCCGAACAGGCAATGATATGTCCAGCGACGGAGGGCGTTGCCGGCGGCAGCGCCAGTGCCGCCGCCAGAAGCGCCGTGATCTCAGCATCGGTATAGATGTAGGGCTTTGCCCGCCGCGCCGGCGGCAGAGCGTCTTGAGGTGGCACTTCCGTCATGGGGTCGAAATGAGCGAGGTGCTGAGCGAAGCAGCGCACATCGGTCAGGCGGATGGACCAACTCGGTTGTCGGCCGATCAACGTCACCCACTTCATTGCCAGCGCCGCGGTGATGGTCTCGGCGCCGCGAGCCTCAGGTGACGAAATCCGACAACCGTCGAGCGGCGCCATGATACTTGTAACCCAATCTCTGGCGCATGCCCACATAGCGCTCGAGCGCTGTTCGAAGACGACCTGATCTCGCTGCTGGCGAAGTCAAAGCCGTTGAGATCGCGATAGGCTGGAAAGCTTGCGATCTTGAGCTGATAGGCTGTCGACCTGACCTCGCGTTCCGCCGTCTCGGCCTTGAGCAGTTGCGACAGGATCGGAATGGCGGCTTCAAACGCTGGCGCTCTCTGTTGCGAACAAGAGCTCGGTTTTTGTCAGGCTGATCTCTGTCGGTTTTGTGAGCCATCAGAGCCTACGCAGGCCGGCCATCGATGCTCCTCAGGCTTTGACGCTCACCAATGAACCAAAGGCCAATGTTGGATGAAGTGCCTTGGTCGGTTCTCGACGCATGCCGGTCATTGGTGAACTCGGGGATCGCTGTCGAAGGAACCGGCGCCGAGCGGTCCAGCTTCCGCCTGGCGAGTGATAGCGTCCCAACCTCACGGGCCAGGAAAAGGCATTGGTAATCAGCCGTGCGACCGGCGGCCTAAAACTTAGAGATCCTATGGGGCGAGTCGCACCACCTGATACGGTTCGGCTTGTTGAAGCGGAACAGGAGAAAGGACGATGCCCCAAGAGAATGAAGCAGCAATAGCGGTTGAAGATGCGTCCATTGGCGGCGACGTTTTCGTTTCAGTGGAAATGAGCCGGTCGAAATGGGTGGTTGGTCTCAATACGCGGCTGACCGACAAGATCGCGCTGCACACCATTGCCTGCGGTGACGTGGATGCCCTTTTAGTACTGATTGAAAGGGCGCGGACGAAGCTCGCCGTTGCAGCGACCAGCTCGCCGACCGTGATCGTCTGCTACGAGGCGGGTTATGAGGGCTTCTGGCTCAAGCGCCGGCTCGGCGCCCAGGGCATGCGGGTGGTGGTGATCGATCCGGCCAGCCTGCTGGTGGACCGGCGCGCGAAGCGGGCGAAGACGGATCGTATCGACGCTCATGGCATGGTGCGGTCGCTGATGGCCTCAGCTCGCGGCCGCGCTTGATCGCCACCATGTGCAAACAAGTCCCGGGTGTTGTACAGTGAGAGGGTATCCTGGAACATCTGTCGACAAGGAGCCGCCCGAGCGTTTCGTAATGGCGGCGCGGCGTGGAAGAAGGTAGTGCACGTCTCATAGAAGCCGTGTCACCTTCGAATCGCCGTGGCAGCCCTTAAAACCGAACGTTAATGGGTTTCGAACGACAGTAGATCGTCAGGAGAGGGCAGCTATTTGGGCACTGCCTCTGGCGCTGGCTGCCAATTGCCTTATCATTACGGGAAACAGCGCCGTATTGGGGACGACTCGAGCGCGGAAGGTAACGGATAATGGCGCGAACCGGCATCGCACGGAAGGATGACGATCTTAGCTTTTCCAGCGATCGTGCCTCGCTGCCGCTTCAGGCGCTTGTTGCCGAGGCCCGGGCCCAACAGCAGAACGGAATCGCTGAGCGAATAGTCGACGCAATCGACGCAAACCGTAGGAAGAGGTCTAATGCGTCGAGAGTGCGTGGATACGCCATCCCACCAGAGCTGAGCGATGTACTTGTCGAGCTCAGGCCGAACCGTAGGCTCAAGGATCTCGTCCTGCCTCCGGAGACGTCGGCAGAAATCCAGGAATTTATTGACGAGTACGGAGACATGGGACTGTTGAGATCCCACGGTCTCGAGCCTCGGCACAAGGTCCTGTTGGTCGGGCCGCCGGGAACAGGCAAGACCAGTCTGGCCGAAATCCTCTCACACGAGCTGCGGCTGCCGTTCTACGTCGTTCGGTATGACGGACTTATTGCGAGCTATCTTGGCGAGACCGCCTCTCGCCTTCGTAAGCTAACCGATTTTGTCGCCGGGCAGTCCTGCGTGGTGTTCTTCGATGAGTTCGACACGGTTGGCAAGGAACGTGGCGACACCCAGGAGACCGGAGAGATCAAGCGCGTGGTAAGTTCGCTGCTACTGCAGATGGACTCAATACCGGCCAACTGCGTCATTGTCTGCGCTACCAACCACCCAGAACTCCTTGATCGGGCCGTATGGCGGCGCTTCGAGCTTCGAGTGGACGTGCCACTTCCACGTCCACAGGAAATATCCCAGTGGTTCCATCGACTCCAAAAAGATTACGGCAACTCTATTGCTTTTATTGAGGAAAGGTTCATACGCACATTGAACGGCCTGAATTTCTCGGATATCGAAGCGTTCACTTTGGACGTGAGAAGGAAGGTCGTTTTGTCTCGCGGAAAACTTGCCGCCGACCAAGCGTTGCTTGAAGGTCTGGCCAAGCTCCGGCGGAAACGGTCGATTCAGGGGGAGACTGAAGATAGCAGACCGTCCGATCATACGGATTCGCCGAAGCGAAAACGTGCTCAAGCGCTTAAAGGGGAGCCGAAAGGCTCGCTTCCCAAGGGCTCGCTCCTCTGAGGAACAATCCAAGAGGCTGGCTCCGGGCATCGCCCTCCTAAAGGAATCACTAGAAGCTGGGGCAACCACGAATGCAGCGTTCGCTTCTCCCGAACGGGCCTTGGTGTTCGAAACCATCGGTCCGGTTGAACGGTTCGTTGCCGCCGCCGAGCAGCTTGGATTTGAGTGGCTGACCGAGGACTACGTCGGCTCCGACCCCGACCCTGTCACCGATGACGATGCGGACCAGGACGACGCGGGAGATGCCGACTCCGCTATGTCTCGCCTCTACCTCACCATGCCGACCGAGAACGGCATGCGCCAGCTGCTTGCCATGTGGCGGCGGTTCGAGTCGAAGCTATCGCCTCGCGAAGACGAAAAGGATTGGTGGAAAATATTCGGCTACCTTTCCAAGATCCGGTTGTGGAATGCTTCTGACAGGATTGAACCGGCCACCCAGTTGTTCATCCACCGCCGTCTCGCGAAGGATCCGCAGGCGCCGGTACGCCTTGAACTCGATCTGTGGTTCCACGAGAACGAGGAACTCCGCAAGAATGCGAAGCAGGCGCTCGACGGCATCCTTTCTGCGGTCGATGGCAGAATTGTCGATTTCGTGACGATCGAGCCCATCCGGTACCAAGTGGCACTGATCGAGGTCCCGGCCCAACAGGCTAGCGCGATCAGCTCCCGCACTGGGCGCTTGGCCAATGCCGACCCGATCATGTCGATCCGTCCCCAGTCCCTATACGCCACCAGGCCTCTTTCAGAGCCGGACTCTGCGGTGACTAGCCTGCGTGAGGGCGCAAATGACGGACTGCGTCCCGCGGTGGCCGCGATCTTGGATGGATATCCAATGCAGAACCACGGGCTTCTGGATGGGCGGGTGGATGTCATCGAGGTTGATGTGCCGAGCGCCTCGGTTCCCGTCGCTCGGCGATATCATGGTACTGCGATTGCTTCCCTGATCATCCACGGTGATCTAGCAAATGGAGAGGCGCCACTGACGAGAAGCCTCAAGGCGGTTCCTGTCCTGGCCGCACCACAGCATCTCAATGACGAGCGTACCGACCAGGACCTTCTTCCTATCGGCATCATCTATCGGGCGGTCTTCGCCCTGAAGGAAGGGCACGAGCACGCTGGGCCGGCGGGGCCAGACGTCCTGATCATCAATCACTCGATCTGCGACGCAGAAGGGCCTTTCGTCCGTCGGCCAACTCCCTGGGCGCGGCTGCTTGACTGGCTATCGCACAAATACGGCATCCTGTTCGTGGTCAGCGCCGGAAATATAACAGCACGGTTTCCCTCCGGATATCCAGACCAGGCATCGTTCAACGCGGCTTCTCCGTTGGAACGACAGATCGCGCTAATTCGTGCGGTCGAGGCAAGCAAGGGCATTCGCGGTCTGCTCAGCCCTGCCGAGGCCATGAATGTCCTAAGCGTGGGTGCCGTGCATGCGGACGGGGCGGGCGCCTGCCCTTCAGACACTATTGACCCATTCGCGCCGATTGGCGTTCCAAATCTCGGATCGGCAATCGGCCCTGGGATCAACCGTTCACTCAAGCCGGAGATTGTGGACATTGGAGGTCGGCAGGTCGCAAGGGCAGCCGATCACGCCGATGGGCACCTTGTCTGGCCGGACGAGATTGGACACATTGGCCTGGAGACAGCGGCACCCGACCCTTCGGCCGGATCTGTTACGCGTACCCGTCGCTCGACCGGAACGAGCAACGCAGCAGCTCTCGTAACGCGTTCAGGTATCCAGATTATCGACGCTCTTGAAGAGGTGCTGGCCGAAGATGGCGTCAGCCTGCGGGATTTCAAACGGGCGGCTCTCGCCACAAAAGCATTGCTGGTGCATGGCTCCCAGTGGGGCGGTGCCGGTACCTTGCTTGACGCCTCCTATCCACCGCCGGGCACGAAACAATGGCGGCGGCGCAGGGCAACGGTCACGAAATTCCTAGGATACGGCAAGCCGGCGGTCGAGCGGGTGATATCAGGTGCGGTCAACCGTGTCACCCTGCTTGCCGATGATGAGATCAGCCACGAGCAGCTTCACGAGTACCGTATTCCAATCCCAACCAGCATGATCCGCTCAAGGGAGATCCGTAGGATCACGATGACGCTCGCATGGCTGCCCCCGATCCATCCAACGTCCATCGCCTATCGGGGTGTGATGCTGGACGTCGTCGACCAGGACGGAAAGCGTAAGTTCTGGCGAGGTGTGAAGACGATCATGCAGCCCCATCCAGATGATATAAGGCGCGGAACCGTGGTGCACTTCATCCTTGAGGGAAGCAACAGCACTGCCTTCATGGATTCCAGCGGACTGTTCATAGGAGTCCAGGCGCGCGCTACCCACCGGAATTTCCAGCAGGCTGCGGTTCCCTATGCGCTCGCGATGACGTTGGAAGTCGGCGCCACCGTGCTGGAGGACATCTACGCCTCCGTTCGCGAAGCCATCCGGCCAAGGCCGCGCGTTCGTGTTTGAAAGGGGACCGAATGGAATTCAACAAATCAGATTGCATCGGAGAGAGGCATCCTTTGGAGATCGCCGCCTATCTGGAGGAGATCGGTGATGATGAAGCGGCTTCCCGCTTCCATCAGCTGGGGGCTCGAAGTCAGGCGATCAGCGTTCCCTTCTTCACCAACGACCAATGGGCCAATACTGGCGCCGCGATCGGATTCATTCCTGAGAATGGGTCTTCGGCAGGAGATAGACTGGACATCGTTCACGCAACGTCGATGACGCCCGATGAAAAGCTCCAAGGCGCAAGTTTGAAAATCACCCTAGATCGATTCTACGTTCACAACTATCCGGGCTTCGGACGCCATGAGATCCTGTGCGAATTTACGGGGAAGAACCAGGCTGGGAGCAAGTCGGAGGAGATGCGCTTTGCGTTGAAGACCATCGCCACTGACGGCAGCGCAGCCCCGTTGCTAAGCTTGCCCATCTTCGTCGGAGTGAACGTTGGCAACGACGGCCTGAGCTTCGAAGGGCGCACCATCAACGTTCGCAGCGGCGGAACCGACATGTTGGTGGAAGCGCTGGATAACTCTGCTTTCAAGGAAGGGCTATCGCTTCTTACCACCGCGCAGCCCGTGCTCGTGCCCTTCGTTCAGCTCGCTAAGGGCGTTGTTCGTGCGATCGAGAAGCAAGGCAACAACCGGCCTGTCTTTTCATTCGGTCTGGGCTTGGATTTCTCGAAAACGGCCACTTCCGCCAAATTGCGTTTAGGCTCATATGTCGTTGTGCAGACAAATGAGGTCGGCTGGAATTGGAGCGATTTCGTCTTTAGCAGGCAGAGCGGGACTGTCGCTCCCAAGCTCAGCGGCGCTCCCCCGATCGCTCTCAATTACATGATCTTTGGGGTCACTCGAGCCGCTCAAGGAGCGCCTTGAGCGTCGAGGGGACACATGGTTCAATGCAGCAAAGTCACAGAATTGTGTGAGAAGCTGTGCTCGATCATGTCCTATGATGACTTTATTGACGGACTTGGCAAGACGGGTTTGGGCGTCCGAGAATTCCCATCTCTCCTCGGCACGAAACCCAATTCCATTCACAAGAGTCGCAAACTTGACGAGGTGCTGGACGATCTGGGGGTCATCGCCACGTTGCCGGCTGATCTGCCTAGGCTCGATATTTACGTCAGCCCGGTTTTCGCACGAATAGACCTATTGGCTAAGAAGGCAGGCGGCGCGGCAGCCTCTGGAAGTTCGGTGGCGACAAACAGAACTGCCGTAGTCAGCTGCATAGGAATTGCACCCGATCTTACACGCACACGGACGCAGCCCGGTGCTCCTTGGCAGCGCGCGAGCCTTACCAAAAAGCCATATGGCGCTGAGGCTGCTGTTTATCACAGGCTTGTTCAGCTTAAGGTCGGTCGATCACTGCGTGATAGCCATGACGTAGGCGCCGCAAGGATTCGTCGAATCGTTGTCCATCGGGACCCAGTGGCGTTAACGGTTGGTCTGGTCCTTTGTCGGCTCGCTCTTGCTAAGCCATTCCACAGTATGAAAGCCGCGGATCCAGCCAAAGGATTGCCTTGATGCAGGGCGAACTGTTCGAGGCTCCGGCCATGCTTCTCCGAGAAGCTGTGCTGGGTCGCAATGGTGTCGTTCCACTCATTGTCATTGGGTGCGGCCGAAAGAAGCGCCAAGAAGCCGCCCCCGCAGATCAGCTCTATACTTCGGACCGATTCAAAAGTTGCATCAATCTTGTTCGATCGCTCGGGGCGCCCTACGCAATTTTGTCGGGCAAACATGGGATCGTCGGGGGCGAGATGGTTATCGCGCCGTATGATCTCAATCTCCCCGATCTGCCTGAAGCCAATCAACGCGATTGGGCTGAGCAGGTGCTTGATGCGCTTGCTGCTCGTGCTGAAAGCAGGCAGGTGACGCTGCTTGCTGCTAACGAATACAGTATGCCGTTGCTGGAGCTGAACAGAGCTAGGGCCTCTCCGTTGGATATCGTCGCGCCTTGGTTGGGGCTTGGATACTCTGACCACGCCATTTGGCTAACGGAAGCAAAACGAATGGCCGCAAGGATACAGGACCTGGATCGGCTCTATAATTGGATTGCTGAAGAGCGTATAGCGGACCGTGTGTTCTCGTTCAGGGAACTTTCGTCGAGATCCGTACCAAAACGCGGAGTCTATATCTTCTTGGACGGCGCGGAACGGAACTTCCGGGGCGCTGGTTACCGAGTGGTGCGGATCGGTACCCACGCAGTTAGCGCTGGCTCGAAGGCCTCTCTGCGGGGTCGATTGCGCAATCACCTAGGACCTTCCAGTCAGATCGGCAACCATCGTGGCTCCATCTTCCGTCTGCACATTGGTAGAGCGATGCTGGAGGCCGGCCTCGGCCATGGCAGCCTTCCGACTTGGGGTGAGGGTCAGGACGCGCGCCCCGAGGTGAAGAGTTTGGAGATGGAGCATGAGCTTGCGGTCTCTCGGTATCTTCAGGGTTTAGAGGTGGTTCTGCTCGAAGTTGATGACGAACCTAGCAAGGAAAGTTTGCGAGCTAAGGTTGAGATGCAGCTGATTGCATTGTTGAGCGAATCGATGCGGACAATTGATTATCCCAGTCCTGACTGGCTCGGCCTCAAATCTCCTGTAGCGCAAATCCGCCAATCTGGACTATGGAACATCCGTGGGGTCGGGGGGAAATATGATCCAGCCGCAGCGGGCTCAATCGCCTCGATATTCGAGGTCTGAATGATGGTTAGTAATCTTCATGCCGCCATCGCGCGACAACCGCGTCTCCCTCGATTTTTGTGCCACCTCTACCAGAGGCTGAGACTGCAACGGCTGAACCTGGTGACCGGAGCCGGGATTTCAATCGACGCCAAGGTGCCTGGATGGCAGGACCTATTGAAAAGGCTTGCGGAGATTCAGGGCGGCCTCCCTGATGATTTAGCAGCACACGTTGCGGCGGGGCTCCAACCTGAATATCTCGGACAGATCATCTATCATCGCTTTAGAGGGGCATGTCCTGTCACGGAGCCGGCAGAGCTTAGGTCCGCTACGGTTGAATATGAATGGGGCGACGCTATTCACAAGGCGATCTATGAGAAAGTCCCGCAAACAATCGCCGAGGTTATACAAACGCATCCCTATCTCGCACAGCTGCGTGATCTTTCTCGCAAAGTATCACTCGTAATAAATTTCAACTTCGACGACCTCCTGGCTGATGCGATAGGGGAGCAAGTAAAGCAAAGCGCCTTTGGCAGCGAGTCCGGTAACGCCCTAAGCGTCACTTGGCAACCACCTCTTACGGATCGAGGGAATCTGACGACAGTTTATCACGTCAACGGAATATTGCCCCGTGCCAGCCTTAAGAAGCGCAGCCCCCAACTGATATTCACGGAAGATTCTTTCGCGGATGCTCGTGCACGTTCCCCGGGTGTCAGTTCTGAGTATCTGTTTCTTCGCTTTGTTCAAAACACAATGCTGTTGATTGGTCATTCGCTTGCCGACAGCTCTCTCAAAAACTACCTACGTCTCAACCGTGATAAGAGCCCAGCTAATCATCACTATATGATATATTGGATCAAGGAAGAAGGGGCCCTATCAGAGGCGAGAAGGCAGGACATATTCGAGGCCAATCTCGAACTCTATAACTTGGTAACGATATTTCTAACGTCTGCTGAGATCGGAGATTTTCTCGAGATCCTTAATCTTGATGAAAGAGGATTCAGTGAAACCGTAGAAACGCTTGGAGAGGATCGGCGCTCTCGGTATCACTATTATATAGTGGGGCCTGTCGCCTCTGGGAAGTCGACATTGCTTGAGCACTTGCGATGCTTTCACACACACGAAGAATGGACACGGCCACCTCCTCGTGAGATGTATATGGCGTCGAGTAAAATCGGTGAAGAGCAGCAGGCAATTATCGATCAATTCATATATTCGGAACTGAAGGAGAAGAATCGTCGTATGCATGCGGCGACGGCGGGGCTTCATTTTATGGATCGTGCCCCTTTGGATCTTTATGCCTTCTCTAAAAGCGATGACGAGAATAAGATAAAGTCTCATGCATTGCGCGATCTAGTAACTCGCGATCAGCCTCTTCAGAAAGGAGAGATCATATTTATTGAGGCTGACTCCAAGACGCTAGTGAAGCGAAATATGGCGCGAGGTCGCCCTCCGGAGGAGGCGGGCAAGCAACCCTATTTTGATGCACAGACTATGACCCTCAAAACGATCTACAATCCGTCGTTTGTCCTCTCAACTGATGAGAACAGTCCGGGTGACATTGCTCGCAAAGTGGCTCGGCACGTTCTATTTGAGGAATATGAACCGACCGAGCTCAACACGATTATTGCGCGCTATGAATGATGCTCGAATGTCCATGCGTATCTATCTGGCAGCCCCGCTATTCAACGACATTGAGCGCAGCTTCAATGAGCGGCTGACAAGCCTTCTTGAGCCTATGGCGCACGTTTTTCTTCCCCAACGCGACGGAAAGCTCATGCGCGATCTAGTGGATGGAGGGATGCCAGTGGATGCTGCGAGGCAATTGGTGTTTGAGGCGGACATCAATGCCATTAGAAGGTGCGATTGTATCGTTGCTGTACTGGATGGTCGCACGATTGATGAAGGGGTGGCATTTGAAATTGGCTACGGTCGTGCGCTCAACAAGTTGTGCCTTGGTCTCAAGACCGATGATCGAACATTGCTACCCTCTGGCGACAATCCTATGATTGTTGCAGGATGTAAGAAGATATTTGCTAACACCATCGAACTCGTTGCCTGGTTACGCGGAGGAGTTCTCTCCGCACGCGACGCAGGTTGAAGGGGCGACACGCTACCCGGTCATGATCGCGGGGTGTTCGTCGACCCGCAAAGAGACTCACTACGTTGCTTCATTGCTTCAGCAATTCCTTCAAGTTGGTCGACCGTGAACTATCCGCAAGCCGTTGATGTGGCATGTTGATTGAGGCAGAGAGCGGCTTTGGAATTGCAAGAGTAGCGGTTTATGGGGGCTGTTTTCCTG
>NZ_JAMYQP010000027.1:0-93363 GCF_040320945.1 Mesorhizobium sp. M0587
TCTTCCACTCCCCCTCGACCCCCCAACCAACCTCGCCCCGCGCCTCCCCCCCCCCCCCCCGCCCCCCGCCCGGCGGGGGGCGCTGGGCCCCCCCCCCCGCCGCTGGTGCCGGAGCCGCAATTGACCGGGCGCGAAGGCCTGCCTTTCCTGACCTTCATTGCCATCGTCGTGCTGGCGGGCCTGACGCATCTGACCGGGGCCCCGGTCTTCATCAGCCTCGCATTGCTGGCAACCGGCATCGCCGGCCTTGCCATGCATCTGCGCGCCAGACAGGGCCAAAACCGCAGCGCGGCGCTGCATGACGAAACCAGCGCCAAAAGCCGTGCCGAAATCGAGACGCTGGCCGATCGCATGTGGGAAATGCAGGAAAGCGAGGAACGCTTTCGCGGTCTCATCGACGCGCTTGGCGATCTCGTCATCCATCGAGACCGCGACGGCTACATCGTCTATGCCAACAAGGTGTTCGCCGATCTCGTCGAAACAGATCAGCGCGACCTTGCCGGCAAAACACTGGCCGAATTCGGCATCGAGGTCGGCATCGTTCCCGATGCCGCTTTTTCCGATCATGAGTGCCTGAGCTCGACCGACGTCGCCATCCGCACGCCGAGCGGCCCACGCTGGTTCTCCTGGATCGAGCTGTCGGTGCGCGACAAGGACAGCGGTGCCGCCTCGCATCGCGCCATCGCCCGCGACATCACCGCCCGCAAGCGGGCCGAATCCTCGCTGATCACCGCCCGCGAGCGGGCCGAATACGCCAGCCAGGCCAAATCGCGTTTCCTCGCCACCGTCAGCCATGAAATCCGCACGCCGATGAACGGCATCATGGGCATGGCGCGGCTCCTGGCCGACACCAGCCTGTCGCCGGAGCAGCAGACCTATGTCGGCGCCATCTCGACCTCGGCCAGCGCCTTGCTCGCCCTGATCGAGGATTTGCTCGACTATTCCAAGATCGAGGCCGGGCGCTTCGATCCGGAACCGCAGCCGATGTCCGTGCGCGAGATCGCCGACAACATCGTCGAACTCCTGGCCGCGCGCGCCTTCGCCAAGGACATTGGTCTGGGTTGCCACGTCGAGCCTGACGTACCGCAGATGATCACGGCCGATCCAGGCCGTGTCAGGCAGGTGTTGCTCAACCTCATCGGCAACGCCATCAAATTCACCGACAGCGGTGGTGTGCTGGTCAGCATCGCGCGTGCCCGCACGGAGACGACCGATCGCATCTGCTTCACCATCGCCGATACCGGCCCTGGCCTGCGCGACGAGGACATGGAGCGCATCTTCGAGGAGTTCGAGCAGGCCGACGGCACCTCGACGCGCACCCATGGCGGGGCGGGTCTGGGACTTGCCATCTCCAGGCGCCTGGTGGCCGCCATGGGCGGCACGATTTCGGTCTCCAGCCGGCTTGGCCAGGGATCGGAATTCGTCTTCGAAATTCCCGCCATTTCGGCCACCGAGCCGCCACAGAACCGGCTGAACGCGCTTGCCGGCAGGCGCGCGGTGATCCTGTCCAAGAACGCCACCGAGGCCGACGCCATCGCAATGACCATTCGTGCCAGCGGCGGCGCGGCCGATGTCTCCACCACGGTCGCGCAGGCCGCGTCCTTAGCCGACGGCTGCGACGTGCTTCTGATCGATGCGGCGATGGAAGGCGGTGACGGCAGGCTGCTCAAGCGGCTGCGCCAGAGCGGTTTTTCCGATTGCGAGGCGATTACGCTGATCGCGCCGACCGATCGCGGCATGCTTGGCGAATTCCGCGCCAACGGTTATGCGACCTTCCTTGCCCGACCGGTGCGCGGCGGGACACTTTTGCGTGTCCTTCTGAGCAGCCATGCGCCGGCACCTGCCCAGCCGCAGCCGGAAAAGCGCCGCACCGCGGCGTTTCGCGCCGCCGGCGACCGCCAACAGGGCCTGTCCGTGCTGATAGCCGAGGACAATGACATCAACGCCATGCTTGCCCGCGCCACGCTCCTGAAAGCGGGGCATCGCGTCAAGGTGGTCGGCAACGGCAAGGCCGCCGTCGAGGCCGTCATCGGCGCCGGGCACAAGCAGCGTTTCGACGTGGTGTTGATGGACCTGCACATGCCGGTCATGGACGGGCTGGACGCCATTGCCGCCATTCGCCGCCATGAGGAGGAAACAGCCGTGCCGCCGGTGCCGATCATGGTGCTGTCGGCAGACAGCCAGGAAAAGACCCGCCATGCCGTGCTTGCCCACGGCGCCAGCGGCTTCGTCACCAAGCCGCTCGACCCCGACGCCCTGGTCAACGCAGTCGAAGGACAGGTCGCCGCCTGAGCCGGTTTTCTCCGGCACGCGGCGACAGCTCCTTCTGTAGCATAGCCGGTTGACGGCATTCGCCAGCCGACGAAGTATTGCCCGCGACCTCGTATCACGGTACTGTCACAATCCTGTTGCACCTACACCGTATCCCCGTGCCAAGAGGGATGGCTCGAAGGAGAATCACTCGTGCATACAGTTATGCCGGAATGTGACACTCGGCCGAACGGCAGCAGCGCCTTGCTCGCCGGACGTAAGGTCGATTCCGTCATGAAGGGCGCAGCACTCGGCCGCATAGGCAATCTCGAAGTGCGGCTCGCCCGCAACGAGGCCGAGATCGCGGCCGCGCAGGAAGTGCGCTACCGGGTGTTCTACGACGAACTGGGCGCCAGGAAAGATCTGTTTCCGGTGCAGGATCGCCGTGATGCCGACCGGTTCGATCCCCACTGCGACCATCTGCTCGTCTTCGACACCTCGCTTTCCGGTCCCGAACACCGCCGCATCGTCGGCACTTACCGGCTGCTGCGGCAAGAGATCGCGGCCGCCGCAGGAGGCTTTTATTCCGAAGGCGAATTCGAGTTGACCAAGCTCATCGCCCGCCACCCAGGCCAGCGCTTTCTCGAACTCGGCCGCTCCTGCGTATTGCCCGAATACCGCTCCAAGCGCACCATCGAGGCGTTGTGGCAAGGCATCTGGGCCTACATAAACCATTACGAAATCGGTGTGATGACCGGCTGCGCCTCCTTCCACGGCACCGTGCCGGCGGCGCATGCCGAGGCGCTCACCTATCTTGCCCATCATTGCCGGACCAACTCGGCCTGGGACGTGCGCGCCGTGTCGGGGCGCTACTGCTCGATGGATCTGATGCCGATCGAGGCAGTCAATGCCAAGGCAGCGATTGCGGCAATGCCGCCCTTGGTCAAGGGTTACCTGCGCGTCGGCGCCCGCATCGGCGACGGCTGCGTCGTCGACCGCGAATTCTCGACGGTCGACGTCTTCGTGGTGATGCCGGTCAAGGAAATTGGCGCCCGCTACGTCAACTACTATGGCGGAGAGGCGCAGCGCTTCGCTGCCTGATGCTGGCGAATAGCGAGAGCTACGCCGCAATTCTGCGAACTGCTACTCCCTACTCCCCTTCATTCTCACGGAATATCTTCCGGCCGTCGACCGGGCCGGCTCTTGTAGGACGGAAAGGCCCAGCCGAATTTGAGCGCGCCGCCGCGCACCACGAAGGCCGCGGCAAAGCCGATCAGCCCAGACGCCAGGGGCGGCAGCCCGGCAAGATCCCCGAGCGTGAACAGGGCCGCACCGGCGAGTGCCGCGGTAACGTAGATTTCAGGCCGCAAGAGCACCGACGGTTCGCCGGCCAGCAGATCGCGCAGGATACCGCCGAAGGTGGCGGTGAGCACGCCGGTGATGGTCGCAACGACCGGCGAACCGGTGATGGCAAGGCCTTTGGCGGCGCCCATCACCGAAAACGCAGCCAGACCGACAGCGTCGAGCCAAAGCAGCAATTTCCGGCGCGACTCGACCCGGTGCGCGCTGAAGAAGACCAGCGTCGCAACCGCCGCGCAGATCAGCACATAGCTGGGGTTGGCGACCCAGAACACCGGCAGGTTGAGGATGACATCGCGAAACGTACCGCCGCCGATTCCGGTGACGCTGGCCAGGAACAGGAAACCGATGATGTCGATCTGCTTGCGCGAGGCGGCAAGCGCCCCCGTCGCGGCGAAGACGGCAACGCCGGCATAGTCGAGAAGCGCGATCGGGTTCATGGCGGGCCAAGGAAATAGGGAATAGGGAATAGGGAATAGGATTAGAATTATCACGAAGTCGTACGATTGATACGGCCCCGTTTTACCTACTGCCCTACTGCCCTACTGCCTATTCCCTTGACCTACGCATCCTTCTCGGCCTGCTCATTGACCGGTCCCGGCTCGACAGGCGCTTCGGAAGCCGCGACCTTCGGGCCGCCCTTGGCTACGCCGACCATGGCCGGGCGCAGCACGCGCTCGCCGATCGAATAGCCCGGCTGCACGACCTGGACCACCGTGTTGGCCGGCACGTCGGGATTGGGTACTTCGAACATCGCCTGATGGAAATTGGGATCGAACTTCTCGCCTTCGGGAGTAAGCTTCTTGACCCCGTGCCGCTCCAGGGCCGACAGCATGGCGCGCTCGGTCAGGTCGACGCCTTCGATCAGCGCCTTGAAGCCGGCATCGCCCGATGCTTTGGCCTCGGCCGGTATGGCGTCGAGCGCTCGGCGCAGATTGTCCGACACCGACAGCATGTCGCGGGCGAAATTCGCAACCGCGTAGGTGCGCGCGTCATGCACGTCACGCGCGGTGCGGCGGCGCAGGTTTTCCATCTCGGCCGCTACGCGCAGCGCGCGGTCCTTCAATTCCTCGTTTTCCTTCAGCAACCGCACGAGCGCTTCATAATCGCCGTCGACGCCGCCTTCCGTGCGCTCGGCATTGGCCTCGGTCGGCTCGACCTCATCTGGCGCGCGTTCGTCTTTTGCCTGGTCGCTCATCGCCGTTTCCCATCATTTCGAATAGTGTGGATTTTGTGCCCGATATCGAGGTTCGGCAGCCAAAAATCAAGGGGTAAGCACGGCTGGAGGCCATCGGCCGGAACGCGGCTGCAACGGCGCGATTGCTTCGATCTTAATTCAAATTTTACCATAGCCTCGGCGTTGCTTGCCACGACCCCGTGATCGGGGAACCATTTGCCTGCCGGAGGAGTTTCGCAGCCGACACAGGATTCCAAGTGATGAGCCGCAACAAGGGCGAAAAAGGAGAAAGGCTCGCCGTCGAGATCAGGCGTCAGTTCGGCACCGAAGCGATGAAGCGCTTTCTGCGGACCCTGCCGGCGTTTCGCGCGGAAGTCGAGATTCCCGAACGTTTCAGGGAACAGCTCAAGCGCCTCGACAGCGTGGAAAGCAACATCGCCGTCGGCCGCCAATAGCGACATATCATGTCCCCGAGCCCGGGTTTCACATCCGATCCGTCGCGCGACAATTACGCACAGTAACTTTGCGTGATCTTGGCTTGCGGTCGGGCCCGCCGCCGCCTATGTTTTACGATGAACATGATTTCCCCCGAGGCGGCGGCCAACAGCAAGCGCGCATGGCTCAAAGTTCTGGCGCGCTACAAGAAGCCTGACCGGCGGCGCAGCGCCATCGAACTTGCCATCACACTCATTCCATTCGTTACGCTCTGGGCGCTCTCCTCTGCGGCCTATGCCTATGGCCACTGGTGGGGATTGATCCTCATTCTTCCGGCGGCGGGGTTCCTGGTGCGGATATTCATGATCCAGCACGATTGCGGCCATGGTTCCTTCTTCGCCAATCGCCATGCCGACGACTGGATCGGCCGCGCGCTTGGCGTTCTCACGCTGACGCCTTACGACTGCTGGCGGCGCGCGCATGCGACGCATCATGCCAGCGCCGGCAATCTGGACGAGCGCGGCGTCGGCGACATCAGGACACTGACCGTAGCCGAATACCGGCAGATGTCATGGCGAGGCCGCCTCGCCTATCGTCTTTATCGCCATCCTCTGGTGATGTTCGGACTGGGGCCGATCTGGCTGTTCATCTTCGAGCAACGACTGCCCCTGGGCATGATGCGGGGCGGCCTGACGCCCTGGGTGTCTTCAATGACCACCAATCTCGCCATTGCCATTTCCGCGGCCGTTCTCATCTGGTTCGTCGGTCCGGGCGCGTTCCTGGTTGTCCATCTGCCGATCGTCATCCTCGCTGGTTCGGCCGGCATCTGGCTGTTCTACGTCCAGCATCAGTTCGAAGAGACGCAATGGGCGAACGATTCCGAATGGGAGTTCCAGCACGCCGCCTTGCACGGCTCGTCCTATTATGACCTGCCGCCGCTGCTGAACTGGTTCACCGGCAATATCGGCGTCCACCATGTCCACCATCTCTCCGCCAAGGTGCCATGCTACCGGCTGCAGGAAGTGCTGCGGGATTATCCGGAGCTGCGCGGCATCGGCCGCATCACGCTGCTGGAAAGCCTGCGCTGCGTAAAACTCGCATTGTGGGACGAAAACCGCCGCAAGCTGGTGTCGTTCCGCGAAGCGCTGGCAATTTAGGGCAATTCCAGGAAAAGTGCGCAACGGATCTCGGTCCGGGCGTAAAACCGGAGACAGAGCGGTTCGACGCTTCCGTGGAGCCGTGAACCGCTAGCCGGATTGCCGCGCCATGGGCGCGGCGGCTTGGCGATTTCCCTGTTTAGGCCGCCTGGCGCTCATCGCGCATCAATATCTCGCCATGGCGGATTTCGGTGCCCAATACCTTCAGGCATTCGCGGATGAAATTGGACAGGCCCGGCCAGCCCTTGGCCGAAACGAGGTTGCCGTCGACATGGGCGCCTGTGGGAGCCACGTCGATATAGATGCCGCCGGCCAGCGTCACCTCGGGCTCGCAATAATGCAGTGCCGCCACTTCCCTGCCGCGCACCACTCCGTCGACCGCGATCAGGATCTGCACGCCATGGCAGATGGTGAAGATCGGCTTGCCGGCCTCGTGGAAATGCCGCACCAGCGCCTGGACGCGCTTGTCGATGCGGATGTATTCGGGGCCGCGCCCGCCCGCCGCGTAGACGGCGTCGTACTCCGCCGGCTTCACCTCGGCAAAAGTCTTGTTGAGGATGTAGTCGTGACCAGGCTTTTCCGTATAGGTCTGGTGACCCTCGAAATCGTGCAGCGACGTCTTCAGGACGTCACCCGCGTTCTTGTCGGGGCAGACGACGTGCACGGTATGGCCAACGGCATGCATGGCCTGTTCAAAGACGAAAATCTCATACTCCTCGCTGAACTCGCCAACGAGCATCAATATCTTCTTGCCAGCCATCCCGGTTCCTCCCTTGCGGCTATTTATTTCGCATTACGAAATAATAGGCCTAATCCTAAGGGGAGGACCGCGAAAGGGAAAGCGTGAATTGCACGATCGGTAAGACCAGAATGAGCAAGCCCTGGTTTGGGTAGAAGCTGTCTTCCGATCGCTATTAGCCAACGGCTGGTTCACCAAACGTTGCGGGACACCCGGGTCGGGAATCTTGAACTGTCGCGGCTCAGCTGTTGCGCATCCGCCGCCAGGAATACTTCGGCCCTTTAAGCTCCGGCACTTCGGCTGGTTGGTAATAGACCCCCAGCCCGCCGGTGCAGCCCTCTTCCAGACGCTTCAACAGCACCGGATTTGAGATCTCGAACTCGTCGAAGCCGAGACGCAGCATGTGCGGCAACTGATCGACCAGCACCTGCCCGGTGGCGCGCACAGCACCCTCGAAATGATGGCGGCCGCGCAGCAACTCGCCCTTCGAAAAGGAGCGGCCGTCGCTGAAGGCCGGGAAGGCCAGCGCCACCAGCGACAGCTGGTCAAGCAAATCCGCGATTTTCTCGAGTTGGTCGCCGGGCTGCAGTATGACGCCGATGCGCTCCTTGGCGGACCGGCGTATCTGCGGATCAAGATCGAGGAATGTCTGCAGCGGCAGAATGAAGCGGCCATTGCCCGACAGCGCGTCAGCGCTTTCGGCATGAGCCCACTCATCCTCGCGAAAACCCTTCGGGGTCCAGAGGCGGGTCTCTGGTGTCGTCGGTTCGGTCATCAAAAATTCCTAAGCCCAAATCCTGGGAGTGTTGAGATTCAGGTTAGGCCGCGTCGGACGATGGTTCCCAGAACCGGAGCGGAGCGTACGTTGGGTACGTGAGCACCGGAAGCGCAGGAAACCAGCGTTTGCAGGCCGGCATCACCTGATCAGCATAGCCTAAAGTGATGCGTCGGTCAGCGACTTTTCCAGTCCCGACAGATGAATGCCGCACTCGGTCTTGGCGTGCCCTGCCCAGCGGCCGCTGCGCGCGTCCTCGCCCGGCTGCACCGGCTGCGTGCAGGGGAAACAGCCGATCGACAGATAGCCGTAGGCGACCAGCGGGTTCTCGCGCAAGGCGTGCGCTCGCATGTAGTAGGCCTGGTCCGATGTCGTCCAATGCGCCAGCGGATTGATGCGGATGCGCGGGCCGACCGCCTCGAACACCGCAAGCCCGGCCCGGGTCGAGGCCTGGAAACGCTTGCGGCCGGTGAACCATGCGCGGAAAGGTGCGACCCCACGCGCCAGCGGCTCGACCTTGCGCACGCCGCAACAGGCATCGGTGTCGCTCTGGTGCAGATTGCCTGTCGGGTCGATCCGTTCGAGCGCTGCTTCCTCCGGCTTGATCACCCGGATGTTGGTCAGTCCGAAATCGGCGACAAGCGCATCGCGATAGCCCAGCGTCTCCTCGAAATGCTTGCCGGTGTCGAGGAAGATGACCGGCAGTGTACGGTCGATCTCCGAAATCATATGCAGCAGAACCGCCGAATCCGCGCCGAAGGACGACACGGCGGCGATCTCGTCGTGGAAGAGGTCCCTGGCCGAGCGTTCTATGATCTCGCGCGCGCTCAGGTGACCATAAAGCGCATCGAGCCCCGCCGCCTTGGCGGCGGCACCGTCATCGACGTCGGCAATATGGTCAAGCGGCCTTGGCTTCGCCAGCATAGAGCGCCTCCTTGAACGGCGCAGGACCGACACGGCGGTAGGCGTCGATGAATTTTTCTTGGCTGTCGAGCCGAAGGCCGAGATATGTCTCGACGATCTGCTCGATTGCGTCGGTGATTTCTTCAGAGCTGAAGCCGCGGCCGATGATCTCGCCGACCGACGTGTTCTCGTCGGCAGAGCCGCCCAGTGTCACCTGGTAGAGTTCGGAGCCCTTCTTCTCGACACCGAGGATGCCGATATGACCGACATGGTGATGGCCGCAGGCGTTGATGCAACCGGATATCTTCAGCTTCAGTTCGCCGATCTCGCGTTGCCGTTCCAATGAGGCGAAGCGGCGTGAGATTTCTTGCGCGATCGGGATCGAGCGCGCCGTGGCCAGCGCGCAATAGTCGAGGCCCGGGCACGAGATGATGTCCGATATCAGGTTGGAATTGGCCGTTGCCAACCCGATGCCGACCAGCGCGTCATAGACCGCCTTGAGGTCGGCGCGCGCCACATGCGGCAGGATCAGGTTCTGCTCATGACTGACGCGCAGCTCGTCGAAAGCATATTTTTCGGCGATATCGGCGACCGCTTCCATCTGGCTGTCCGAGGCATCGCCCGGCACCTCGCCGATGCCCTTGAGCGAGATGGTCACCGCCGCGTAGTCGGGATGGCGGTGCGTCACCACGTTCTGGTCCAGCCATTCGGAGAAGCTCTTGGAATCCAGCCGGGCAAGCTTGACCGCCGCGTCTCCTTCGGGCCGGTCGGTCAGCGCCGGCGGCGCGAAATAAGCCTCGATGGCACGGATATCCGCGTCCGGCAGCTTCAGCTCGGCCTCTTTCAATTCCTGCCATTCGGCCTCGACCTGGCGGGTGATTTCCTCGACGCCGGTCTCGTGGACGAGTATTTTGATGCGCGCCTTGTACTTGTTGTCGCGACGGCCGTAGAGATTGTAAACGCGCAGGATCGCCGTGCAGTAGGACAGAAGGTCGGTTTCCGGCAGGAAGTCGCGGATCTTCCTCGCCACCATGGGCGTGCGGCCCTGACCGCCGCCGATATAGACGGCAAAGCCCAGCTCGCCGGCGGCGTTCTTCTTCAGATGGAGGCCGATGTCATGCGTCTGGATGGCGGCGCGGTCGCGCTCGGCGCCGGTCACCGCGATCTTGAACTTGCGCGGCAGGAACGAAAATTCCGGATGTACCGACGACCACTGGCGCAGGATTTCCGCGTAGGGGCGCGGATCGGCGACCTCGTCGGCGGCCGCACCGGCGAAATGGTCGGCGGTGACGTTGCGGATGCAATTGCCACTGGTCTGAATGGCGTGCATTTCGACGCTTGCGAGATCAGCCAGGATCGCCGGTATGTCGGACAGCGCCGGCCAGTTGAACTGGATGTTCTGGCGCGTGGTGAAGTGGCCGTAGCCCTTGTCGTATTTGCGGGCGATATGGCCGAGCATGCGCAACTGCCTGCCGTTCAGCGTGCCATAGGGCACCGCGATGCGCAGCATGTAGGCGTGCAGCTGGAGATAGACGCCGTTCATCAGCCGCAGCGGCCGGAACTGGTCCTCGGTGATCTCGCCGGTAAGCCGGCGCTGGACCTGATCGCTGAACTCGGCGACGCGGGCCTGAACAAAATCGTGGTCGAACTCATCGTAACGGTACATGCTTCGTCTTTCAGGGCGTGTCCGCCCGTGCCTGGTGTCTTGTTAGGCCGCCTGGGCAGCCTGCTTGCCGAGATCGTGGCGGATGGTCGGGCCCGCGGCGCGGATCCTCTCACGCAGCCGCAGCGGCTCGACCACGCCATTGACGAGGTCCGCATCGATCAAATTGACGTCGACCACCTCATTGGCGGCATAGGCCTTGGCGCCGATCGCCTCCAGGCGATCCTCGGCCGCCTTGTCATGCGCAAGGTCGGCATGGTCCACGGTCTCGGCCCAGCCGCCATCTGCGTACCAGACGGCGATGCCGTCGGCGAGGCGATTGGCGGTCAGTATCTTCATTGCTGAACTCCCTCGGTGGCAGCCATGGAGGCGCCTTCATTCCGGTGTGCGGCGAGCGGCTCGGACCGTTCGAAGTTGGCGCCGGCGACCGCGTCACCGATGATGGTCATGACTGGACCGGAAAGATCGGCGCGCGCTTCCAGCGACGGCAGGTCGGCGAGCGTGCCGTGAAAACGGCGGCGATTGACGAGGCTGGCATTCTCGACCACGGCCACCGCCGTATCCGGCGACAGTCCGGCTTCAATCAGCCGGCCGGCGACCTCGGCAGCGACCGAGCGGCCCATATAGACGGCGACCGTGGCGCCGGAAATGGCGAGCTTGGCCCAGTCGGGCAATGAATTGCCCTTGAGGTCATGGCCGGTGGTGAACACCATCGACGAGGAAACACCGCGCAAGGTCAGCGGCAACTCGAAATCGGCGGCGGCAGCGAAAGCCGCGGTGACGCCAGGAACCACCTCATAGGCGATACCCGCATCGCGCAATGCGGCCATCTCCTCGCCGGCCCGGCCGAACACCAGCGGATCGCCAGACTTCAGCCGCACCACGCGCTTGCCTTGGCGGCCGAGTTCGACCAGCAGCGCATTGATCTCGGCCTGGCTCTTGGTGTGGCAGCCCTTGCGCTTGCCCACCGGCAGGCGCTCGGCATCGCGGCGGCCCATGGCAATGACAGCCTCCGGCACCAGCGCATCATGCACGATGACATCGGCTTCCATCATGAGACGATGCGCGCGCAGCGTCAGAAGGTCCTCGGCACCGGGACCAGCACCCACCAGGGCGATGTGACCCGAAGCAGGTTGGTTCGACAGCAAAAGGGCGGTCGCCGCGTCATGCGCCTGCGACAGCGCGCCGGCCTCGACCGCGCGGGCCGGAGCGCCGGCGAAGAATTCATTCCAGAAACGACGGCGGGCATTGCCCTTCGGGAGCAGCTTCTCGGCGGCGGCACGCAACGAGGCGGCGAGCGTTGCCAGCGATCCAAGCGACGGCGACAGCATCTGGTCGATGCGGCTGCGCAGGATTTGTGCAAGCACCGGGCCAGCGCCTTCGGTGCCGATGGCGATTGCGACCGGAGCGCGGTTGACCAGGGCCGGAGTGAAGAAATCACAGAGTTCAGGCCGGTCGACGGCATTGACCGGAATGCCCAGCCGGCGCGCATCCCCGGCCACGCGCCGGTCCAGTGCTTCGTCGCCGCTGGCGGCAAACACCATGACCGTGCCTTCGAGCTGCACCGCTTCGTAGGTTGCCGCCACAAGGTTCGCGCCGGTCTCGGCGATGAAGGCCAGCAGCTCCGGCCGAGGGTTTTCCGCAATGATGCGCAACGTTGCGCTCGACTGCCCGATCAAGCGTGCCTTGGCCAGCGCCTCATCACCGCCGCCGACAATGGCCACAGCTTCGCCGTCGACCCGAATGAAGATGGGGAAAGCATTGAGCTTGGGCGTGGAGTGCGGCATGAATGCGAACGGAATCCTGTACAGGCAAGCAGTTCTACGCGCGGGCGCGGGAGACCAGAAGGAACGCACTCGCGCATCGCCTCCAGAGATGCAATCGCTTTTTCGAAAGCATCGCAGCTCGGAGCAAAATATTCCACATTGGTGCAGGAAGCGGATTCGAGCCGCTGTCGCAGGCCGCTGATTTCCTTCCTTTTAGCGCCAAGCGTACTATATCGCAAAACGGTTTTTTCTAAATTCTACCAAACTAGTAGATTAAAGCCGCATTCATCGAGCAGTACCGTTCGAGGCGAACCGGCTAACGGACGGTGCGGCTTTTGGTTGGAACATTAGCGCCCCGGGGCGCGTTCCCCATCGCATGAAAGTCAATGCCGCCAAAAGCCGGCACGGCGCTGTTGTCGCGAAGAAAGGGAGCCCATCATGAGCACGATCAAGCTGAAGCACGGTATCTGGATCATGGTGGCTGATGGTGAAAAAGCACTCTTCCTCAAGAATGTCGGCGACAGCAAATTTCCGAACCTCGAGGTTGTGCGGGAGATGGAGCAGGACAATCCGCCCACCCGTGAGCAAGGCAGCGACAGCCCAGGCCGGTATAATGACGGCGTATCGCCGCACCGCAGTTCGGTCGAGGACACGGACTGGCACCGGCTCGGCAAGGAGCGCTTCGCCGATGAGATTGCCGACCAACTCTACAAGCTCGCGCATGGCGGTGAGTTCAACGAGATCATCCTCGTCGCGCCGCCGATGGTCCTTGGGACTATGCGCAAGAAGCTTCACAAGGAAGTCGAGGACAAGGTGGCCGCCGAAATTCCCAAGACGCTGACCAACCACGCCATACCTGACATCGAGGCCCTTCTGCAGGCAGCCTGATCGCAAGCCCTTCGATTGCCGCTAGTGGAGGCTCGAAGGCAATTCAGTCTGACCGGCGGCTTCGCCAGCCGCCGGTCTGTCTGCGGTTGACCGTCGATTCTGCGGCTTGGCGGGTTGCGCAGACGACATCGCGTCCAGCATATTGCAAAAGCGACGGCTTCGGGCGGCGCACATCCGACATCGCTGGCTCGAAAGGCGCTCCATAGACAATGCCGCATGACACGCCCCTTATCGCCACCATCGTCGCCGGTCTGGGGCTGGCTTTCGTCTTCGGCGCCCTCGCCAACCGCTTCCGCATTCCGCCGCTGGTCGGCTATCTCATAGCCGGAGTGCTGGTCGGCCCGAACACGCCGGGCTTCGTCGCCGATGCCGGCCTTGCCAACCACGCCATCCTGATCGGCTACGGCCGTGTCGGCAATCTGGTCGGCGCGGCGTTGAAAGAAGCCGCCTTGCCCTTTCTCGTCATCGAGGATGCCGACAAGACATTGGCCAGGCTGAAAGCCGACGGCGTCGAGACCGTAGCCGGCAATGCCGCCAACGCCGAAGTCTTCGCCGCCGCCAATCCCGAAGGGGCGAAGCGGCTGATCCTTGCCATTCCCAATGCCTTCGAGGCCGGCCAGATCGTGCTGCGGGCACGCGCCGCCAATCCCGGCATCAACGTCATCGCCCGCGCCCATTCCGATGCCGAGGTGGAGCACCTCAAGGGGCTCGGCGCCGACACGGTAATCATGGGCGAGCGTGAGATCGCCCATGGCATCGTCGAACAGGTGCTCGGCCACAAGCCAGAGGCGATTGAACCGTCCTCTGCCTGAGCCGATCCTGCACGATCATGTGTACTGATCGCCGCTGCCGGCGACAGATTGCCGTATCGATCTCGACGTCTGCTCGCAGGCGGGCAGTTCACGCTACGAATGCAGAGCCGCCACTTTGCGTGATGCTGTCGAGGTATTTCGCCGGCGGCTTGCCAAGCGCCTTCTTGAACATGGTGATGAAGGCCGTGACGGAGCCATAGCCGAGATCGCCAGAGACCTGCTGTACGCTCGCACCGGAGGCCAGTTCTCGAATTGCGACGATCAGGTGCAATTGCTGGCGCCAACGACCGAAGCTCAGCCCCGTCTCCCTTGCCACGAGGCGGGCGAGACTGCTCTCGCTCAGCGCAACGCGGCTGGCCCATTCCGCCAGTGTGCTGCGGTCCGCAGGATCTTGCGCCAGCGCTTCGGCGATCCGCTTCAGGCGCGGCTCGGAAGAGATCGGCAGATGCAACTGCTGGACAGGCATACGCGGCAACTCGGTGAGCAGCGCCCTGATCAAAAGCTCATCCCTCGCCGGATCGTCCTGCAAGCCATCGGACAGCTCGATGATCAGTTCGCGCAGCAGCGGCGAGATGGAAAGGGTGCAGCACCGGTCCGGCAGATCGGCGGCACCCGGCTCGATGTATACGAAAAAGATCCGGGCGTTGGCGGTCGCGACGTTGCTGTGCTCCATGTTGCCGGGGATCCACACGCCGCAATGAGGCGGCACCATCCATAGCCCGCTGGGGACGTGGCATGTGACGCCGCCTCCGAGCGCGAAGACCAGTTGGCCTTTGCGGTGCCAATGGGAGGGAACCTCCGCTCTGGTCTCGGTGACGTCAACGCGCACCGCAATCACAGGCGCAGAAAGCTCATCCACATCGAAATTGAGCCAGGGATAGCGAAGGGGTTGTCTTCATGGATTGACAGTTTTTAGCGATCGATTGCCCTAATATCTAAATTATTCAGGAAGGAAAATCGATAGGCTTCGCTTGTGAATGAGCACGTCCGAGCGCGCGGAGCTGGGTGAAGGTTTTTCGATCAGCGGCCGCCTGCGGACCAGCAAGACCGACGCGTAGCAGCCATCCGGATGGCTAGGCGTCCACCACGCAGCAGGAAGGTATGACCCATGCTCGCCTTAGTCATCTCACCCGAAAGCGCCGCCAGGCTGAGGCTCGCGGAACTCGCCGAGCCTCAGCCGGTCTCGAACGAAGCGCTCATCTCGGTCCGCGCAACCTCGTTGAACCGCGGTGAATTGCGCCTGCTCACCATACGTCCGAACGGCTGGACACCCGGCCAGGATATCGTTGGAGTTGTCGAACGCGCAGCCGCCGACGGCTCCGGGCCAGTCGCAGGCGCCCGCGTCGCGGCTTTGGTCGACCAGGCCGGTTGGGCCGAACGTGTTGCGGTTTCAACCGACCGTCTCGCCGTTCTACCCGATAACGTCAGCTTCGTTTCCGCCGCCACGCTTCCGGTCGCGGGCACGACGGCGCTGAGGACTTTGCGCCACGGCGGCGACTTGGCGGGCAAGCGGGTCCTGATCACCGGTGCAAGCGGTGCGGTCGGGCGTTTTCAGATCCAGATCGCCCGCGAGCAGGGCGCGCTGGTGACCGCAGTCGCCGCCGCCCGGCACGGCGAGGACCTCCGCGGCCTTGGGGCCGAGCAGGTTGTCGAGTCGATCGAGCTGGCCGATGGGCCGTTCTCGCTGATCACCGAATCGGTCGGTGGCCAAAGCCTCGCGCACGCGATCGAACGTGTCGCGCCTGGCGGCACCATTGTCATGTTCGGTTCGAGCAGTGGCGAACTCACGCCCATCGGATTCCGCCAGTTCGTTCCGGGTCACGAGGGGGCGAGGCTTCAGACTTTCGCGTACTACACGTCTGGCTCCGGCATTGGCGCGGACATCGCCTCGCTGCTCGCTCTGGTCGCGGCCGGCCGGCTCGACACGCGCGTGGCCTTGACCGCGCCTTGGACAGATGTCGCCCAGGCGCTGGATGCGCTGCGACAGCGCAGTATCAGCGGCAAGGCTGTTCTCACCATAGCCGAATGAGCAATCCTCGGCCTGGCGTCGAGGTTGAGAGCCTCGTGCCGCCAGCAAGCGGCGGCGCGAGATCGCTAGCAGTTCCAGGAAAAGCGTGAACCGGTTTTCCCGGAAAAGCGCGTAGCGCTTTCCCTGGGGAATTGCGTAAAAACAAAGAAATAGAGCGGTTCGGCGTTTCCGTGAAACAGTGAACCGCCCTAACCCGATCCCACAGGCTCAGACGTGCTGGCCGCCATTGATGTGGATTTCCGAGCCGGTCACATAGGATGCCTGCTGCGAGCACAGGAAGAAGATGATGTCGGCAACCTCAGCCGTGGTGCCGAGGCGTCTGAGCGGGATCGTCTCGACGATCTTGTCCGTGCCCGGCGACAGGATGGCGGTGTCGATCTCGCCCGGCGCAATGGCGTTGACGCGGATGCCATGCGGACCGAAATCATGCGCCATCTCGCGCGTCAGCGAGCCGAGGGCGGCCTTCGATGTCGCGTAGGCCGTGCCGGCGAACGGATGCACGCGGGTGCCAGCGATCGAGGTGACGTTGACGATCGAGCCCTTGGCCGCCGCCAATTCCTTGAACAGGCCTCGCGCCAGCATGATCGGCGCGAAGAAATTGACCTGGAACACGTCGCGCCAGACATGCATCGGCGTGTCGATCGAGTTCATGCGGCTGTTGCCGTCCTCGAGCTTGGGCGAGATGCCGGCATTGTTGACCAGCGCATGCAGCTGGCCGCCATGCGCCTCCAGCCGGTGGCGAATTTCCGAGACTGCGATGCCGACATCTTCCTGATCGGCGAGATCGACCTTGATGTGGTCCTCGGGGCCGGCCGGCCACGGGCAATCCTCGGCAAAAGCCTGGCGCGAACAGGTGATGACGCGCCAGCCCTCGCGTGAAAACCGCTTGACCGTGGCGTGGCCGATGCCGCGGCTGGCGCCGGTCAGCACAATGGTTTTTCTGGTGTCGAGTTCAGCCATGTCGGGTGGTGTAGCCGAACGCTGTGACGCTGGCGAGAGGCGAGTTGCCGCTAGCCGCCGCCGATGATGTCGAGGATCGAGGTCTGCCGCTTCTTCAGCGGACCGCCGACGCTGCCCGGCGGCACCGGGTGCCTGACGGAGGCGGTGGTGCCATCGTCCGCGGGCATGTTGATCTCGTCGGCGTCGACAGTCTGGGCGGGCCGCGCAACACGGACCGGCGCAGGCGGTCGGATCGCTGGTGCAGCCGCCTGCGCGGACGGCGCCTGGCCAACCGAGGCGGAGGGAACCGGCGCCGGCTGATTGTTGTCGGCCGAAGGTATCTCGTCGGGCACGATCGTATCGGCGGGCGTCGATTTCCAGGTACCGGGCAGCGGCCGCACCGGCACGCCCTCATGCGCGGCGACCATGAATTCGTGCCAGGCCTGCGCCGGCAGCGCGCCGCCGGTAACCTTCTTCATCGGCGTGCCGTCATCGTTGCCGAACCACACGCCGGTGGTGAGGTTGGCGGTATAGCCGACGAACCAGGCATCGCGCGAATTCTGGCTGGTACCGGTCTTGCCGGCCGACGGCCAGGCGAAAGCCGCCTTTTTCGCCGTGCCGATCTCGACGGTGCCGGTCATCATCGAGTTCATCATGCCGACGATCTCAGGCTTGACGACGCGTGGTGCACTGCCGCCGCCGCTGTCGTAGAGCACCTTGCCCTCGGCGGTCGCCACGCGGCGGATGAAATGGATGTCCGGCTTGTAGCCGCCATTGGCGAAAGGCACATAGGCCGAGGTCAGTTCCAGCGGCGTCACTTCCGATGTGCCGAGCGCGATCGAGGTATTGCTCTGCAGGTCGGACTGGATGCCCATGCGGTGTGCGGCCTCGACCACGGCGCCGGGCCCGACTTCCATCGTCAGCTGGGCGGCGACCGAGTTCAGCGATTTGGCCAGCGCGGTGGCCAGCGTCACTTTGCCGAAATACTTGCCGCCATAATTGTCCGGCGTCCAGTTGCCGATCTTGATCGGCGCGTCATTGCGCACGCTGTCGGGCGTGCGGCCGGCCTCAAGCGCCGCCATGTAGACGAACGGCTTGAACGCCGAGCCCGGCTGGCGCCGTGCCTCGGACGCGCGATCGAACTGGCTGGTCGAATAGTCGTAGCCGCCGACCATGGCGCGCACCGCGCCCGAATCGTCGATCGAAACCAGCGCCCCCTGGGTGACGTTGAGCTTCTTGCCGCTTTCGTCGATCAGCCTGCGGATCGACTGTTCGGCGAGCTTTTGCAGCGTCAGGTCGACGGTGCTGTCGATCACGATATCGCCGCGCACGTCGCCGATCAGGTCGGGCAGTTCCTCCATGATGGTATCGGCGACGTAGTTTTCCGAGCCGGTCCAGTAGGACGGCGCGCGGGTCGCCGGCGCGCTCATCGCGGTCCTCTGTTCCTTCTCGCTGATCTTGCCTTCCTCGCGCATGGCTGCGAGCACGAGCTGCGAGCGCTCCTCGGCGGCCTTGGGATCGCGCGCCGGCGACAGCCGCGACGGCGCCTTCAAGAGGCCGGCAAGCAGTGCTGCTTCCGACAGGGTGACGTCGCGCGCGCTCTTGCCGAAATAGCGCCGCGAAGCCGCCTCCACGCCATAGGCGCCGGAGCCGAAATAGACCCGGTTGAGGTACATTTCGAGTATCTGGTCCTTGGTGTGCTTGTGTTCCAGCCACAGTGCCAGTAGCACCTCCTGCACCTTGCGCTCCAACGTGCGGTCTGGCGTCAGGAACAGGTTCTTCGCCAATTGCTGGGTCAGCGTCGAACCGCCCTGCGAGAAATGCCCGCCAATCACATTGGTCACCATGGCGCGCGACAGGCCGATCGGATCGATGCCGAAATGCGAATAGAAGCGGCGGTCCTCAATGGCGATGACGGCCTCGGGAATGTAGGGCGACATTTCGTGCAGGCCGACGGCCTCGCCACCGCTCATGCCGCGATTGGCGAGCAACTGGCCATCGACCGAGACGATCTTGATGTTGGGGGCACGGTCGGGGATCGACCAGGTCGTCGCCGCCGGCATCTTGGCGCCGTAATATACCACGGTGCCTGCCACCGCGATGCCGCCCCAGATGGCGAGCACGAAGCACCAGTAGAACAGGCGGCCGAGCACGCCGAACAGGCCACGCCGGCTTCTGCTACGCCCACCGCGCGACGATTTCGCCTTCGACGACTTGCGTTTCGCGGAGGTCTTGCGGTTGCTTGGCACGACGCGGTCCTCCTCGCTCACCGAAAGGCCCGCGGAGGATCGCGCCTGCGGCGCGCCCTCGAAGCTGGGTTCGATGCGGCTGTCTCTGCGGTTCGCCATGCGCTGTGCTGTCTGTCCCGATGCCTATGGCGTTCGGGGTGAAGAGTAGATGCGGCGGTTTAAAGGCGCGTTAAGTCGTGCCGAATGCCGCCATCTGGGGCTTGATCAGTGACGCCAGGGCAAAAAACGCCAGCGCCTGCTCTTCGCAGGTCACCGCCACGACGCTGTTCGACCGGTCGATGTCGAGGCCTTTCGGGCCACCTTCCTCGGGGCTGGCCCTGCCACGCAGGAAGGTTTTCTCGTCGAGCACAGCGATCGAACGCGATGGGGCGCGGCACCCAGCCCAGCCGCTTTCGCGGTCATAGACGTGTACCATCGGGCTGCCCGCGTCGGCGACCAGCAAGTGTCGGCCGTCGCCGCTAAAGCGCAGGCCATGCGGGTAGTTCGCGTCCTGCAAAATGCCGGTGGGCTCGCTGTCGGGCCCAAGCGATGGGGACGTCCGGTAAAGTTTCACGTCCCTGGTGCCATGGCTGCTGACGGCGATCCAGTGGCCGTCATGGCTGAGCGCGATGCCGTCGGGTATGTTCAGACCATTCCTGAGCAATGGCCGGTTCCGGGTCGTCCGGTAACCCAGCCAACGGACAGCCACATGCCTGGTGACCCGATGCGTGTAGTTGTTGCACACCAGCAGGCCGATTCGGCCGCGCGACTCCTTGCGGGCCACGATCGAGCCGGGTGAATTGAGTTTGCAAAAAGGCTTGCCGCTGATCCGGCGAAGGGCCGCGATTTCGTGGCACCGCCCTGCCATGCTTTCCAAGGGCAGTGCGAAGATCGCAAGCTGTCCGTCGCGATTGGCAATCACCAGGGTGCGATCATCGATGAAATCGAGACCATGGACCTGCCCGATACTATCCGACCTCAGCTCCATGAAGTCATGGATCGTCACGCTTGGACCGCCCGATCCGGTCTCGACATCCACGCGCAGGACCAAGCAGCGTTTGCGTGTGAATGCCGCAATGGCCAGCAATCGATTGTCCGGCGAAAAGCGCAGATCCTCGGTGCGGCCGATCGCCGATAGCGCGGACCGCACGGCGTCGCTGGCCTTGAAGTCGATCCTTGGGATCATTGGCGACCCGCCCGGGGGGTCGAACGATGTAAGGATCGAGAATTGTCCTGCTGCCCCAGCCCCATCGACGACTGCTTTACCCCGCTTCGATGCTGCCGACTAAGCCTGATGCCACCCTGGACGGTCAAGCGGAATGCAGGAATCCCCAAGCTTCAACAGCTACAGGCCCGCTGCCTTCGCCAGATAGGGCGCCAGCGCCAGCGCGTAACTCGCCGTCATATGGTGATAGTCGCGCCAGACGATGATGTCGCCGACCACCGCGGCGCAGGCTTCCCTGCCGCACAGGGCGTCGTTCATGTCGACGACATGGACCCCGGCAATGGCCCCGCGGCGAGCGCGAAGACGTCACTTGCCTCTGCCGCTCGACGGCAGCCTCAATTCTGCTGGATCGAAATGCCCTTGTCGTCGATCCTGAGTTCGACGCCTTTCGGCCTGTTGTGCTCGCGGTAGACATAGACGCCAAGGGCGATGATGACGACGACGAGCGCGCCAATGACGAGATAGAGCGTGTTCTGTTTCATGGCGCGCTCTTTTCCTTGTCGAGCTTCAGGCTCGTTTCAGGATTCTCACCAGCACCAGCAGGATAATGGCGCCGATCGTGGCGTGGATGATGGAGGCGATAATGCCGCCGCCGATCGAAAAGCCGATCCGCGGGAACAGCCAGCCGGCGATGAAGGCACCGACGATACCGACGATGATGTTGCCGATCAGGCCGAAGCCGAAACCCGAGACGATGAGACCGGCGAGCCAGCCGGCGATGGCCCCGATGATGATGAAGACGAGCAGGCTTTCGGCACCCATGGCGATTTCCTCCGAGCAAGAAGACGAGCCCGGAGCGCAAAGCTCCGAATCGCCTCGACAATCAACGGCCAGAGGCTATTCGAAAGCTGCCAGCATCGCCAGCATCACTAGTCGTCGTCGCCGCTTGCGGCGGGCCGCCAGCTGGTCGGTTCGACCTTTTTCTGCGTGTGGCTATCGGTATAGACCCACCAACCATCGTCGCGATACTGCGCGATGGATTCGTTGATGACGCCATCGCTGTCTTTCCAGGTGACGGTGACCTTGGAGCCGTCGGTCGGCGCGGTCGATATTGGCTTTCTATCCGCCATGTCCTCCCCTTTCGAGCCGCGACGCCTTGCCTCTGGTTCCAAACGGCGGCCGGCACCCATAGCCGCGACGGCCGTCAGCTATGAGCGAAAATATCCTCTTCGCCCCAGCCCATCAGGTCGAGTTTGGCACGCGTCGGCAGAAAGCGGAAGCAGGCATCCGCCTCCTTGGTACGCCCCTCTCGCGCCAGTCGTTCGGCCAGCACATCGCGCAACCGGTGCAGATAGAGCACGTCGGAAGCGGCATATTCGAGCTGTTCGGGCGACAGTATTTCCGCCGCCCAGTCCGACGATTGCTGCGCCTTGGACAGGCCGACGCCGAGAAGTTCAAAGCAGATGTCCTTCAGCCCGTGCCGGTCGGTATAGGTGCGCGTCAGCCGGGAGGCGATCTTGGTGCAGAACACCGGTTCGGGCATGACGCCAAACGCATTGTAGAGCACGGCAAGGTCGAAACGCCCGTAGTGGAACAGCTTGGCCACGCCCCGGTTTCTGAGCAGGCTGACGAGGTTCGGCGCCCTCTTCTGGCCCGGTGCGATCTGGATGACGTCCGCGCTGCCGTCGCCCGGCGAAATCTGCACCACGCAAAGCCGGTCGCGATGCGGGTTCAGGCCGAGTGTTTCCGTGTCGATCGCCACCGCCCCCACATTGTAGTGCGAGAGGTCGGGCAGATCATGTTTGTGGAAACGGATGTCGGCCATTGTCTTCTCCGGTCGAGCCTTGAGCGTCCCTTGGCCAGCAAGGGACGCCGCGGCGCTTTGTCTCGTGGCCCGTCCTCGCCGCGATCCGCTGAAAAATCAACAGGAAACGTGAATTCCGCGCCTTCAGCGTGTCAGCGCATCGAGAATGCGCGCCCAGGAGCGCTGGCCCTTATGGAAGGAGCTGAGCTCGTATTTCTCGTTGGGCGAGTGGACGCGGTCGTCGTTGAGGCCGAAGCCGACCAGCAGCGATTCCATGCCGAGATAGGCCTGGAAATCACCCACCACCGGAATCGAGCCGCCGCTGCCGGTCGTTACCGCCGGTTTCGGCCATTCGTCGGACAGTGCGGTCTTGGCCTTGGCCAGGAAGGGCGAGTCGTAGGAAAGCTGGATTGCCGGCGAACCGCCATGCGCGTGGAACTCGACCGAACAGTCGGCCGGAATGCGCTCTTTCACGAATTGCTGGAATGCAGCGCGGATCTTCTTGGGGTCCTGCTTGTGGACGAGGCGGAAGGAAACCTTTGCCGAGGCTTCCGCCGCGATCACCGTCTTGAATCCCTTGCCGGTATAGCCGCCGATGATGCCGTTGAACTCGGCTGTCGGCCGCGCCCAGGTGAGTTCCAGCACCGAGCGGCCCTTTTCGCCGGAAGGAATCGACAGGCCGACAGGTCCGAGGAAGGTCTCGGCCGTTTCGCCGAGCGTCTCCCATGATTTCAGGACCTGCGAAGGCGTTTCATCGACCCCGTCATAGAAACCCGGGATGGTAATGTGGCCGTCCCTGTCATGGATGTCGGCCAGCAAGCTCGCCAGGATGCGGATCGGGTTGGCGGCAGCCCCGCCATAGAGGCCCGAATGCAGGTCGCGGTCGGCGGCCTTGACCGTGATCTCCTCACCGACCAACCCGCGCAATCCAACGCAGATCGACGGCGTATCGCGATCCCACATGCCGGTATCGCAGACCAGCGCAAAGTCGGCCTTGAGTTCGTCCGCATTGGCCTCGAGGAATGGCTTCAGCGACGCCGAGCCGGACTCCTCCTCCCCCTCGAACAGGATGGTGACGCGGCATGGCAGATTGCCATGCACTTGCTTCCAGGCGCGGCAAGCCTCGACGAAGGTCATCAGCTGGCCCTTGTCGTCGGCCGAGCCGCGCCCGGTGATCACCTTGTGGCCGGGCCCGACCTCCTTGATCCCGGGCGCGAACGGATCGTTTTCCCACAATTCGATAGGGTCGACCGGCTGCACGTCGTAATGGCCGTAGAACAGCACATGCGGCGCACCCGCCGGGCCGTCATGATGCGCGACCACCATCGGGTGGCCTGGCGTATCGCGCACGCTGGCATCGAAGCCGATCAGCTTGAGTTCCGCCACCAGCCATTCCGCCGCCTTGCGGCAGTCGGCGGCATATGCCGGATCGGTGGAGATCGACTTGATGCGCAGCAGGCCGAACAGGCGCTCGAGGCTCTGGTCGAGGTTGTTGTCGAGGCGATCGAGAACGGGGGAAATTGCGGACATTTGCTAAGCCTTTCGATTTCAGAACCGGAACCGTAAAGGCAGGACAGGAAAACGGAAAGCCCGCGATCATTGGACCACGAGCCGGCGAAAGCCTGTCCAAGGCAAAAAAAGACCGCCGTGGTGGAGGGGAACCACGGCGGCCTTCTACTCGAAACGATGCGGCAGCCCGGAGAGGGGGGATAGGCTGCCGCAATAGTCCGGGATAGGCGGGGGACGGGCCTTGCTCCGGACTTCGGCGAAAATTGCCGATGCGATCTATCTGTGTCTCCGAACGTGGCGATTCAAGGGCACAAATATTACACTTTTGTAACATGGCCGTGAGTTGGCGGATCTCGCGCCCGCCGCTGTCAAGGTGTTGCCGGAACCGGTGGGTGCCGGCGCCTTTGCGATGGACCGCCGCGCCGCGCCGCGCTATCCCTGCCGGCATGAAAAAAGGCGATCATCTATTCCTTGTCGACGGTTCCGGCTACATCTTCCGCGCCTATCACGCGCTGCCGCCGCTGACCCGCAAGTCCGACGGCCTGCCGGTCGGTGCTGTTTCCGGTTTCTGCAACATGTTGTGGAAGCTGATGCAGGACGCCCGCAACACGGATGTAGGCATTGTGCCGACGCATTTCGCCGTCATCTTCGACTATTCCTCGAAAACCTTCCGCAACGACCTCTACCCCGAATACAAGGCCAACCGCTCGGCGCCGCCGGAGGACCTGATCCCGCAATTCGGCCTGATCCGTCAGGCGACAAGGGCGTTCAACCTGCCTTGCCTCGAAATGGAAGGCTTCGAGGCGGACGATCTCATCGCCACCTATTGCCGGCTGGCCTGCGAGGCCGGCGGCGACACCACGATCATCTCGTCCGACAAGGACTTGATGCAGTTGGTGGGCGACACGGTCGCCATGTATGACCCGATGAAGGATCGCCAGATCGGCATCCCCGAAGTCATCGAGAAATGGGGCGTCCCGCCGGAAAAGATGGTCGACCTGCAGGCGCTGACCGGCGACTCGGTCGACAATGTCCCTGGCGTGCCCGGCATCGGGCCGAAGACGGCGGCGCAACTGCTCGAACAGTTCGGAGACCTCGACACGCTGCTGGCCCGCGCCGGCGAGATCAAGCAGGACAAAAGGCGGGAATCGATCATTTCCAATGCCGACAAGGCGCGTATCTCGCGCCAGTTGGTGACGCTGAAGAACGACGTGCCGGTGGCCGAGGGGCTGGACGACTTCGTGCTGCATGCACCGGACGGGCCGAAGCTGATCGGCTTCCTCAAAACCATGGAATTCACTTCGCTGACCCGCCGCGTGGCGGAAGTGACGGCGACGGAGGCCGGTGATGTCCAGGCCGTTGCGGTCGCCATCGAGCGCGCCGATGCCGCGCATGGGCCGGATGTCGGCGCCGGAGCTGCTGTCGAAGCGGGGCTTGCGCCAAACGGCGAGGCAGGCCAGGCCCCCGCTGCCGGGAAGCCCATCAGCGGCGACACCCCTTCCCTGTTGGCCGCGCTCCGGCTGGAGGCTGCCGCCGCTCGCAAGATCGACACCAGCGCCTATCACTGCATCCGCGATGTCGCGACATTGAAAGCCTGGGTCGCCGAGGCAACCGAGACCGGCCTTGCCGCTTTCGACATCAGGGCGACGTCGGCCGACCCGATGCAGGCCGAATTGATCGGCCTGTCCATCGCCACGGCACCTGGCCGTGCCGCCTACATTCCCTTCGCTCACAAGAGCGGCAACGGTGACCTGCTCGGCGGCGGCGTGCTCGAGAACCAGATCCAGCTTCGCGAAGCGCTGGCCGTGCTGAAACCACTGCTGGAAGACAGATCTGTTCTCAAGATCGCGCAGAACCTGAAATACGATCTTGTCGTCCTGAGCCGCTATGGCATCGATGTAGCGCCTTTCGACGACACCATGCTGATCTCCTACGTGCTCGATGCAGGCACCCCCCATGGTCACGGCATGGACTCGCTTGCCGAGAAATGGCTTGGTCACACTCCTCTTCAGCTCAAGGACGTGACCGGTTCGGGCAAGAACTCCGTCGGGTTCGATCAGGTCGATGTCGATAGGGCGACCGCGCACGCGGCCGAAGACGCCGACGTGACGCTGCGGCTCTGGCTGGTGCTGAAGCCACGGCTTGCCGCCAAGGGCCTTGTCTCGGTCTATGAGCGGCTGGAGCGACCGCTGGTGCCGGTGCTGGCGCGCATGGAGCAGCGCGGCATCTCGGTCGACCGGCAGATCCTGTCGCGGCTCTCGGGCGAACTGGCGCAAGGTGCTGCTCGCCTTGAAGAAGAAATCTACCAGCTGATCGGCGAGCGCATCAACATCGGTTCGCCCAAACAGCTCGGCGACATCCTGTTCGGGCGCATGGGTCTTCCCGGTGGTTCAAAAACCAAGACCGGGCAGTGGTCGACCTCGGCGCAGCTCCTGGAAGACCTCGCCGCCGAGGGCCACGAACTGCCGCGCAAGATCGTCGACTGGCGCCAGCTGACCAAACTGAAGTCGACCTATACCGATGCGCTGCCCGGCTTCATCCATCCGGACAGCAAGCGCGTCCACACCTCCTACGCGCTGGCCGCGACGACGACGGGACGGCTGTCGTCTTCCGACCCGAACCTTCAGAACATTCCGGTGCGTACCGCCGAAGGACGCAAGATCCGGACCGCCTTCATCGCCGACAAGGGCAACCGGCTGGTCTCGGCCGACTACAGCCAGATCGAACTGCGCGTGCTCGCCCATGTCGCCGAAATTCCGCAACTGCGGCAGGCCTTCGCCGACGGCGCCGACATCCATGCCATCACCGCATCGGAAATGTTCAACGTGCCGGTGGAGGGCATGCCTTCGGAAATCCGCCGTCGTGCCAAGGCGATCAATTTCGGCATCATCTACGGCATCTCGGCCTTCGGCCTTGCCAACCAGCTGTCGATACCGCGCGAGGAAGCCAGCAACTATATCAAGAAATACTTCGAGCGTTTCCCTGGCATCCGCGACTATATCGAGGAGACCAAGGCCTATGCCCGCGAGCACGGCTTTGTCGAAACGATCTTCGGTCGCCGCATCCACTATCCGGATATTCGCTCCTCCAATCCCTCGATCCGGGCCTTCAACGAGCGCGCCTCGATCAACGCCCGCCTGCAAGGCACCGCCGCCGACATTATCCGCCGCGCCATGGTGCGCATGGAGGAGGCGCTGGAGAAAGCAAGACTGTCGGCACGCATGCTCTTGCAGGTGCATGACGAACTGATCTTCGAGACCGTCGAGGCGGAAGTCGAAGCGACGATCCCCGTCGTGCGCCATGTCATGGAGAATGCGGCCATGCCGGCGGTATCGATGTCGGTGCCGCTGCATGTCGACGCCCGCGCCGCCAACAACTGGGACGAGGCGCATTGATGCCAAGAAAGTACCAGACACCAAACTTCCTTGGCGAAACGCTCGCTCCAGCAAAGTATGAACGATGGCTACAGAGAAAAGCTGTCGCGCATCGAACACGCGATCGGAAACGCGGAAACAAAGAAGCGACTATCGCCGGCTATAAGACAGCCATCCATAAAGCGGTCATATTTTCAGAAGGCCGTGACATCTACACAGGCGAGCAACTGGATTGGGCGCTGATTAGCACCTACGACAATGAACGATCCAAAGGCGAAAGACGTGCCTACAAGGCCAGTCTTGCGCTGCTTCCTACGGTGGATCATTTGAACGATGGTCTCGGTCCAGCAGACTTTGCTATCTGTGCTTGGCGCACGAATGATGCAAAGAACGATCTCGATGCTGACCAATTCGTCGCGCTTTGTCGACGAGTTGTAGCGCACGCTGACGGGCTTAACGACGTCAGCGCCTAGACGCCTAGAGAGCTTAAGCAGCTTCCGACAAACACTTGGCGCACGTGCCGCGAAATTCGATCACCGCCTTCTTGGCGGCGAAGCCGGTCGAATTGACCCATTCGTTCAGCCGGTGGTCGACATCGTGGTCGGACATTTCGGTCACCTGCCCGCATGTATCGCAGATAGCGAAAGCGGTCATCGAGTGGCTGTGGTCGTGTGGCTCGGCGCAGGCGACGAATGAGTTGATGCTTTCCAGCCGATGCACGAAGCCGGATTTCACCAACGTGTCGAGCGCGCGATAGACCTGCAATGGCGCGCGGAAACCTCGTTCGCGCAATTGGTCGAGCAAGGTGTAGGCGCTGAGCGGCCCGCTGGCGGTCTCGAGCTTCTCCAGCACGCACAACTGGTTCTTCGTCAGCACATCCCTTGCCGCCATGGTCCGGTTCCAACTCGTCTTGCGCCGCTCGCGCAGCATTTCCGCACGCAAACGATCCCTGTCCCACCCAGATAGCGACGAACAGGCATTTTTGCTACTGTTTCCAACGTCTCTGCCCGGAACGTTGTCCGAGCATCGCCTATGTCGATCCGGAATGGGGTAACAGACGAGTTCGTTCCGAGCGGCGGGAGCGACCCCGCCGGGTTTCCCTGCCGGCGCCGACTATTTTCTCGGTGGGCCTTTGCGCTCGGCCGAGGCCGCCCAGAGATTGATGTCGGACTCGCGCGCGTAACTGTCGATCTCCGTCAATTCGGCATCGCTGAAGTCGAGCACCTTGAGCGCGCCGACGCAGTCCTCGACCTGCTCCGGCCGGCTGGCGCCGATCAGCGCCGAAGTCACCCGGCCCTTGCGCAGCACCCAGGCGAGCGCCATCTGCGCCAGCGTCTGGCCACGGCGGCCCGCGATCGCATTCAGGGCGTTGATGTTGGCGATGGTCTTTTCGTTAATGAAGGCCGGCCGTAACGACTTGCCCTGGGAGGCGCGGCTCCCGTCGGGAATGCCGCCAAGATATTTGTCGGTCAGCATGCCTTGCGCCAACGGCGAAAACACGATGGAGCCGACGCCGAGCCCCTCGAGCGTATCGATGAGACCATCTTCTTCTACCCAGCGGTTCAGCATCGAATAGCTCGGCTGGTGGATGACGCACGGCGTGCCGAGCTGTTTCAGAATATCGGCTGCCTCGCGGGTGCGCTGCGAGTTGTAGGAAGAGATGCCGGCATAGAGTGCCTTGCCCGAACGCACCGCATGATCGAGCGCACCCATGGTTTCTTCCAGCGGCGTCTCGGGATCGAAGCGGTGCGAATAGAAGATATCGACATAGTCGAGCCCCATCCGCTTCAGGCTCTGGTCGAGGCTGGCCAGCACGTATTTGCGTCCGCCCCATTCGCCATAGGGGCCGGCCCACATTTCGTAGCCGGCCTTGGTCGAGATGATCATTTCATCGCGGTAGGCGGCGAAGTCGGTGCGCAGGATTTCGCCAAAAGCGGTCTCGGCGGAGCCGGGCGGCGGTCCGTAGTTGTTGGCAAGGTCGAAATGCGTGATGCCGAGGTCGAAGGCCTTGCGCACGATCGCCTGCTTGGTCTTATGCGGCGTGTCGTTGCCAAAATTGTGCCACAGCCCCAGCGAGATCGCCGGCAGCTTCAGGCCGGACCGCCCACAGCGGTTGTAGGTCATTTTCTCATAGCGGTTTTCGGCGGCGACATAGGGCATGGGAAGATCCTTGCATCTGAACGGACCGGGCACCGTCACCGCTAACGCGGAGAACAGGCCCGGCGCCTCACCCTTTACCCTCTCTCCGGAGGAACCGGGAGAGGGTAGTCAAAATTATCGATAATCGCCGCAGCCTATTTCTTCTTGGCGAGAAGTCCTTTCGCCTCCTTGATACCGAGCGCCGCTGGCCGCTCGCAAGTCGTCTGCATGGCGACGAACTTGCCGGTTTCGCCCGAGCGCAGAATGCCGGTCATGACATCGACGGCATGCAACGCCAGTTCCATCGAACAGCGGTGCGGCCGGCCCTCCGCGATCGCCAATGCCATGTCGGCGAGGCCTGCGGTGCGGTAATTGGCCATCATGCCTTGCGAATGCATCTCGTTTGGTACGCCGAACGGATGCTCCCATTTCGGCAGTTTCTTGATCGGCTTGGCCGCTTCCGTGAAGCGTACGTCGCCACCGAAGAAATTCGGATCCGGCACGAAGACGCTGCCCACCTCCCCATAGAGTTCCATCGGCGCATGGCCGTGGCTCCAGACGTCCCAGCTTGTGTTGAGCGTCACCACCGCACCGTTCTCGAACTCCAGCAGGCCGTGGATGGTGGTTGGCGTGTTGACCGGGATTCTCTCGCCCGCACGAGGTTTTGACGAGATGGTGCGCTCTTTGGCCGGGGTTGTCGCGAAGGCCGCCACCTGCCTCACCGGCCCGATCAGCTGGATCAGATTGGTGATGTAATACGGCCCGATGTCGAGCACCGGACCGGCGCCCGGCTGGAAGAAGAAGTCGGGATTGGGATGCCAGTGCTCCATGCCGTGGCCCATCACGTGGCAGGTGCCGCTGGTGATCTTGCCGAGCTTGCCGGTGTCGATCAGGTTACGCACCAGCTGATGCGCGCCGCCGAAGAAGGTGTCGGGCGCCGAGCCGATGCGCAGTCCCTTCTTCTCGGCCCGCTTCTTCAAGTCGAGTCCTTCCTTGACCGACAGCACGAAAGGCTTTTCCGAATAGACGTGCTTGCCGGCGTCGAGCACCTGCTTCGACACTTCGTAGTGCACGGCCGGGATGGTCAGATTGACGATGATGTCGATGTCGTCTGCCTGGAGAATCCCGTCGACCGTCTCGGCGCGCAGCTTGAACTCCTTCGCCCGCGCCTTGGCGGCATCCATGTTGATGTCGGCGCACGCGCGCATCTCTATGCCGCGAAACAGCGGCGCCAGCGAGAAATACGCCTTCGATATGTTGCCACAGCCGATGACGCCGATACCCAGTTTCTTTGCCATGATGTTTGTTCCTAGTAGTTCTTCACGGTTGCGATCGAGCGGCGGGCGAAGCGTTCGACGTCGTTCGGGTTGTCCTGTTCCATGACAAAGTATTTTGCGGCGCTCTTGGCCCGCAGCACCTTGATGAGGCCGGCCCAATCGATCGTGCCGTGACCGACATCCGACCAGCCGTCCTCATCCAGTCCCTCGCCCGGCTTGGCCATGTCCTTGACATGGACGGCGACGATGCGCTTGCCATGCTTTTCGATCCAGGGCAGCGGATCGGCGCCGCCGCGCACCACCCAGGCGACATCCATCTCCCAGCCGATGTCAGGCGCGGAAGACAAGATGTGATCCTGCGGCACCGAGCCGTCCGCCAGTGTCTTGAACTCGAAATCATGGTTGTGCCACGCAAAGCCGTAGCCGGCCTTCCCGGCGGTCTCGCCAACCTTGGCCAGACGCTCGCCGAAACCACGCCAGCCGGCGGCATCGGACGGCCTTTGTTCAGCCAGCAGATAGGGGCAGATCAGCAGCTCGATGCCGAGCGCCTCGGCGATCCTGCGCACGCCGTCGAAATCATTCTCGAGCGCGTCGATGGAGAAATGCCCGGTCGGCATCGCAAGACCGTTCTTGTCGAGCTCGGCGCGGAAGGCCTTGGGATCGTCATAGACGCCGCCGAATCCTTCGACCTGGGTGTAACCGAGCTTGCCGAGCGTAGCGAGAACGCCTTCCCAGGGCTGAAAATTGCGGGCGCTGTAAAGTTGGAATGACCAGTTCATCGTCTCTGTCCGTTCTGCTTGGGATGGGTAGGAGCTTGAATTACAGGCGGTTGCCGGTTGCGGCGTCGAAGAGCGAGGCGCGCATCGGATCGAAGCCGACGGTCACCGCCTCATCGTTGTTGGGCGTGCGTTCCGAGGTGACCCGGACGCTGAAATGCTGTTGGGCAAGCTTCATCCAGACCAGCGTGTCGGAACCCATCGGTTCGACCACCTCGACATTGGTGGCTGTCGAGAACGGCCAGCCCGTGCCGCTGTTGAGACTGACATGCTCGGGCCTGATGCCGAACACGACTGGACCGGGGACCGGTTGCTTGTCGAAATGATACGTGCCGAGCGGAATCGAGAGACCCTCGGCCACGAAGCGCCAACCGCCATCCGCGTTATCCAGCCTGCCGTCGATGAAATTCATCGCCGGCGAGCCAAGGAAACCGGCAACAAACCGGTTGACCGGCCGGTTGTAGATGGTCTGTGGCGCGTCGAGCTGCTGGATGACGCCGCCCCGCATGACCGCGATGCGATCGGCCAACGTCATCGCCTCGATCTGGTCATGGGTGACGTAGATCATCGTGTTCTGCAGCTTGCGGTGCAGAAGCTTGATCTCGACACGCAGTTCCGAGCGCAGCTTCGCGTCGAGATTGGAAAGCGGCTCGTCGAACAGGAAGACGTCGACGTCGCGCACCAGCGCCCGCCCGATCGCCACGCGCTGGCGTTGGCCGCCGGAAAGCGCCGACGGCTTGCGCTGCAAGAGCGGCTCTATCTGGAGAATCTCGGCGGCGCGCGCGATGCGCTTGGCGATTTCGTCCCTGGCTATGCCGGCTACGCGCAGCCCGAAGGACAGGTTCTTCTCCACCGTCATCTGCGGATAGAGCGCGTAGGACTGGAATACCATGCCGATGCCGCGGTCCTTCGGCTCTTCCCAGGTGACGTTCTTGCCCTTGATGAAGATACGCCCCTCGGAAATGTCGAGCAGACCGGCGATGCAATTGAGCAAGGTCGACTTGCCGCAGCCGGAAGGCCCGAGCAGCACGATGAACTCGCCTTCGGCCACATCGAGATTAAGCGTCTGCAGCACCGATACCGCGCCGAAATTCAGCGACAGGTCCTGGATGGAAACACTGGTGCCGTTTGCCGCCATCGCCATCACCCTTTCACCGCGCCGGCGGCAATGCCGCGCACGAACAATTTGCCGGAAATGAAGTAGACGACGAGCGGCACTAGGCCGGTCAGGATGGTGGCGGCCATGTTGACGTTGTATTCCTTCACACCTTGCACCGAATTGACGATGTTGTTGAGCTGCACCGTCATCGGATAGGTGTCGGGGCGGGTGTAGACGACACCGAACAGGAAGTCGTTCCAGATGCCGGTCACCTGCAGGATGATGGCTACGACGAAGATCGGCAGCGACATCGGCAGCATGATGCGCAGATAGATGCCCCAGAAACCGGCGCCGTCGACACGCGCCGCCCGGAACAGTTCTTCCGGCATGGACGTGAAATAGTTACGAAACAACAGCGTCAGGATCGGCATGCCGAAGATCGAATGGACGATCACCAGGCCGCTGAGGCTGCCATAGAGCCCGACCTCGCGCAGGATGATGACGATCGGATAGATCATCACCTGATAGGGAATGAAGGCACCGACGATCAGGATGACGAAGAACGTGTCGGCACCCTTGAAGCGCCAGTTTGCCAGCGCGTAGCCGTTCACCGAAGCAATGGCGATCGACAGGATCACGGAGGGGACGGTGATGCGCACCGAGTTCCAGAAGCCGCGCGAAAGCCCGTCGCAATTGAGGCCGGTGCAGGCGCTGGACCAGGCCTTCACCCAAGGCTCGAAGGTGATCTCGAGCGGCGGCGAGAAGATGTTGCCGAGGCGGATTTCCGGCATGCCCTTGAGCGACGTCACCACCATCACGTAGAGCGGCAGCAGGTAGTAGAGCGCCATCACGATGAGCGTGCCGTAAAGGAAAATGTTGCGGCGTGAGAACACGTGCCGCGGGCGAGGCCCGCTTGGGCCCGCCATCTCGCGTTGGAGAACATTCGGCGCGGACAGTGTTGCGGTATCGTCAGACACGCTTCCGGCCTCCGAATTCGAGATAGGCCCACGGCACGATCACGATCATCACCGACAAGAGCATCATGGTCGAAGCGGCAAAACCCTGGCCGAGGTTCTGGGCAAAGAACATGTAATCGTAGACGTATTTGGCCGGCACTTCGGAAGCGATGCCCGGACCGCCGCTGGTCTGGGCGACGACGAGGTCATAGACCTTGACGATGCCGGACGCGATGATCACCAGCGTGGTGATGAAGACCGGCCGCATCATCGGGATGATGATGAATAGATAAGTCTTCCAGGTGGGAATGCCGTCAACCCGCGCGGCCTTCCAGATGTCCTCGTCGATGCCCCGCAGGCCCGCCAGCATCAGGCACATGATGAGCCCCGTGCCTTGCCAGAGAGCTGCGATCAATATCCCGTAGATGACGATGCTGGAATTATAGAGCGGATTGAAGCTGAAGCTTTCCCAGCCGAGGTCGCGTACCACCCTTTGAATTCCGAAGTCCGGGTTGAGCAGCCATTGCCAGACCAGACCTGTGACGATGAAAGAGAGCGCGAAGGGATAGAGGAAGATGGTGCGGAAAGTGTCCTCGAAGCGGATTTTCTGGTCGAGCAGGGCAGCGAGCATGAAGCCGATGACCAGCGAGAACACCAGTGACAGCACGCCGTAGATCGCGATGTTTTCGATCGAGACCAGCCAACGCGGCGCCGCCCATAACCGATGATACTGGTCCAGCCCGACGAAGTTCAGCCGCGGCAACAACTTCGAGTTGGTGAAGGAATAGAGCACCGTCCACGCTGTGCCGCCGACAAAAATCACCAGTGCGGTGAGGACCATCGGGATCGAAGCGATCTTTGCATTGAGGTTGCGAAAGAGTTGGTTGGGGCGTTCGCTCTTGCTCATCGGTACAGCCATGCTGGAAGGGTTACGGGCTGGATAGGGTAAGGGCGGCAAGTCACATGCCCTTCCCCCGGCCTGCTTTGGCAGGGCCGGGAGTACGGGCGGCTCGTCTGTCGTCAGTCGGCAGAGCCGACAATGTCGGCGAAGCGCTTCTGCGCCTCTTCCACGGTCATCTCAGGCTTGGCGAAGAACTCGGAGAAGAGGTCTTCCTTCTGCTTCTGGGTGTCCTGCGAAAGCAGTTGGTCCGTCCATGGCATCACGTTGCCCTTGGCCAGGATATCGAGGCCCTTCTTCATGCAGTCGTTCGCGGCTTGGAGATCGACGTCGCCGCGCACGGGCAACGAGCCCTTCTTGAGGTTGAAGGCAACCTGCGTCTTGGGATCGAGCAGCGTTTCGGCCAGAATTTCCTGTGCCTTGGCTTTTTCGGCATCCTTCAACAGCGGGAAGTAAAAGGCATCGCCACCGGTGGCGATCATCTCATTCAGGCCAAGACCCGGCAGGCAGGTATAATCCTTGCCGGCCGTCTGTTTCGCGACCTGAAACTCACCTTGCGCCCAATCGCCCATGATCTGGCCGCCGGCCTTCCCCGTGATGACGAGATTGGTTGCCTGATTCCAGTCCTGCACATTGGTGTTCTTGGCCATCTTGCGGGCATCGTCCGCGGCTTTGAACACCTTGGCGATCTCGGGACCTGCGGCGAATGTGGCGTCCTTGTCCTTGTAGACCTTGAGGAACGCATCCGTACCGCCAACCGCGGCAAGCAGCACATCGAAGGCGCCCGACGACTGCCAGGGCTGGCCGCCGACAGCGAGCGGGATGATGCCTGCCTTCTCCAGCGCCGGGGCGGCCGCCACATATTCGTTCCAGTTCTTCGGCACCGGCACGCCGGCCTTTTCGAAGGCGGCGTTCGACAACCACAGCCATTGCCAGGAATGGATATTGACCGGCACGCAATAGATCTTGCCGTCGATAGTGCAGCTGTCGAGCAGGCCCTTCGGCCGCACGACTTCCGTCCATTTGCCCTTGGTGGCGATGTCGGTGAGATCGCGCATCAGGCCCGCCTGCACCAGTTCTTCCGCTTGCCGGCCGTGGTTGAACTGGGTTGCGCCCATCGGATCGCCGCCGGTGATACGGCTGATCATAATTGGCCGCGCAGTGCCGCCCGAGCCGGCAATGGCGCCGTCAATCCAGTGATTGCCGGTGGCGTCGAAAGCTTTGGCGAGTTCCGCGACCGCAGCCGCCTCGCCGCCGGAAGTCCACCAATGAGTGACCTCCAGATCCGTCGCGGCGGCCGGGCCGGTGAAGTGCAGTGCGGCGGTCGTCGCCAGCGCAGCGGTCAAAAGCTTATATCGCATTTCGGTTCCTCCCAGAATCTGAAACGTTACAGATTTTCGATACGGCAATTGCGTGGAGTGTGCAACCCCATCGGCAATACGGGTCCAATATTTTTTCGAGCTACGAACAAATTCAGACGAGCAGCCGCGCCTTTGTGCATCGCAACATAGGCCATTGCAGCGCAAAATCGCAACGCAATGCGTGAGGACCGGCAAAAAGCGGCGGCAGGAATGTTTTTCTCTGGAATCCCAACGGTTTTGCAAAAGGACTTCTCCAACTCGCATCGGCTGGCTGCGCGAGAACATTGGCAATCTGTAACGTTTCAGTATATTGAGGCTTCGCTGGGGCTGGAACGCGTATCGCATCGCAATGACGGCGATTGCCCGCCCGGCTTGCGACTGCTATGCGCCTGACGGGCGGGACGAATGGATAGACAGCGTAGAGGAAAGAACGAAGGGGCGTCGGCGCAGGAACGGCCGACGCTGAAGACGCTTGCCTTCATGACCGGGCTCGGCGTCACCACCGTGTCGCGCGCCTTGAAGGATGCGCCCGAGATCGGCGCCGAAACCAGGCGTCGCGTACAATTGGTGGCAAAGCAGATCGGCTATCGCCCAAACCGCGCGGGCGTCCGGCTGCGCACCGGCAGGACCAATGTCATCAGCCTCGTGCTCAACACCGATCGCGAGATCATGAGCTTCGTCTCGGACATTATCTACGGCGTTTCGGAAGTGCTCTCCGAAACGCCTTATCACCTGATCGTCACGCCCTATTCCCGCTCGCAGGATCCGATGGAGCCAATCCGCTACCTGGTCGAGACCGGCTCGGCCGACGGCGTCATCATCTCGCGCACCCAACCGAACGATCCGCGCGCCCGCTACATGCTTGAGCACGGCATGCCTTTTGCCACGCATGGCCGCACCGACATGGGTCTCGTCCACCCCTACCACGACTTCGATAACCACGCTTTCGCGATGGAAGCCGTGCGCCGGTTGGCGAGCATGGGCCGGCGCAAGCTTGCGCTTCTGTCGCCACCGCCCGGGCTGACCTACTACAGCCACACGCTGGACGGCTTCGCGGATGCGCTGAGCGAGGTTGGTGCGACCGAAGTCCCGTTCAACACCGTTTCGATCGACCATACGATCGAGCAGATCAGGAGCCGGACCGCACAGCTGATGCGCCGCGATGTCAGGCCGGACGGCTTCGTCAGCAGCGCCGCAGCCGCGACACTCGCCATCGTCGCCGGCATTGAGGATGCCGGCCTCAAGCTCGGCCGCGACGTCGACGTCGTGTCCAAGCAGTCGTCGGACCTGCTGCACCTGTTCCGCCGGGAATTGCTGGTGGTCAACGAGAACTTCCGGCTGGCCGGCTCCGAGCTTGCCCGCTCGGTGCTCGGCTGGATCGGCGGCGCCGCGCCTGGCTCGCTGCAGAGCCTGGTCGTCTCCGGCGACGTTCAGGCGTTCAGCCAGCCAGTGGCCGTTTAGAGCAATTCACCGTTCCGCGAAACGATGAACTTCTCCAGGACTCTGTCTAGCCAGCCGCGCCGCTTCCCCATGGGCCGTGGAACGCGCCAGCCCCGTCGATACGCTCGAAGCCGTGGGCTCCGAAGAAGTCACGCTGCGCCTGGATCAGGTTCGAAGTGCCGCGACCCTGGCGATAGCTGTCGAAATAGGCAAGTGCGGAAGCCAGCGCCGGCACCGGCGAACCGGCTTCGGAAGCTCTGGCCACGATCCGCCGCAGTGACGGATGGGCCTCTTTCATCATCGCGATGAACGCCGGCGCCATCAGCAGATTGGTCGAAGCGCCACTACTTCCAAGAGCCTCGGCCATCGTGTCGAGCATCTGCGAACGAATGATGCAGCCGGCGCGCCAGATCTTGGCGATGGTCGGCATCGGCAGGTTCCAGTTGAACTCCTTCGAAGCGCCACTCATCACCGCGAAGCCCTGCGCATAGGCGGCGATCTTGCCGGCGAACAGCGCCAGCTCGAGATCATGCAGCAACGCGTCCCTGTCGCCGGAAATCCTGGTCACGCCGATGTCGCCATAGGCCTTTTCCGCAGCCAGCCGCTCGTCCTTGATCGACGACAAGACGCGGGCCGCCACCGCTGCCTCGATGGCGGTTGCCGGAATGCCGAGCTGTTGTGCTTCGATGACCGACCACTTGCCGGTGCCCTTCTGGCCGGCGCGATCCAGGATGATGTCGACCACCGGCTTGCCGGTCTTGGGATCGTCTGATGCCAGCACCTTGGCAGTGATCTCGATCAAATAGGAATTGAGCCGGCCCTTGTTCCAGTCGGCGAACACCGCGCCGATATCCTTCGGTCCCATGCCGAGACCGTCGCGCAGGATGCCGTAGATCTCGCCGATCATCTGCATGTCGGCATATTCGATGCCGTTGTGGATGGTCTTGACGAAATGCCCGGCGCCATCGGTGCCGAGCCACGCCGCGCAGGGCTCGTCCTTGAACTTGGCGGAGATCGCTGTCAGCACCTTCTCGACACGCTTCCAGGAATCCTCGGTGCCGCCGACCATGATCGACGGGCCGTGGCGCGCGCCCTCCTCGCCGCCGGACACGCCCATGCCGATGAAGGTGAGGTCCGAGCCGGAAAGCTCGGAAAAACGCCGCATCGTGTCGCGAAAATTGGCGTTTCCGGCATCGATGACGATGTCGTTGTTGGACAGCACGCCGCGCAAGGCGGCGATCTGTTCGTCGACAGGCTTGCCGGCCAGCACCATGATGATGATCGGACGCGGCGGCCGGATGGCGGCGGCGAGCTCTTGCAGGCTGTAGCAGGGCACGACCATGTTCTTCAGCGCGCCGGCATTCTCGATGAAGGCATCGGTGCGTGCCCTTGTGCGGTTGAAGACAGCGATGCGGTGCCCATGCTCGGCGATGTTGAGCGCCAGGTTGGAGCCCATCGTGCCAAGGCCGATCAGGCCGATTTCGGCTTTTTCCATCGTTTCTTCCCTGCTTTCGGATCTTGTTGTTTCGAGCTCGCGATTTGCGCGGATGCCCATTCTTCGGGGGATGATTGACGGCCCTTTCGGGTCGCGTCAACAGCCTCGCCAAATTGTGTTGCCGCCGGCCACAGGTATAGCCTGCATTAGGCATCCCATTTGTCGGTCACGGCCTGATGTCTACCGGCGCTTCGATCTTCACCATCTCGAAGTCGGAGACCAGGATGTCGAGGCGCACCGTCCACTTGCCGGCAACCGGGATGACAAGGTTGTCGACGCGCCAGCTGCCATCGCCGGACTTGGTCACCGCGCGCTTCAGCGGCTCGATGCCGGAATCGGGCTTGGACAGCACCAATGTCACCTCCTTGGCGTCGAGCGGTCCGAAATCGCCGGTCATGATGATCATCGAGGCGACGACCGGCCCGGCATGGCCGGGCGTGATGCTGAGATCGGCCATCGCCTTCAGCGCGTGGATATGAACCGAGACCGGTTGCGCCGCCGCGATCGCTAATGCCCTCGGCGGTGGTGTGAAGCGCCAGCCCGCGGCAACACCGAAAATCGCCAGCACGATCAACATTTCGACGCCGATCGAGCGGGAGAGCCGGCGCCGCACTTCCGTCACTCCCGCCTCGGCCGACGCGGTGAGCCTCCAGCGGTTGACGCCGGCGAGCGTGAACAGAAACACCAGCAGCCCCAGCTTGATCAGCAGCAGCCGGCCATAGACGGTGTTGACCAGCGCCATCGGCGTCTGCACCTGGATGACGGCGAGCACGATCCCGGCCGCCGCGAGCACGGCCACGACAGGCAGGATCATTCGTGAAAACCGTCGCAGAAAGAGCCCGGCCTCCGCCGATTTACCTTTCAGCGCCAAGCCGAGCGGCACCAACGCGCCAGCCCAGAAAGCAATGCCGACGCCGTGCAGGAACACCATCGGCCGGGTCAGCCATTGCGGCTCAGCCGCACTGGCATGACCGCTGACGGCAAGCGCGATGCCCACTGCGGCCAGCCCGGCAAGGGCAAATGGCCTGGCCGTGGTGCGCGGCCCAGCCAGCGACATCAGGCCGAGCCCCAGCGCCATCAGGGCGACCAGCACTGTTGAGCCGAAACTTGTATCAAGCCCAGTCCGCCAGATGGCAGGCTGCGCCAGATGGGACAGCGGCGCTCCGAGTGCATCCAGACCCTGCAAGCCAAGCGACAGCGGCGCCGCAAGCAGCCCGCACAATATCGCAGCGGTAGCGAAGCGCGACCCGGCGCGGCCATCCCCGGCCAGCCATGCGAGAGCGAAGGCGCCACCGACACCGAGGAAAAGCCCGATGTAGAGAAAGAGCTTGCCGATCCAGATCGCCGACCGCAGCGGCCGGTCGACGGCCTCGGACACAGCCGGCGGCTGGCTCGCCGCACCGATGGAAAAGAGCAGCGAGCCGCCGACCGGATGACCGTCGGCGGAAATGACGCGCCAGCTCAGCACATGCGTGCCGGGCTTAAGCCCCTCCGGATTGTCGATCTCGACTGTCTGTTCGCTAAGGCGGAAGCTGGTTAGCGGAACCGGCGTGCCATCGGGCTTCACCAGTGTCAGCACCAGCGGCGACACCGGCTCGCTGAAGGTCAGCGAGAATTGCGCCGGACCCTGCGCCAGCACCGCACCGTCGGCGGGATCAGTCTTGATCAGCGCGGCGTGGGCGAAGGCCTGATTTGCCGAGGCCATGACGATGAGCGCCATAACCACAGCCAATAACCCACCAACGAACTTGCCAGTCATGCCAACCGTCCGCGGTGAGGATATCGCATTCATGCCTGTGCCATAAAATAGCGGCGCGCCCCCAAATGCATGTCGTCGCCCAAAAATGGTAGCCGGTTTCGGAACTCCGACATGCATAAAACAAAACTCAAGAGCGCGCCGCGAGACAGATTACTTCTTCGGTAGCAGCTTGATGCCGGGTGCCGGATTCTCCAGGGCGTCTTCATCCTGCCCCGCCGCTGGAATCTCGATCCAGCGATTGGCGGCACCGTCGCATTCCTGCACCACCGGGAAGTAGAGTTTCTGGTGGATGGGGAGATCCGCCGTCAGCGTCGCGCGAAAGACGAACTCGTCGTAGAATTCATCCGGCAGGCTGCCGCCGCTCCAGTCGACGTCCCTGACCCCGTCGGTCACCGCCTGGCCGTAGAGCTGATAGGACTTCTCGTATTTGCCCTTCTTGACCTGCAGCGTCCAGCCCGGCTTCGGCATCGGCTTGACCGCGATCACACCTTCCGGGATCTGCACGTGCAGGGCGGTCGTCGCCTTGCCGTCGCACCCATGCGGCACCCGCAGGATTGCCTTGTAGGTCGACCCCACGGGCGCTTCTTGGGTTTCGAGCGTGATGTGCGCGAAGGCGGCACTGGTTCCCAAAACAAGAAGCGCGGCGGCCGACAAGAGATACTTGTTCATAATGGTCTCTCTGATTTCAAAATTTTACGGATCGGCGCGATCAATTGGCGTGATCGTCCGTGCCCCCACCCATGCCTTCGACGGCGAAATCGACGCTGACCGGGCCAGCCTTCTCGAAGGTCAACGTGGCGGAAAATGTCTCGCCTTGCTTGGGTTGCCGCTTCAGTCCGATGAACATCAGGTGATAGCCGCCAGGCGCAACTGCCACCTTGCCGCCAGCCGGGATTTCCAGGCCACCGGCAACCGGGCGCATAGTCATGATACCGTCCTTGACGCCCATCTCGTGCAGTTCGGCCTTGTCCGAGACGTCGGAGGAAATCGACACAAGCCGGTCCGGCGCGCTGCCCTTGTTGGTGATGGTGAAATAGCCGCCGGCCACCTTGGCGCCGGTCGGCGTGGCGCGCGACCAGGGATGACCGATCTCGAGATCACCGGCCTTGAACTCATGCGCGAAGGCGGACTGAACGCCGCCTGAGAACACGAGCACAAAGGCCAGTACAGCGACGCCGAGCCGCTCTTGGAAGCGTGACAGAATGCGGCCGAGCATAGTGCCCGCCGCAATAGGAAAAGAATGGGACATGGTTACTCCATGAAATGATGGTCGCGCCGTCGTCGGTCGCGAGCAGTTTTGATCCTTGGATGGGTACGCCCGCGGAAAGTTCCGCAGGCAAGCAGGCTCAGGCCGTCTGTGGCGGCGCGCGCGGGTTCGACGGCGAGCGCTCGCGCGCGAAGTCGAGATGCGTTGTCGCCGGGAAAACAAAGGCGACAATCTCGAAGGAAAGACTGCCCGGCGCAAGCGCGGCGGCAGGCGGCGGCGCAAAGGCAGGCGAGAACATGCCGCAGCCGAGCACGCAGCATGTCGGCAGGTGCGAGGGCAGCGGATTGCCGCCGGGAAGCTCAGCCGCGCCCTCGCGGGTACAGATGACATTGCCGAAGGCATCGAGTTGCGACGCGCTCGGCCCGGTCCCCAAGGCGAACGCGCCGAGCGTCGACTGGAGCAGCAGCAGGTAGGCCGCGACAAGCGCGACCGGCATGCTCCACCGTCTCCCCCGGCCGTTCAAACCATCTGCCTCTTCAAGCGACAAGGGAAGGATATCTATCACGAGAGCGGGAAGTCGAAAATCGCCAAATCCAGGCTGCGGCAACGCGGCATATCAAGGTTTTTGGGACTGCCGGCTTTCGGGGATCGAGGTCAGCAATGTCTGGCGCGCCGATTTCAAGTGCTTGCGGCAGGCGGCATCGACCTTGCCCAGGTCCCGCGATTTGAGTGCCTCGATATAGGCCAGGTGCTCACCGATCGCGACTTCGTTGCGCTCCCGTTCCTGCGCCTTGTTCCACTGGTAGTGGTAGTGGAAGATCATGGCGATGACGTCGTAGAAATCGACGATGAAGCGGTTGCGCGACGCGCGGTGGATAAGCCGGTGGAAGCGCTCGTCCAGCTCCGAAAACGCGTTAAAGCGCATGGCGATCTCATTTGCGAGTTGGCGGTGCTCGCTTTCCAGGCGGTCGAGATCGGCCCAGACCGCGCTGTCCTGTGGCAGTGCGGCAAAGGCGGCCGCCGAGCGCAGTTCGAACATCTCGCGGATTTCGGTCAGTTCGAGCGCAAAGGCACGCGTGAAACCTTTCAACACCCAATGGCTGTTGCGGCGCTTCTCGATCAGGCCGAAGCGGGAAAAGCGGATCAGGAACTCGCGCACGCTGGTGGTGCCGACACCGATCTCGCGCGCCAGTTCGAGTTCGTTGATCTGCATGCCGGCCTCGGCGCCACCGGCGAGCAGCCGTCGCATGAATGATCGCTCGATGATCTCGGCCAGCGTGTCGGTTTCTTCCTCGGGAAAGAAATCATCAGGGCTTGGGTCGCGCAGCACCGTCTTGGCGCGCTTGTTCCAGGCGATCAGCCCGGTCTCCTCCATGCGGGAAAGAATGCTGCGGACCGTGGTGCGGCTGACGCCAAGCAACGTGCCTAACTCCGGCTCCGACGGCAGGCTGCGCGTCTCGCCGAGCAGCCTGAGGCAGCGGTTGTAGGCATCCTTGTAGACGTTGTTGCTCTTCGACATCCCTGCCCCGTTGCACGCCGGCGCTTGCGGTGGCCAGCTTGAAGCGCAATATGACGTTCCTAGCGCATGGTCTCAAAAAAGCGGAATCGCTTCTCGGCCGATCCAGGTTTGGCTCAGCGCCTTAAGCATTCACTCATCCGAAGGCATGCGGAACTGCCGCGAAAAAACGATTGACGCAAAAATGTTTTTTCACGATAAAAGACATTATCTCTTAACAAGCGTGTGTCAATCCGTCCGCGCATCCCAGGATCACCCAGGAAACCGCCCGTGAACCCCTCGAACGTCATTCTCCTGTCCCCCGCCGACAATGTCGCCGTCGCGAACGGCCGCATCGAGATCGGCACCGCACTGCCGGGCGGTGCGCTGGCAACGGCGGTTATCGAGCCCGGCCATAAGGTGGCGATCAAGCCCATTCCCGCCGGTTCCGCCGTGGTCAAATACGCTCAGGCGATCGGCCGTGCCACGCAAGACATCGCGCCGGGCGAACATGTCCACTCGCACAATCTGGTTTTCGAGGCGGGTCGTCTGCCGGTGGTGCCGCCGAGCGAGGCCGAGCACGCGACCGAAGCGGACCGCGCGCGGACCTTCATGGGCTATCGCCGCGCCGACGGTCGCGCCGGCACGCGCAACTTCATCGGCATCATCGCCAGCGTCAATTGCTCGGCCACTGTCTGCCACAGCATCGCCGACGCGGCCAACCGCACGCTGCTGCCGAAATATCCCGGCATTGACGGCTTTGTCCCGATCGTCCACGGCCAGGGCTGCGGCATGAGCGGTACCGGCGACGGCATGATGGTGCTGCACCGCACTTTGGCCGGTTACGCCCGCCATCCAAATTTCGGCGGCGTGCTGATGGTCGGGCTGGGCTGCGAAGTCAACCAGCTCACGCTGTACGGTCAGAAGGGTGCGGCCGCGGGAAAACGCCACTTCAACATCCAGGATGCCGGGGGCTCGCGCAAATCGGTCGAAAAAGCGCTCGGCGTGCTGGCCGAGATCGCCGAGGAAGTCGGGCAATTGAAGCGCGAGCCGATCCCGGTCAGCGAGATCGTCGTCGGCCTGCAGTGCGGCGGCTCGGACGGCATGTCGGGCATTACGGCCAATCCGGCGCTCGGTGCTGCCGTCGACATCCTGGCTGGCGTCGGCGGCGTCGGCATTCTCTCCGAGACGACGGAGATCTACGGCGCCGAGCATCTGCTTGCCTATCGCGCGGCGACGCCGGAGATCGCGCAGAAGCTCGACGGTTTCGTGAAGTGGTGGGAAGACCACGTCGCCAAGCACGGCGCCTCGATCGACAACAACCCTTCGCCCGGCAACAAGCGCGGCGGCCTCACCACCATCCTGGAAAAGTCGCTGGGTGCGGTGGCCAAGGGCGGCCAGACGCCGCTGAACGGCGTGTTCGGCTATGCCGAAAAGGTCACCGGCAGCGGCCTGGTGTTCATGGACACGCCCGGCTACGACCCGGTCTCGGCCACCGGCCAGGTCGCCGGCGGCGCCAACGTCATCGTCTTCACCACCGGCCGCGGCTCCTGCTTCGGCTGCCGCCCGACGCCGTCGATCAAGGTCGCTACCAATTCGACCATGTATCACCAGATGGAAGAGGACATGGACGTCAATTGCGGCGTCATCGCCTCGGGTGAAAAGACCATCGCTGGCATGGGCCGCGAGATCTTCGAACTGATCGTCGAAACGGCCTCCGGCCGCAAGACCAAGAGCGAGGATTTCGGCTACGGCGACAATGAGTTCGTCCCCTGGCATCTGGGCGCAACGCTGTAGATTTGGCTGATATCTGCTAGACGGCCGCGCCACATAGTGGCGGGCAACGGGGAGGTTTGCATGAGAAAGCGCCGCATCGGCCAGACAGCGCTGGAGGTCACCGAAGTCAGCTTCGGCGGCGCCGCGATCGGCGGATTGTATCGCGCCTGCTCGCGCGAGGCGGCTATGGAGACGCTGCAAGGCGCCTGGGAAGCCGGCCTGCGCTACTTCGACACCGCGCCCTTCTACGGATTCGGCCTGTCCGAGCGCCGCTTCGGCGACTTCCTGCGCTACAAGCCGCGCGATTCCTACGTGCTGTCCACCAAGGTCGGCCGGCTGTTCCGCCCGGTGCCGGAGGACCAGGTTCCCGATCATTCCTATGTCGATCCGCTGCCCTTCGCGCTCGACTACGACTATTCCTACGACGGCGTCATGCGGTCGGTCGATTTCAGTTATGCAAGGCTCGGCCTGAATAAGATCGACATCCTGTTCGTCCACGACATCGGCGTCTACACGCATGGCGTCGAGAAGACCAAGCTGCACTTTCGCCAGCTGATGGATGGCGGCCTCAAGGCGCTCGAGGAACTGAAGCGTTCCGGCACGATTTCCGCCTACGGACTCGGTGTCAACGAAGTGCAGATCTGCCTCGACGTGATGCGCCGCGCACCGCTCGACTGCATCCTGCTCGCCAGCCGCTATTCCTTGCTCGACCGTAGCGCGGAAGCCGAACTGCTGCCGCTGTGCCGGGCACAAAAGACGTCCCTGGTTATCGGCGGCGTGTTCAACTCCGGCATATTGGCGACCGGACCGGTGCAAGGCGCGCATTTCGACTACCAGCCCGCCAGCCGTGATGTGCTCGACCGTGTCGGTGCCATGGAGAAGATCGCCGGTGAAGGCGGTTACCCGTTGGCAGCGGCCGCGTTCCAGTTTCCTCTGCATGAGCCGTCGGTCGTCACCGTGCTGACCGGCACCGCCAAGCTGGCGAATCTGACACGCAATCTTGAACTGCTCGACGTCGACGTGCCGGAGACGGAATATGCCAGATATCGCCCCTACACGGTGGTGCAGGAACTGGCGTAAGGTAGGTACCCGGCCGCAAGGCGCGGGATCGCAATCCACGCTTTACAATCGCACGACCCAGAAAAGAATGAACATTCCATATTGACGATCGCTTGGAATTAATATTCCATATGCTTCGCGGAATGGAACGGGAGCGTTGGACTGCATCGAGGAGGAGCGCGGTGTATGTGTCTTGGTCAGACCTTGGAGAAGACTGGCGCGAAACACCGCTTGCATCGACCAGATCGATGCACTATCAAAACAGCGTAAATGTTTTTTATTGATAAAGTTCTGTTTGGGCCGCGCCTATCCGAACGGAGCTTCAGTAACCTTCACCGGGCGACTTAGGGAGGAATCCTATGAAATTCGTGACCAGCATTCTCAACCGTCGCGCAGTCATGGCGCTGGCGGCAGCTTCGATGCTCGCCGGCGTCATGCATTCGGCGCCGGTTTCGGCGGCGGACGTGACCATTCCGATCATCGTCAAGGACACCACGTCCTTCTATTGGCAGATCGTTTTGGCCGGCGCTCGCAAGGCCGGCAAGGATCTCAGCGTCAATGTGCCGGAACTCGGCGCCCAGGCAGAGACCGACGTCAATGGCCAGATCTCGATCCTCGAGAACGCCGTCGCCGGCAACCCGGCCGCCGTCGTCATCTCGCCGACGGAGTTCAAGGCGCTTGGCAAGCCGATCGATGAAGCGGCAGCCAAGGTCAAGATCATCGGCATCGACTCCGGCGCCGACTCCAAGGCCTTCACCTCGTTCCTGACCACCGACAACATCCAGGGTGGCCGCGTCGCCGCTGACGGACTTGCGGCGGCCATTGGTGCCGCCAATGGCGGCAAGGTCGAAGGCAAGGTTGCCTTGATCACCGCACTCCCCGGCGCCGGCTCGCTCGAGCAGCGCGCTCAGGGATTCAAGGAACAGCTCAAGGCCAAATATCCCGGTCTCGAACTGGTTGCTGACAAATACGCCGACGGTCAGGCCACGACCGGCCTCAACATTGCAACCGACCTGATCACCGCCAATCCGGACCTGAAAGGCATCTTCGCCTCCAACCTGATCATGGCGCAGGGCGTCGGCCAGGCGATCGCCGAGAACAGCCTTGCCGGCAAGGTTGGTCTGATCGGCTTCGACAGCGACGAGAAGCTGATCAAGTTCCTCAATGACGGCGTCATTTCCGGCCTCGTCGTCCAGGATCCGTACCGGATGGGCTATGACGGCATCAAGACCGCGCTCGCCGCCTCGAAGGGCGAAAAGGTCGAGGCCAATGTCGACACCGGCGCCAATCTGGTGACCAAGGCCAACATGAAGGATCCGAAGATCGACGCGCTGCTCAATCCGAAGCTCAATTGAGTATTGCGCATCCGCATTGTTTCCGGGGCCTCGCTGCCCCGGAAACTCACCAGCCTGAGCCAGGCCGACCCGGCGGGTATGTCAGAGCCTCGCCGTGTGCGACATAGCGAGGCCAATCTGGAGCGAGGCCAATCTGGGAGGATTGTCATGACATCGACGGCGCAAGACCTGCATCCTGCCCCCGTGCTGGAACCCGGCAGGACGATCCTCGAACTGCGCGGCCTCGAGAAGAAGTACCCGGGCACCCATGCGCTGAAACCGGTGAATCTCGCCTTCAAGGCGGCTGAAATCCACGCCATCGTCGGCGAGAACGGCGCCGGCAAGTCCACCCTGATCAAGCTTCTGACCGGCGTCATGCCGCGCACCTCCGGAGAGGTCGTCTGGGAAGGCAAGCCGGCGGCGCTGGCGACCCCGTACGAAGCGATGGCGCTCGGTATAAATGCCGTTCACCAGGAGGTCGTGCTCTGCCGTCACCTGACCGTCGCCGCCAACATGTTCCTTGGCGAGGAGAACTCCCGCTTTGGCATCCTGCAGCAGCGCGCCATGGTCAAGGAAGCGCAGAAGATCATCGACGACCTCGGCTTCGACCTGCCGGCGCATGTAACGCTCGGCGACCTCACCATCGGCCAGCAGCAGCTGATCGCCGCGGCCCGCGCTACCGTGCGCGGCACCAAATTCCTGATCTTCGACGAGCCGACCGCTTATCTCACCCGCAAGGAAGCCGACCAGCTCTTCACCCTGATCCGCCGGCTGAAGGCCGAGGGCGTGACGATCATCTACATCAGCCACCGCATGGAGGAAGTCTTCGAGCTTGCCGACCGTGTCTCGGTGCTGCGCGACGGCACGCTGGTCGGCACCAGAAACATCAGCGAGACCGACGACGCCGAACTGGTCAAGATGATGATCAACCGCTCGATCGAGCAGGTCTATCACAAGGAGCATTTCACGCCCGGAGCAGCGATCGTCGAGGCGAAGAACCTCTCCGGCAAAGGCTTCGAAAATGTGTCGATGACGGTCCGCGCCGGCGAGATCGTCGGGCTCTACGGCCTGATCGGCGCCGGCCGCAGCGAATTCGTCACCACGCTCTACGGCCGCCATCGCAAATCGGCCGGCCAGGTGCTGTGGGAAGGCAAGGAAGTCCAGATCAATTCCGAGCATGACGCGATCAAGCTTGGCATGGCACTGGCGCCGGAAAGCCGCCGCGACCAGGGCCTGTGCCTCAATCTGCCGGTCGGCCTCAATCTCAATCTGCCGATCTACAAGCGCATCTCGAACAATCTGCTGATCTCCAGCGCGCAGGAAAAGAGCCAGGCCGATCGCCAGATCGCCGATCTCAGGATCAAGACCCCGACGCGCAATGCGCTGGCATCCAGCCTGTCCGGCGGCAACCAGCAGAAGATCGTTATCGGCAAATGGCTGGCGCACGGCGCCAAGCTGTTCATCTTCGACGAACCGACGGTCGGCGTCGACGTCCGCACCAAGGCCGAGATCTATCGCCTGTTCGGCGCACTGCTGTCGAAGGGCGCCGGCATCATCCTGATCTCGTCCTATCTGCCCGAGGTCTATGAACTGGCCGACACGCTGCACGTGTTCCGCCGCGGCAAGCTGGTGGCCACGCACGGGTTCCGCACCGCCGATCACGAGGAAATTCTCACGCAGGCGCTCGCCGAGAAACAAGAAAAGCTGGGAGGAAAGACATGAGCACCGAGGCGATCCCCGCCGAAAAGCCCAAGCGCAACTACAACGCCCTGTTCGGGCTGACTCTGCTGGCGCTGCTGGTGCTGCTGTGGGTCATCCTGTCGCTGGCCACGTCGAGCTTCGCCTCGGCCAACAACATCTCGAACTTGTTGCGCCAGGGCTCGATGATCGCGATCCTGGCGGTCGGCCAGACCTTCGTCATCATCACCGGCGGCATCGATCTTTCCGTCGGCGCCGTGGTCGGCTTCGCCACCGTCATCGCGGCGATGCTGATCAATGCCGGCGTGCCGGTCTTCCTCGCCATCCTGATCACCTTGCTGGTCGGCGTCGCCATCGGCCTGTTCCATGGCTTCGGCATCGTCAAGATGGGGCTGCCGCCCTTCATCATCACGCTGGCGACGCTGACGTCGCTGCGCGGCATCGGCCTTTTGATGACCAACGGCAATTCGATCTCGATCAACAACGATGCCTTCCAGGAATTCTCCCGCAACTCCTCCCTCGGCGTCCCAAACTTGTTCTGGATGGTGATCCTGGTCGGCATCCCGGCCTATGTCTTCCTCCACCACAGCCGGTGGGGCCGCTATCTCTTTTCGGTCGGCTCCAACGCCGAGGCCTCGCGCCTGTCCGGCGTCAATGTCCAGCGCACCATCTACATGGCCTACACTCTTTCGGGTCTCTGCGCTGCATTCGTCGGCGTGCTTCTGGCCTCGCGCATCGGCATCGGCAATCCGACCCAGGCCGAGGGCTGGGAATTGCAGGCGATCGCCTCATCGGTGATCGGCGGCACCTCGCTGTTCGGCGCGGTCGGTTCGGTGCACGGGCCGCTGCTCGGTGCTTTCATCCTCGCCACCATCAACAACGGCGCCAACCTTTTGAACGTCAATGCGTTCTGGCAGCGCATCATCACCGGCGTGCTGATCATCGTCATCGTCTATTTCGACGGCCTGCGCCGCCGCGGCGGCAAGTAGATCGCCTAGCCCAATCAACCGCCGGCCCTTGCCGTTTTCAGGGCCGGCGGTGCCTTGAACAGACTGGATTGAAACATGAAAGCTGTCGTCTGCCGTTCGCCCGGCGACCTTGTCCTGGAAGAGCGTCTGGCACCGGGCGCACCGCCTGGCGGTTGGGCACTGGTGGCGGTCAGTCATGTCGGCATCTGCGGCACCGACTATCACATATTCGAGGGCAAGCACCCGTTCCTCGCCTATCCCCGCATCATGGGCCATGAAGTGTCGGGGACGATCGTCGAGACCGGTGAAGGGGTTGAGCTTGCCGTTGGCGAGCCGGTGATCATCAACCCCTATCTCTCCTGCGGGAAGTGCATCGCCTGCCGGCACGGCAAGCCGAATTGCTGCGTCCGGATCGAAGTGCTCGGCGTGCATCGCGACGGCGCCATGTGCGAACAGATCCTTGTCCCGGAACACAACCTCTATCCAGCCAACGGCCTGTCGCTGGCTGATGCCGCAGCCGTCGAATTCCTGGCCATCGGCGCCCATGCGGTGCGACGCTCCCGCGCCGATCCCGGTGCACGGACACTCGTCATCGGCGCCGGGCCGATCGGGCTGGGCACCGCCATCTTCGCCAGCATCGCCGGGCTCGATGTGACGCTACTCGACATGAGCAGCGAAAGACTTGGCTTCGCGGCGAATGAACTCGGCTTCCAGACCCTCGACGGTTCGCGCGGCGCGGTGCCGGACCTGGTGAAGCAGGCGACCGGTGGCGAGGGTTTCGATGCCGTCTTCGATGCCACTGGCAACACACAATCGGTGCAGTCGGCCTTTACCTATGTCGCGCATGGCGGAACTCTGGTGCTGGTCAGCGTCGTCAAGGACGACATCGTCTTTTCCGATCCGGAATTCCACAAGCGCGAAATGACATTGATCGGCAGCCGCAATGCGTTGCGTGCCGACTTCGACCATGTCGCCGCATCGATCCGCAACGGCACTGTGCCATTGGCCAAGCTCGTCACCCACCGCACCACGTTAGCCGGCACGCCGCGCGACCTCGCCCGCTGGGCGCACGAGAAATCCGGCCTGATCAAGGCCGTGATCGAGGTGGGGTCATAACATGGCAGGCGGTGAATCCGGCCCGAATTGACGAGCCCCGCGCAGGTCGCTCCCCACTCAGTCTCGGCTTCGCCGAACCACCTCTCCCCGATCGACGGGGTAGAGGAAGGGGTGCGAGCCCATTGCAGCTAACGCTCCTCAACGAGACTCCCTCCTTCTCCCGCCGCCAGCGGGCGCCCTTCCTCTCCTTCCGGAGGGGGGAGAGGTGGCTCGGCGAAGCCGAGACGGAGTGGGGGAGGCGGTCCTCAAATGCCAAGCCGCTGACAAGTGAGCGCGACCGAGCTGGTCTGATATCCGCGTGAGTCATATAGATCACGGCCTGGTATAGGCCGGCACTCCCTACAGCGCCGACAGTTTCAGCTCGATCCGCTCGGCCGGGAATCGCGACTCGGAGAACTGGATCGGTTGGCCGTCGGGCGTGATGTTGACGGCAACCGTGACCAGGACGATGGCGCCGGGCTGCAGCTCAAGGTCGGCGAGATCGGCCGCATCGGCATGGCGCGCCGACAGCACGGTCGATTGCCTGAGATAATCGTCTATGCCGAAACGCGCCAGCGATGCGGTGATCGAACCAGTCTCAGCCATCGCCGCATCAATGCCGGTAAAGCGGCTAGCATCGAACCAGGCAGCGGCGCGCGACACCGGGCGCCCATCGGCCTCGCCGCGTGTTTCCAGCCGGATCACCTCGGCTCCCTTGGCAAGCCCAAGGCCCTTCGCGACACGCTGGCTGGCCTGCTCGACCGACGAAGCGAGCAGCACGATGTGCCGCTCCGACGCCTGCCCTTGCAGGCCCGTGGAAAAGCGCGTGCGCGCTCCGATTGGATAGGACAGCCGTTTTCGTGACAGCACGAAGGTGCCGCGTCCCTGTTCGGCTCGCAGTATGCCTTCCTGCACAAGGGCCGATATGGCGCTGCGCACAGTGTGGCGATTGACGCCGTAACGCTCGGCCAGCGCCACCTCCGGCGGCAGCGCCTCATTCTCTGCGAAATCGCCGCTGGCGATGGCGTGCAGGATCTTGTCGGCAATCTGCCGCCACAACGAGACGCCGCTGCGGCGCTCGATGCTGTCAGCCGTTACAGCCATGAATTGCCCCGCCTTCTGCCGCTTGTCATCCATCCGTCATGGACTCGCGTTAGGTAATATGTATAATTTGTATAGTCGTCTATATCAATAGACAAATCTGCCAAAAAGGACTCATTGCTGATGCGAGGACAGGAAGCCCGCGACCAAGCCGAGCGCAAGGCCGCCATGGCAACGCTGGCACAGTCCAGCCGCGACGATATCGTCCGGCTCTGGAACCAATCCGACCTGCCTTCGGAAGCCGAGCTGCTGCGCGGTCCGGAGACCGGCCTGGTCACGATGCGCGGCCGCATCGGTGGCGGCGGTGCGCCGTTCAATGTCGGCGAGGCAACGGTTACCCGCGCCACGGTCAGGCTGCCATCCGGACAGGTCGGCCATTGCTATGCGCTCGGCCGCGACAAGCAGAAGGCAAGGCTGGCGGCAATCGCCGACGCGCTGTGGCAGGACCCGGCCCACCGCAACGAGGTCGAGACCAGGCTTATCGCGCCTCTGCGGTCGGCTCTGACTGCCGCACGTGAAAATCGCCGCGCCGAGACGGCAGCAACGAAGGTGGATTTCTTCACCATGGTTCGCGGAGAAGACTGATGGACATCGCAGCACAATCGATCGAGGGCGGTTTCGCCGATCCGGTCTTCAACGCCCAGAGCGTGTTCCGTGCCGTCATGAACACGATGGCGCGGCCGGGCACAGAGCAGCCCTTGCCGGCCTTCGCCCGCCCGCCGGCACCGCTCTCCGCAACCGCGGGCGCGATCGCGTTGGCGCTGTGCGACAACGACACGCCCCTTTGGCTGGATCCGTCTTTGCAGGCTTGCGCCGCGATCAAATCCTGGCTTGGTTTCCATACCGGTGCGCCCTTGGCCAACACGCCGGCCGATGCGCATTTCGCCTTCGTCGCGGCTCCGGCCGAGATGATGGCGCTCGACGGCTTTTCACAAGGCACCCAGGACTATCCCGACCGCTCGACGACGTTGATCCTGCAAGTCAGCGATCTCGTTTCGGGCGCTCCCCTTCTGCTCGAAGGCCCGGGCATCGAAACCAGCGCCACGATCGCGCCGGCGCGCATGCCGCGTCATTTCGTCGAGCAGTGGAAGCAGAATATCAAGCGTTTTCCGCGCGGCGTCGACATCATCCTCGCCACATCAGAAGGCATAGCCTGCCTGCCGCGCACGACGCGCATCACGACGATGGAGGCGTAAGATGTATGTCGCGGTAAAAGGCGGCGAAGCCGCAATAGCCAACGCCCACAGCCTGCTCGCCGACCGCCGGCGCGGTGATCGTTCGGTGCCGGCCCTTCGTCTCGACCAGATCGTCGAGCAATTGGCGCTTGGCGTCGACCGGGTGATGAGCGAGGGCTCGCTCTACGACCGGGAACTGGCAGCATTGGCAATCGTCCAGGCGCGGGGCGACATGATCGAGGCGATCTTCCTGGTGCGCGCCTATCGCACCACGCTGCCGCGCTTCGGCTACACCATCCCGATCGACACCGGTTCGATGCAAGTCGAGCGGCGGGTGTCGGCGACCTACAAGGACCTGCCCGGCGGCCAGTTGCTCGGTCCGACCTTCGACTACACGCACCGGCTGCTCGATCCCGAGCTTGCCGCCGGCGGCGACGTTGCCGAGCCGCTACGGCGCGAGACGGAAGCGGAGGCCATGCCGCGCGTCTCGGCGATCCTGGCCCGAGAAGGCCTGACCGAACCCGATGGCGACATGCCACAAGATCACGTTCCCGGCGACATCACTCGCGAGCCGCTGGAATTCCCGATGGCGCGCGATATCCGCCTGCAGGCGCTGTCGCGCGGCGATGAGGGTTTCCTGCTGGCGCTCGGCTATTCCACGCAGCGCGGCTATGCCCGCAACCATCCGTTCGTCGGCGAGATCCGCATCGGCGAGGTCGAGCTGGAGCTCGATGTGCCGGAACTTCCTTTCGCGGTGCCGCTCGGCACAGTCCGCGTCACCGAGTGCCAGATGGTCAACCAGTTCAAGGGCTCGGCCAAGGCACCCCCGCAGTTCACCCGCGGCTACGGACTGGTCTTCGGACAGAGCGAGCGCAAGGCGATGGCGATGGCGCTCTGCGACCGGGCGCTGCGCGCCAATGAGTTGGGCGAGGATGTTGTCGCCGCTGCACAGGACGAAGAATTCGTCATCTCGCATTCCGACAATGTCCAGGCGACCGGCTTCGTCGAACATTTGAAGCTGCCGCACTACGTCGACTTCCAGGCCGAACTCGACCTCGTGCGCCGCATGCGTGCTGAATACGACGCCCGCGAAAATCCTGAGAACGTCGAAGAGAAGAGGGAGGCAGCGGAATGACCGTGCAACCGACCGACATCGCCACCTACAACTTCGCCTACCTCGACGAGCAGACCAAGCGGATGATCCGCCGGGCGATCCTCAAGGGCATCGCCATTCCCGGCTATCAGGTGCCCTTCGCCTCGCGCGAAATGCCGATGCCCTATGGCTGGGGCACCGGCGGGGTGCAGGTCACCGCTTCCATCATTGGGCCCGACGATGTGCTGAAGGTCATCGATCAGGGCGCCGACGACACCACCAATGCCGTCTCGATCCGCGCCTTCTTCAAGAAGGTCGCCAATGTCGCGGTGACAACAGATACAGCCAGCGCCAGCATCATCCAGACCCGCCACCGCATCCCCGAACATCCGCTGGCGGCGGGCCAGGTGCTGGTCTATCAGGTGCCGATCCCGGAGCCCCTGCGCTTCCTTGAGCCGCGCGAGACCGAAACGCGCAAGATGCATGCGCTGGAGGAATATGGCCTCATGCATGTCAAGCTCTACGAGGACATCGCCAAGCACGGCCGCATCGCCACCACCTATGCCTATCCGGTCAAGGTCGAGGGTCGCTATGTGATGGACCCGTCACCGACGCCGAAATTCGACAATCCCAAGATGCACCGCTCGCCGGCGCTGCAGTTGTTCGGCGCCGGCCGCGAAAAGCGCATCTACGCGGTGCCCCCCTTCACCGACGTCGTCAGCCTCGACTTCGAGGATCATCCGTTCGAGGTGCAGACCTTCGACCAGCCCTGCGCGCTGTGCGCGGCCGAGAATGTCTATCTCGACGAGGTCATCCTCGACGACCATGGCGGCCACATGTTCGTCTGCTCGGACACCGATTATTGCGAGAAACGGCAGGCGGACGGCCATCGAGGCCACCTCGCCCCAGAAACAACGGAGCCGGCGCAATGACCGACGAACCGCTGCTGCGCGTCTCGGCGCTGTCCAAATTCTATGGCTCGCGCGTCGGCTGCGACAACGTCTCCTTCGATCTGTGGCCGGGCGAAGTTCTGGCGGTCGTCGGCGAGTCCGGCTCCGGCAAGACGACGCTGCTCAACTGCCTGTCGACGCGGCTGCTGCCCAGTTCCGGCACCGCCAGCTACCGCATGCGCGACGGCCAGTTCCGCGAGCTCTACCGCATGAGCGAGGCCGAGCGCCGCTTCCTGATGCGCACCGACTGGGGCTTTGTCCACCAGAACCCGGCCGACGGGCTGCGCATGACGGTGTCAGCCGGCGCCAATGTCGGCGAACGGCTGATGGCGGTCGGCGACCGGCACTACGGCAAGATCCGCGCCACGGCCGTCGACTGGCTGTCGCGCGTCGAGATCGACGAGGACCGCATCGACGACGAACCGCGCGCCTTTTCCGGCGGCATGCGCCAGCGCCTGCAGATCGCCCGCAATCTCGTCACCGGCCCGCGACTGGTGTTCATGGACGAGCCGACAGGCGGCCTCGACGTCTCGGTCCAGGCCCGCCTGCTCGACCTGCTGCGCGGGCTGGTCACCGATCTCGGCCTTGCGGCCATCGTCGTTACCCACGACCTCGCGGTGGCACGACTTCTGTCGCAGCGCATGATGGTGATGAAGGACGGCCGTGTCGGGGAAAGCGGCCTCACCGACCGTGTGCTCGACGATCCCCGCGCGCCTTACACACAATTGCTTGTTTCCTCGATCTTGCAGGTTTGAAGATGCTTGTTCCGGCGTACCCCCCTCTGGCCTGCCGGCCATCTCCCCCTCAAGGGGGGAGATTGGCAGCTTCTATGTGCCGCCAATTCCACAACGCAGCAGGTTGGCGAAACCGCATGCGACAGCCAATCTCCCCCCTTGAGGGGGAGATGCCTGGCAAGGCAGAGGGGGGCGCTGTCCCGCCAGCGAACGACCATTGGAGGACCTTCTAATGGCCACGCCCCTTGTTGTCTCCGATGTCGCCAAGAGCTTCACCATGCATCTGCGTGACGGCATCAAATTGCCTGTCGTCGCCGGTGTCTCGTTCTCGATCAGGGCTGGCGAATGCACCGTGCTTGGCGGCCCGTCCGGTGCCGGCAAGAGTTCGATCCTGAAGATGCTGTACGGCAACTACGCCGTCGACGAAGGCCAGATCATCGTCAGGCACGATGACGGGCTGGTCGATCTCGCCACCGCCAGCCCGCGCACCGTGCTTGCCATACGCCGCCAGACCATCGGCTATGTCAGCCAGTTCCTGCGCACCGTGCCGCGCGTCTCGGCGCTGGATGTCGTCGCCGAACCACTGGTCGAGCGCGGCGAAGACCGCGAGATTGCACGAGAAAAAGCACGCGCCTTGCTGGCGCAGCTCAATCTGCCGGAGAAACTCTGGGCACTGCCGCCGGCGACGTTTTCCGGCGGCGAACAGCAGCGCGTCAACATCGCGCGCGGCTTTATCACCGAGCACCCGATCCTGCTGCTCGACGAACCGACCGCCTCGCTCGATGCCAGGAACCGCGACGTGGTGATCGAACTCATCGCCGCCAAGAAGGCGGCTGGTGTCGCCCTGCTCGGCATCTTCCACGACCACGACGTGCGCGAGGCTGTTGCCGACCGCATCATCGACGTCACCGCATTCGCGCCGGGAAAACTCGCCGCATGACCAGGAAATTGTCGGAGACGCCGCTGGTCCACCCCACGGCGGAGGTACACAGTTCGACGCTCGGACGCTGGACCGAGGTCGCCGACCGCAGCCGGGTTTCGGAAAGCGAACTCGGCGACTATTCCTACCTGATGCAGGATTGCGCCGTCTGGTGCGCGACGATCGGCAAGTTTTCCAACATCGCGGCAAGCGTGCGTATCAATGCCACCAATCACCCGACCTGGCGGCCGACGCTGCATCATTTCACCTATCGCGCTTCCGACTATTGGGACGACGCAGAGCACGAGAGCGAGTTCTTCGCCCAGCGCCGTGCCAGGCGCGTCACCATTGGCCACGATACCTGGCTCGGTCATGGCTCGACCATTCTGCCCGGCGTCACCGTCGGCGACGGCGCGGCGGTCGGCGCCGGCGCGGTGGTCTCAAAGGATGTCGCGCCCTACACCATCGTCGCAGGCGTCCCGGCAAAGCCGATCCGCGAGCGCTTCGACCGCCGCACCGCCGAGCGCTACCAAGCGCTCGCTTGGTGGGACTGGAACCATGCAAAGCTACGCGCCGCGCTCGACGATTTCCGCCAACTTGAAGCTGAGGCTTTTCTGGAAAAATACGGCGGATAGAGCAATTCCAGGAAACGTGAGAACCGGTTTTCCGTCCGAACAAAATCAGATAGGCCATCACATCATCGTCATGGACAGGCGCATTTCATAGCGCTGACAGATCGGCAAGGCAGGACGCGGCCTTTCCCTGGAGATCGCAATGCCTGCTTCCATCCGACCCTCGCTCGCCGGATTCTTCGCCGGCGCCAATCCAACCACTCCGGTTCACCTCGGCACCCGCTACGACACATCAGGCAATTTCCTGATCGAGCCCGGCAATACGGTCGTCAGCCACCTTGTCAGCGGTTCGCCATCCGAGGCCGTGGTGCTTGCCGTGCGCGAGCGGATGCTGGCGATGCCCGATGCCGACCGGCTGGCTTTCACGCCTGTCTCCAGCCTGCACATGACATTGTTCCAGGGCGTCATCGAATATCGCCGCCGGCTGCCCTACTGGCCGCAGGACGTGCCGCTCGACACCAGCATCGACGCGATGACTCGCCTCTACCTGGAACGGCTGAAGGGTTTCCAGGATATTGGCGCATTTCAGATCAAGGTGGTCGAGGTCACGCCGGCCGGCCTTGCCGTTGCCGGCGCGACAGACAACGATGCGCGCATCATGCGTGAATGGCGCGATGCCTTGTCGGTGCGGTTTGGATACCGGCACCCCGACCATGACAGCTATGCTTTCCACGTCACCTTCGCCTATCAGATCCAGCGTCTTGCGGACGACAAGGCGGCGGCATGGCAGGCCTTGTTCGATGACTGCCTCGCGCTTTTCGCGCGACAGGCGCCGGTGATCGAAATCAGGCCTCCGGCCTTCTGCAGCTTCAGAGACATGGAACACTTCGAGGAACTACTGATCCTGAGCGGCCGTAAACTCCTCGCCTGTGGAGCGTAACAAAACTGACATCACCGCGACACGGCAGGTTCATGTGGCTGGGTTAGGCGAGAGCCTGACGATCAATATGGCCGCACTGGAACCTGCCCATGCCAGCAACCTCTGCCACGCTCGAAATCCGCGGCGTCACCCGACGATTTGGCAAGAACACCGCCGTCAGCGATGTCAGCATCTCGATCCCGCAAGGTCAGATGGTCGGCGTCATCGGCCGTTCGGGCGCCGGCAAGTCGACCCTTTTGCGCATGATCAACCGTCTCATCGATCCCAGCCATGGGTCGATTTTTTTTGACGGCGCCGAAGTCTCCCAGTTGCGCGGTTCGCCGCTGCGGCGCTGGCAGCGCGACTGCGCCATGATTTTCCAGCAATTCAACCTGGTGCCGCGCCTCGACGTATTGACCAATGTGCTGCTCGGCAAGCTGAACCATCGTTCGACGCTGTCGAACCTTTTCGGCATGTTCTCGCGTACCGAATGCGCCGAGGCGGTCGCCGCACTCGAGCGGTTGGACATCGCCCGCACGGCGCTTCAACCAGCAGGCACTCTGTCGGGCGGCCAGCAGCAGCGCGTCGCCATAGCCCGCGCCATGATGCAGCAGCCCAGGGTGATCCTCGCCGACGAGCCGATCGCCTCGCTCGACCCGCTCAACGCCAAGGTGGTGATGGATTCGCTGCAGGACATCAACCTGCGTGAAGGCATCACCGTGGTCACCAACCTCCACACGCTGGATACCGCCCGCACCTATTGCAACCGCATTATCGGCATGGCTGCCGGCAAGGTCGTCTTCGACGGCCCGCCGGAGGAGCTTAACCGCGAGGCGGTTCGCCTCGTCTATGGCGCCGACAGCAACGGCGGCGAGATATCGGAGGCCATCACCTCCACCAGCGTTGCCCTGAAGCAAAAGATTGCAGCATCCGCCGGACCGCTCGAACCCGCATTCCCGGGATACTGAGCCGCACTGGATCGTCCGCCCGCGTCAAGGGCACCTGTCAAGACCAGAACGCTGCCGGCGCGGGGCCGGAACCTACAGGAGAAATATCAAATGTTCAGGAAGATGGTTTTCAGCGCCGTTTCGGTGCTCGCCATGGCGACCAGCATGGCCCACGCCGCCGATATGAAGGAATTCCGCGTCGGTATTCTCGGCGGCGAGAACGAGACCGACCGGCTGCGCAACTACCAGTGCCTCGCCGATCACCTGAAGGCCGAATTCGGCTTCGAGAAGGTTTCACTGTTCCCGGCCGCAGACTATGACGGCGTCATTCAGGGCCTGCTCGGCGGTACGCTCGATTTCGCCGAACTCGGCGCTTCTGGCTACGCCAGCGTCGTCCTCAAGGACCCGAAGGCGGTTACTCCGATCCTCACCACCCAGCAGACCGACGGCGCAACCGGCTACTATTCGGTCGGCCTGGCGTTGAAGTCCTCCGGCATCACCGATATCAAGTCGGCCAAGGGCAAGAAGCTCGGCTACGCCGATCCGGATTCGACCTCGGGCTATCTGATCCCGCTGACCCAGATCCCGAAGGACACCGGCGCTTCGAACGAGACCTTCTTCGCTTCGACCCAGTTCAATGGCGGCCACGAGAACAACGTTCTGGCCGTGCGTGACGGCAAGGTCGACGTGGCGGTGGATGATTCCTCCGGCATCGGCGACTTCAAGGACGGCTACACCTCCGGCACCTTCCACAAGGAAGTCGCCAAGGGCGCCGTCGACCCCAACGACTTCGTCGAGGTTTGGCGCTCGGGCCTGATCCCGAACGGCCCGCTGGTCGTGCGCACCGCGCTCGGCGACGACATGACCGCCAAGCTTGCCAACTTCTTCACCGAGCTGCCCAAGAAGGACAAGGCCTGCTTCGAAGGCGTCGAAGGTGGTGACTTTACCGGCTATGTCCCCGTGAAGGCCGACTTCTACAACGTTATCGTTGAAGCCCGTAAGGCAGCCATCGGCGGCTAACGGCAAGATCAGCAAGGGCGGCGTCGAGAGAACGCCGCCCTTTCTGCATGTCCGATCATGACCCTTTCCGTTCCCGCCCCTTCCGACGCCACCCACCACTCGATGGCTGACGCCTGGCGTCGCCAGACGTCCTTGCGCCGGCTCTACACCGCCATCGGCGTCGGCCTGCTGCTCGTCGCGCTCTGCGGCACCATGTGGTTCGCCGACGAGGCCAATGCCGGGCATTTCTTCGACCGGCTGCCGCACATACTGGATTTCCTGAGTTGGCTTATCCCCAAGGACTGGAACGATGTCTGGCGGGCGATGTTCGATGTCGCCTCGCCGCATGACACCGGCACCCAGGAATTCAACTTCTCGCTTGGCCGCGTCTATATGTGGGGCGGTTTCTATATCCCCGAATATTTCGAGCTGATGCTGACCACGGTCAACGTGGCGCTGGTCTCGACCTTCATTGGCTTCGTCTTCGCCGTGCCCTTTTCCTTCATCGCGGCGCGCAATCTGACACCGCACCCGGTGCTGCGGCTCGTCGTCAAGCGCTTCATGGAGTTGCTGCGCGCCTTCCCCGAGATCGTCATTGCCGGCCTGTTCGCGGCAATTGTCTCGATCGGCCCGATCGCTGCCATCATCGCCATCGGCCTGCATTCGATCGGCGCACTGGGCAAGCTGTTCTACGAGATCAACGAGAATATCGACATGCGCGCAGAGGAAGGCCTGCGGGCGGTCGGCGCCAACTGGTTCGAGCGGGTTCGCTTCGCCGGCCTGCCGCAAGTGCTGCCCAATTTCATGTCCTACACGCTGCTGCGCGTTGAGATAAACGTCCGCATTTCCACCATCATGGGCGCGGTCGGGGGCGGCGGCATCGGCGAGGAGCTGAAGCTCTCGATTTCGCGCGGTTTCGGCGCCAAAACGCTAGCCTTGGTGCTGCTCCTGTTCACGACGATCTTCGTCGTTGACCAGTTCTCCGCATGGCTGCGCCGCAAGCTGGTCGGCGAGCAGGCATTCGTGATGAGCGCCTAGGCCATGATCTCGAAAAATGGAATCCAGTTTTCGGACAAGAACATGGCAAACCGAGAAAGCCACCAATGGCTACCATGACCGCCGATCAAATCCAGTCGATCGAAGAGCGCTTCCCGCAAGTGTTCCACCGTCCGTTCTACAAGCGTTTCGGGCCACTGCTGTTGCTCGGTGGCACCCTTGTCTACCTCCTCTACGCGCTCTGGTTTTTCAATCTGCCGCAGGTGATGCGGGAATCGCACTGGGAGCGGCTGCCGCTGTTCCTGACCCAGTGGGTCAGTTACGACGTGCAGCCAATCTTCCGCCTCGACGAGCCCGAGATAGCGGCCAAATACCCCCGCTTTTCGGTACTCGGCCCCAATCCCGACCCGGATTGGGTCAAGACCAACGCCGACGGTTCGGTGACGGTCCTGATCGACGGCACGGCGAAGTCGGTCACCTTCGACAAGACACGAGCGACGATCATCGCCGCTGGCACGAGCGTGCCGGTGGCGCTGGGCAGCGGCAAGCCGCAGGTCTCGGGACCTGTTCCCAACTGGGTCACCGTGCATGAGGATGAGGTCGTCGCCGACATGGGCTTCGCCGGCGAGGTCCGTGTCGCCGCCGACCGCGTCAGGATACGCAAGCGCTTTCTCGGCTGGGCGAATTTCGTCTTCGATACGCGTTCGCCCTTCTTCGGCAAGTCGGCCGGCGAAGTCGCCTCGCTGATCGTCTCCGGGCCCGAACTCAAGCCCGGCACCTCCAATCTGGCGCTGGCTGGCAACAACATCTGGAACAATGCCCAGTGGCAGCATGGCGATGTCTGGACAAAGCTGTTGCAGACCATCGTCATGGCCTTTCTCGGCACCGCGCTCGGCGGCATCGTCGCCTTCCCGCTCGCCTTCTTCGCAGCCCGCAACATCACGCCCAACCGGCTGATCAATCAGCTGCTCAAGCGCTTCTTCGACTTCATGCGCTCCATCGACATGCTGATCTGGGCGCTGTTCTTCACGCGGGCCTTCGGACCGGGACCATTGGCGGGCAGTGCCGCGATCTTCTTCACCGAGATCGGCACACTCGGCAAAACCTATTCCGAGGCGCTGGAGAACATCGACGACAAGCCGCGCGAGGGTGTTGTGTCGACAGGCGCCAACGGCCTTCTGGTGCAGCGCTACGGCGTGTTGCCGGAAGTGGTGCCGGTGTTCATCAGCCAAACGCTCTATCAGTGGGAATCCAACACTCGAGGCGCGACCATCATCGGCGCCGTCGGCGCCGGCGGCATTGGCCTGAAACTGTGGGAGGCGATGCGCACCAATTCCAACTGGGCCAACGTCTTTTACATGGTGCTCTTGACGCTGGCCGTCGTCATCACCTTCGATAAAATATCCAATTTCCTGCGCCGCCGGCTGAGCCAGACGATTCATGATTACAACAGGTTGCAGGCTGAGCGGGGTTGACCTTGTGACGCATACGCGCGGGCATCGTATAGTGCCTCGCCAAGGGTCGTCGACCCCCACTCCGTCGAGTTGCGCTCGACACCTCTCCCCCGATCGACGGGGTAGAGGAAAGGCCAGGCCGTCCTAGCCGATGCCCTGTCCTCCAAGGCCGAGGCTTCTTCCTCTCCCGAGCTACTGGCTCCCTTTTCTCTCCCTCCGGAGGGAGAGGTGGCTCGGCGAAGCCGAGACGGAGTGGGGGAACCACTTGGCAACCGATCGCAAATGGAAAAATGGACCAGGCGCAATCATCGTCTCGCCTTGCGCCAAGGGTCGCCGACGCGGGTCTTCTTTGCGTCATCGCCGGACCAAGGCACCTTACGCCGCTTTCCTCCACCCATCCTTGATATGCTTGTACCCATCCAGATAAACCGCTTCCGGGCTTTCGGAAAAATCGCGCCACACCTTGGTCGCCGCCGCCAAATCCTTCAGCGAACGTCCAAACGCCTCGATCGTCAGCCAGTCGTCATAGCCGCTCTTGCGGATGGCCGAGAATGTTTCCTTCCACGGGATGTTGCCGCGCCCCGGCACGCCACGATCATTCTCCGATATATGGACATGCACGATATTCCTCCGATGCTTCGTATAGGCGCCGATTGGGTCGGCCTCCTCGATATTGGCGTGGAAGGTGTCGTACATCGCCTTGATGTGCGGCCGGTCGATGGCATCGATATGCTCCGACAGGTCGGCCATCGTGTTGAGGAGATAGCATTCGAAGCGGTTCAGCGCCTCGAGCCCGATGGTGATGTTCCTCTTGCCGGCATGGTCGCCGATGGCGCGCTGCGAGGCGACCGAGCGCTTCTTCTCGGCGGCCGTCGGCCCGGTGCCGGAAAAGGCGCCGAGCGTCGAATGTAGCGGCCCGCTGAGCGTTCTCGCGCCGAGTGAAGCTGAGCAATCGATCGCCCATTTCATGTACTCGATGCCGGCCTTGCGCGTTGCGCCATCGGCCGAAATCAGGTTCATCGCCGGATCGCCCATGGCTGACACAGCGGTTCGCTCCAGCCCGATGCGGTCGAGCAGTTCGCCGAGTTTTCTATAGTCGTCGGGCGTGCCGGCGAAGATCGGTATCTCGACGCCATCGAAACCAGTTGCCTTGATGTCGCGCAGCAACGGCTCGTGTTTCTTCGATACCGCCGTCGTCCATAAGAACATGCACATGCCGATTTTCATCGACGCCCCTCCCCTTTCTTTGACGGCGCACTGGCTGTTCCGCCAGCTTCGCGCCATGCCCCCTCATCCGGCGGCTTCGCGTCCACCATCTCCCGAGGGGAGAAGAGACTTAGCGTCGGCGCCACCTCCTCCTCTCGGGGAGAGGTCGGATTACCCCGAATTGCCCTTCGCAATGCGGCTGGCAATCCGGGTGAGGGGGAATTCCCCGCTGGCCAGACCCGCTACAGCTTCGTCCAAGCCCCATTCTTCTTCGATGACTTCACGCAGGCTTCGATGAATGCCATGCCCTCGACGCCGTCGGCGATCGTCGGGAAGACGACATCCTTTGCCGGCTTGCCGCCCTTCTTGCGCGCCGCACGGATCGCCCGTGCGGCTTCCTGGTAGATGTTGGCAAAGCCTTCGAGATAGCCCTCGGGATGTCCTGACGGTACGCGGCTGACACGGCCCGCCACCGGCAGCGCGCCGGCGCCGTTGCGGGTGATCAACTGCTTCGGCTGGCCGAACGGCGTGTACCAGAGATAGTTCGGATCAGCCTGCACCCATTCCAGCCCGCCCTTCGAGCCGTAGATGCGCAGCTTCAGCCCGTTCTCATGGCCGGGCGCAACCTGGCTCGCCCAGATCATGCCCTTGGCGGGGTGCGTCTTGCCGGCCGGTTTGAAGCGCAGCATGACATTGACATTGTCGTCGAGCTGCCGGCCCGGCACGAAGGCGTCGAGATCGGCTGACAGGGAATCGAGTTCCAGCCCGCAAACGAAACGCGCCAGATTATAGGCATGTGTGCCGATGTCGCCGAGCGCGCCGCCGGCACCTGCCTGCTTGGGATCGGAACGCCATGACGCCTGCTTCTGGCCGGTCGCGGCAAGGTCTTCGGTCAACCAGTCCTGCGGGTATTCGGACTGCACGATGCGAATATCGCCAAGCACCCCCTTGGCCACCATCTCGCGCGCCTGCCGCACCATCGGATATGCGGTGTAGTTGTGGGTGAGCACGAACACCTTGCCGGTCTTCTCGACCACTGCCGCGAGCTTCTTCGCCTCGGCCAGCGTGGTCGCCAGCGGCTTGTCGCAAATGACGTGGATGCCAGCCTCGAGGAAGGCCTTGGCCGCCGGCACGTGCACATTATTGGGAGTGACGATGGCCACCGCCTCGATGCCGTCCGGGCGCTTGGCCTCGGCCTTGGCCATCTCGGCATAGGACGCGTAGCTGCGCGAAGGGTCGAGCCCGAGCTCGGCGGCAGAGGCCTTGGCGCGCGCCGGATCGGACGACAGGGCACCGGCGACCAGCACGAAATCATTGTCCATACGCGCCGCTATCCGGTGCACCGCGCCGATGAAGGCGCCCTGGCCGCCGCCGACCATGCCGTAGCGGATCGGGCCGCCTCCCGCTTCCGACTTCGATGCGCCGACCATTGTTCTGTCTCCCTCGTATCTGAGATATCCCTCCCCCTTGAGGGGAGGTGGCCCGAAGGGCCGGGTGGGGTCGGTTCATGCCGAGCTCTGCCTCAACGACCCCACCCGATCCGCTATGCGGATCGACCTCCCCTCAAGGGGGAGGGAAAGTCGTGTTAAATTCCCATCATGGCACGCAGCAGCTTCTTGTCGGTGGTGCCGCCGGCAAAATCGTCGAAAGCCCTCTCCGTCACCCGGATGATGTGGTGCTGGATGAAGGGTGCCCCTTCGGCCGCGCCGTCTTCCGGGTGCTTCAGGCAGCACTCCCATTCCAGCACCGCCCAGGAATCATAATTGTATTGCGTCAGCTTGGAGAAAATGCCGCCGAAATCCACTTGCCCGTCGCCGAGCGAGCGGAAGCGGCCGGCGCGGTTGGTCCAGCTCTGATAGCCGGAATAGACGCCTTGCCGCCCGGTCGGGTTGAACTCGGCGTCCTTGACGTGGAACGCCTTGATGCGCTCGTGATAGATATCGATGAATTCGAGATAGTCGAGTTGCTGCAGCAGGAAGTGCGACGGATCGTAATTGATGTTGCAGCGCTTGTGGCCGCCGACCGCGTCAAGGAACATCTCGAACGTCGCACCGTCGAACACATCCTCGCCGGGATGGATCTCGTAGCCGACGTCGACTCCATTGTCCTCATAGACATCGAGGATGGGCTTCCAGCGCTTGCCGAGTTCGGCGAACGCCTCTTCGATCAATCCGGCCGGCCGCTGTGGCCAGGGGTAGAGGTATGGGAAGGCCAGCGCGCCACTGAAGCTCACCGAAGCGTTCAGCCCGAGGTTGCGCGACGCCTTGGCCGCGAACTGCATCTGTTCGACCGCCCATTGTTGCCGCGCCTTGGGGTTATTGTGCACCGAGGCCGGAGCAAAGCCGTCGAACTGAGCGTCATAGGCCGGATGTACCGCCACCAATTGCCCCTGCAGGTGCGTCGATAGCTCGGTGATCTCGACGCCGGCGTCGGCGCAGATGCCCTTCACCTCGTCACAATAGGCATTGGAAGACGCCGCTTTCTTGAGGTCGAACAAGCGCGCGTCCCAGGTCGGGATCTGCACGCCCTTGTAGCCGAGGCCAGCCGCCCATTTTGTGATCGAGCCCAGCGAATTGAACGGCGAGGCATCGCCCGCGAACTGCGCCAGGAACAGTCCAGGGCCCTTCATTGTCGTCGGCATCGGCATCCTTCCTCATTCTTCCCGCGACCAAGCATAGCGCCGATTGGAAACAGGGCCAGCCACTTTGGTCTTTCTACATTGCGCGCTTTGCGTGCGCCACCATTCTGGTATTACCAAATGCGGAGATTTGGTCAAGCCACATCACGGTCCGCCAGTGCCGTACGCACTCGCGCTGGAAGCGAATTTATCCCAATGTAATCAACGAAATAATACACGCAGAAAGTTACGTTCCCGTGCTTCTTGCCGCCCATGGCAATTTGCTGTAGACCTCACTTCAGGCCCAATTGGTCGAACCAGTTCACGGGAAAAAGGCTGGGGATGCCTTGGGGAGGAGCCTTGCGTCGCCCTTTTGGCGATGCACGTCGCAGGCGAACCATACGGACGAACTTGGGAAGGACAGGCCATGCATCTTTCGACGCACAACTGGATGCGAGCGGAGCCGTTGGAGACGACGCTCAAGCGCATCAAGAAACTCGGCTATGAGTCGATCGAGATTTCCGGCGAGCCCGAGCAGTACAAGACCACGGAAACGCGGGCTCTGTTGAAAGAGCATGGCATCCGCTGCTGGGGATCGGTGACCCTGATGCTGGGCGAACGCAACCTCGCCGCCAAGGACCAGGGCCAGCGTGAGCGCTCCGTGCAATATGTCAGGGACGTGCTGACTATGGTCAGCGAACTGGACGGCGAGATCATAACATTGGTCCCGGCGACGGTCGGCAAGGTGGTGCCGGACGGCACCGAGGAAGAGGAGTGGAAGTGGGTTGTCGACGCGACCCGTGAGTGCTTCACCCACGCCAAGAAGGTCGGCGTCAGGATTGCCGTCGAACCGCTCAACCGCTTCGAGACCTATCTGTTCAATCGCGGCGCCCAGGCGCTGGCGCTGGCCGACGCGGTCAGCCCTGAATGCGGCGTCTGCCTCGACGCCTACCACATCCACATGGAGGAGTTTAACGTCCATGACGCCATCCGCCAGGTCGGCAAGCGCCTGTTCGACTTCCATGTCGCCGACAACAATCGCTTCGCCGCCGGCCTCGGCCAGATCGACTGGCCGAAGATCGTCGCGACCTTGCGGGAAGTCGGCTATGACGGCGCGTTGACCAATGAGTTCGTCGCCCCGGTCGACCGCACGCCGGCCGCACCCTATCCAGACATGGTCGAACGTCACCCGGTCGACATCTCGCCTGAGCAACTGAAATTTATTCAGGATCACGGCTCCAGCGTGCTGACCGAAAAATTCTACACGGATCAGATGCGCATCACCGCCGAGACGCTGCTGCCGCTGATCAAGTAGTCGACTGCCTGTTGGGAAATTTGCCCTTCCGCCCTGACCGGCGGCAGAGCTGGGGAAGACCATGCGCATCAAGACCGTCCAAGCCTGGTGGGTCCGCATCCCGATCGAAGCTGCTCGGCAACACCGCAGCGACTTCGGTCAGGTGACGACTTTCGACGCCGCCATCCTGCGTATCGAGACGGATGACGGGCTGATCGGCTGGGGCGAAGGCAAGAACGCCGCCGGCAGTGCCGGCAGCTATGGCGCCCTTGTCCATATGCTGAACCACGAGGTCGGGCCGCAGCTGATCGGTCGTGACCCGGCCGACATCGGCGTCATCTGGGAGATGCTCTATAACGGCGTGCGCCATGACAGTGCGGCGCATGCCGGCCACGCCATGCCGCAGTTGGCGCGGCGCGGCATGAGCATCGCCGCCATCAGCGCTGTCGACATCGCGCTCTGGGACATTTTGGGCAAATCGCTTGACGTGCCGGTCTGGCGGCTGCTGGGCGGCCGTAAGCTCGACCGCATGCAGGCCTATGCCTCCGGCGGCTGGGCGTCCGCCGACGCCATTGGCGAACAATTGCAATCCTACATCGCCAAGGGCGGCTTCAAGGCGCTGAAGATGCGGGTCGGCGCCATGGATGGCGCCGCCCATGTTTCGGCCGCCCGCGTGCGCGCCGCGCGGCAGGCGCTCGGCCCCGATGTCGAGCTGATGGTCGATGCCCACGGCACATATACGGTTGCCGAGGCCAAACGCTTTATCCATCTCGTCAACGACCTCGATCTCGCGTGGTTCGAGGAGCCTGTGATCGCCGACGACAAGCCTGGCCTCGCGGAAGTGCGCGCCTCCAGCGCCGTTCCGATCGCCACCGGCGAAAGCGAAGCGACCCGCTATGCCTTCCGCGACCTCGCCGTGCTCAAGGCAGCCGACATCTTCCAGCCCGATCCCGCCTTCTGCGGCGGCATCAGCGAGGCGATGAAGATCGGGACCATCGCCAGCGCTTTCAACTTACGCTTCGCGCCGCATCTATGGGCCGGCGCACCTTGCTTCTTCGCCGGGCTGCATGTCTGTGCCGCCTCGCCATCGAGTTTCACCGTCGAGTATTCGCTCGGTGCCAATCCGATGATCCACGATCTGATCGAGGAGACTGTCGAAGCAACGGACGGTATGATAGCGATCCCCGAAAAGCCGGGTCTGGGATTCACCATTTCGGAGCGGTTCCTGGAGGCGCACGCGCAACGCGATTGACGATGAAAGAAAAGAATCTTCTCGCGGAACTCGCCGCCTACCTGTTCTCCCACTCCGACAAGGAGACGGGCCGCACGCCGTCGGAACGTGAACTGGCGGAGCGTTTCGGCGTCAGCCGCGGCCAGATCCGCGAGGCGCTGGCCATTCTCGAAGCCATGCGCATCGTCGAGCGGCGAGCCAAGTCCGGAATCTATGTCGACACAAAGCAGGCCAGCGTCGAGGCGCTCGCACTGTTCGCACGCGCCGGCCTGCCGCTTGACCCGTTGCAGATCTACGAGACGGTCGAATTGCGCAAGATCCATGAAATCAAGGCCGCGGAACTCGCCTGCTCACGCGCCACCGAGGAGAATTTCGAACGGCTGCGCGAGATCCTGAAAGCGTCCGAAGCGCGCATCGCCGCAGGCGAAGGTCTCGCCAAGGAGGACCGCGAGTTTCATCTCGAGATCGTGCGCGCCACCAAGAATAGCGTCTTCCACAATATTTGCAGCGTCTACTATCTGATGGGCGAGCAGCGCCTTCCGATCTACTTCAACGATCCGGAGCGGAGCGTGCGTTCGCATGCCGAGCACGTGCAGATCTACGAGGCGCTGCTGCGCCGCGACGGCAATCTCGCCCAGGCGCTGATGAGCGCTCACTTGCAAGGCGCGGAAAGCTACTGGAAGGGCCTGATCGAGGGCGGCAATGCGGTTGCGCCCACGAGCCCGACGCTCGAAAAGGCCTGACCGTGGCCCAGACCGTGCCAAAGATCCTGTCGACCCATCCGCTGCACGCGCGCGCCTCGGCCAGGCTGGCGGGCGCCGGCCAACTCGTCATCGCTTCGGGGCTCGACGCCGGCACCCTCGCCAAGGAGGCGAAGGACGCCGATGTCGTCATCGTGCGCGCACCACTGCCACCAGAGCTGTTTGAAGGTGCTTGGAGGCTGAGGGCGGTGATCCGTCACGGCGCCGGGCTCGACATGATCCCGATGGAAGCAGCTTTCGCGGCCGGCGTGCTGGTGGCCAACGTGCCTGCGGTCAACGCCCGCTCGGTCGCCGAACACGTGATGTTCGCGGCGCTCGCATTGCTGCGCAATTTCCGCATCGTCGACCGCGACTTGCGCACGAAAGGTTGGCTCGCCGGCCGCGAGCACGCCAACGCCAACAGTGAGCTTGCCGGCAAGACCATCGGCATCGTCGGCCTCGGCGCTGTCGGTCAGGCCGTCGGCCATATCGCCGCGCATGGCTTCGACCTGAAAGTGGTGGCAACGACGCGCAGCATGCAGCCGGCGCTGGACAAGGTCGGCTTCCTGTCGATCGATGCGCTGGTCGAGCAAAGCGACATCATCGTCCTGTGCTGTCCGCTGACGCCGGAAACGCGTGGCCTGATCAGTCGCGAGCGCATCGCCCGCATGAAGCCCAATGCGCTGCTGGTCAACGTGTCGCGCGGACCGGTTGTCGACGACGACGCACTGATCGAGGCCTTGCAGAAACGCCGCATCGGTGGTGCCGCGCTCGACGTGTTTTCGACGCAGCCGCTGCCGTCAAATCATCCCTATTTCGGCTTCGACAATGTCATCATCACCCCGCATATGGCAGGGATAACCGAGGAATCTATGATGCGCATGGGCGTCGGCGCGGCAGGTGAAACCCTGCTGGTGCTGGCCAACAAACTGCCGGTCAATCTGCGCAATCCCGAAGTGGTCGATCACTACCGGCAGCGGTTTCCAGCCGATACCTAGCGCATCGCGGTTTCGCCCCAATTCTCCGCGACGCTGAGAACCATGTTCGGTCTTCGCCTCGCATTTCTAAGCGTTGCCGCCGCGTCGATCTGCGCTCTGCCCGCATTCGCCGCGGCCGAGAGCGGCTATGTCTATTGCGACAACGGACTGCGCTGCTTCAAGGCGCCCTGCCCGTCGAACAGTGCGCTTGACCTTGCCACCGGCCAGATCACCAAGGGCGTGTCGATCGACGCCGGCCGATTGCCGCAGGCCGACAAGGCGATAACGGATCAGTCCGACGTGCTTTACGCCGGGAAGATCGTTGTCAGGGGCTCGATCGAGCACCGCACCCAGACCATCACCGGCAAGGATTACAACCTGCCCTGGCTGGTCGCGACCCGCATCGTGCGCACCGCCGAGGACGGTGAACGCAAGCACTGTTCATCGCATTAATCGCGGATTTCAGTGCCAATCAGCTGCCCAGCAGCGCTTCGACTTCGGCAGCAATTCGCAGCAGGCGCCCGTCATGGCCGCTGCGCGCGACAAGCATCAATCCGGCGGGCATTGCTGTCCTTGGCATCGGCAACGAAATCGCGCAGAGGTCGAACTGGTTAGCGACCTGCGTGTTGCGCAGCAGCAGGCCCTCGGTGCGGTCGCGCAGCTCGGCGTCTCCCGCCATCGAAACGATGGTCGGCGCCGTCACCGGTGTGGTCGGCAGGGCCAGCACATCGACCGACGCCAACCGCTCGTCCATGGCCATGCAGAGTGCTATGCGACGGCGCATTGCCCTGATGTAGACCGGGATCGGCAGCATTGCCGCCCGCGACAGGGGCCCGCTCACATGCGGGTCGACCGGCGCGGACGCTCCCGTGGCCAGCCAATCCGCATGCACTTCAGCCCCTTCCATCGCGGCGATCGAACCACGCTTGGTGGCCGTGCGCAGGTCCGCGATCATATCGTCGACCGACAGGTCCGCTATGTGCGCGCCCGCCAGCTCGATCTTGCCGAGACAGCGCTCGAAACTGGCCGCAATCTCGCCTTCCGTATCTTCGAGAAGACCGCCGCGCGGGATGCCAATGCGAAGCCCAGCGAGCCGTATCGGCACCAGCGGCGCCGATACCTCGCCGGCCATCACCGCGCCGGCAGCGGCGCATTGGGCGACGGTCCGGGCAAGCGGCCCGATCGAGTCCAGTGTAGCCGATAACGGAAAGGCACCGCCGAGAGGCACTCGCCGCGCCGTCGGTTTGAAACCGACAACGCCGTTGAGCGATGCCGGAATGCGCACCGATCCGCCGGTGTCGGAACCGATCGATATTTCGCTCGTCCCCTCGCCGACCGAAACACCGGCACCCGACGAGGAACCGCCGGGAATGCGGCTGGCATCGAGGGCATTGCCAGGCGTGCCATAGTGCTGGTTGTCACCAATCGCGGTGAAGGCGAATTCGGTCATGTTGGTCTTGCCGATGATCACCGCCCCGGCCTGCCGCAACCGGGCGACGATGATAGCGTCGCGCTGGGCGGGCGCGGTGTCCCTGAGCATCAGCGAGCCGGCCGTGGTCGGTTCGCCGGAGACATCGAACAGATCCTTGATCGAGACAATGGTGCCGTCGAGCGGCCCGAGCGTGACGCCGGCTCGCTTGCGGGCATCACTGGCGTCAGCCGCTGCCCGCGCGGCCTCCGTATAGAGCTTCGTGAACACGCGTTCCTCGCCGGCGCGGGCGGCGAGGCGCGCCAGGACAATTTCCAGATGGTCGCGGATTGATTGCATTTTCGGTGTAGGACTCCGAACGTATTGAACGTCTTAAGGGTAGCGGCATGCTTTGCCGAGACTTAACCCGACGCAGGCGGTTTTGCACCCCTGCCGGACGCAAGGAAAAGCCGATGTTCTACAAAGGCAGCTGCCATTGCGGCAAGGTCGCCTTCGAATTCGAGGCCGAACTGACCGGCGCCGTACGATGCAATTGTTCGATCTGCTCGCGCAAGGGCGCCCTGTTGTGTGCCATCCCGCATGGGAGCCTGACCATTCTTGCTTGGGGCGATGATCTCGGCACCTACACATTCGGCAACCATGCCATCGCACACCGCTTCTGCCGCAGCTGCGGAATCCACCCCTTCGCCGAGGATGTCCGCTCGGGCAGTGACCGTAGTGCCTACATCAACATCAACTGCGTCATCGATCTGGATACCTCCACCTTGCCGATCTTCGACTTCGACGGGCGTGACGTCTGAGTTCACCGGTATCCGTGGCATCGGCCATACTCCGCTTCGTTCGTCGCTGTCACCACAACGGCAGCGGCCCGAAAACCGCGATGGTTCTCGGGCCGCTGCATAGGTCAGGGACGGTTGCCGAGAGAGCCTACTCGGCCTGCTTCGGGCCGCGCAGGAACACCAGGACGGCCGCCAGCAACGTCGCCGTACCGCAATAGGCAAAGGCGCTGGCAAGGACGTCTAGCTGTATGTCGAACGAGGGCAGGTCGGAGTGCTGCCGGCCGGGAACCCTGTTGTTTTGCGGCAGCATGTACTTCAATCTCGACGGTTTGCACCCCTTGCTCGGCATGATGCCGGATGTGATGCGCACACATGAACTGGAGGCCTATGAGCCGGGTATTCCGCATTTGCTGGAATCGATGGCGCGCGAAGTGACGATGGAGCGCGTCGGCTCCGGTGGCATCCTGGCGCGGCTGGCCGATGTGCTGGCCGCCATCGTCATCCGCTCATGGGTCGAACGCGGCTGCGGCGACTCCTCCGGCTGGATCGCCGCCGTCAGGGACCGCGACATCGGCCGTGTGCTGGCCGCCATCCATCTCGAACCCGATCATGACTGGACGGTCGAGTCGCTGGCCAGGATGATGGGCGCCTCGCGCTCGGGCTTTGCCGAGCGCTTCGCCACCATCGTCGGCGAAACGCCGGCAAGATATGTCACCCAGGTCAGGATGCATCAGGCTCGGCAATGGCTGATCCGCGACCGGATGAAAATATCCGCCGTTGCCGCTCGCCTCGGCTATGAATCGGACGCGGCCTTCAGCCGTGCCTTCAAGCGCGTCATCGGCTCGGCGCCCAGCTACCTTCGCGCCGAAGAACAGGCCGAGATCCGCCAGGCCAGTTGATGCATGTTGGCCGTGACTGTTCCGAGCTAGAAAGCCCGCATGGGCGCGCTCCGCCCGATGGCGGGCCGGCCTGCGGCATGGGCGTGCACGAAGGCAGAGGACTCAGCTTGCGTGGCGAAGGCTTATCCCGCTGCCCTTGTCGAACAGCACCACCTTGTCCGGGTTCCAGGCAAAGCGCACCGCCTGCTCGATGGCGACATCGGTCCTGGCCGGCACGGTGGCGCGCAACGTGGCGTCGCCGACGCGCAGCGTCAGGATCTTTTCCACACCATGGTTCTCGACATCGTGAACACGCGCCTCGACCGGCGCGCCACTCTCGAGATAGACATCCTCCGGGCGAACGCCGAAGACGAGCGGGCGACCATCGGTCGCTGCGCCAGTCTTTAGTCCCCAAGAAGTCTTGGCCCCCGAAAAAGGCAGTTCGAAATTTAGCGGCGCCATCACCGCGCGGCCGTTCACAAGCCTGCCGTCGATGAGGTTCATCGGTGGCGAGCCGACGAAGCTTGCCACGTAAGTGTCGCGCGGATTGTTATAGATCTCGTGCGGCGTGCCGGTCTGGACGATGCGGCCATGGTTGAGCACCCCGACCTTGTCGCCCATCGACATAGCCTCGATCTGGTCGTGGGTGACGAACAGGAAGGTGGCGCCGAGCTGCATCTGGAGGTTCTTTAGTTCGGTACGCAGCGCTTCGCGGAGTTTGGCGTCAAGCGCCGACAGCGGCTCGTCCATGAGGAAGACGCGCGGCTTGCGCACGATGGCGCGGCCGATCGAGACGCGCTGCATCTCGCCGCCGGACAGCCGGTCGGTCTTGCGGTCTAGCAGATGCTCGATCCTCAGCGTGCGGGCAGCACGATCGACGCGGTCCTTGATCTCGGCGTCGGGCAACCGGCGGATTTTCGGCTTCAGCGGGAACTCGAGGTTTTCGCGCACCGTGTAGCGCGGATAAAGCGAGTATTGCTGCAAAACCAGCGCCACGTCGCGCTCTGCCGCACCCCAGTCGGCAACGTCGACGCCGTCGATGAAGACCTGACCTTCGCTCGGCCTTTCCAGGCCGGCGATCAGACGCAACGTCGTCGTCTTGCCGGCGCCCGTCTCGCCGAGCAGGACGAAGAACTCGCCATCGGCGATGTCGAGATCGAGCCCCGTCAGCGCGGTGTGGTTGCCGAATGTCTTCGAGATGTTCTTGAGCTGGATATGGGCCATCAGAGTCTCACTTCCAGCGACTTGCCGCTTGCCGTGTCGAAGAAATGCGCCTGGGCCGGATCGATCCGGGCAAACACCTTCTCGCCGGGACCGCTGACGAAGCCGCTCTTGGTGCGCGCGCGTAGCATCTTGGAGCCGACCTTCAGGTCGACGATGTCGAAGGAGCCGAGCGGTTCGACGATCTGCGTCTCGACCGGCAGGAAGCCGTCGGCCGCATCGCGGCGGATGAGCACGCCCTCCGGCCGGATGCCGAGCGCCAGCTGGCCGCCGGCATGGCCGTTGAGTTTGGACAGCAGCGCCCGCGGGAACTCGAAGCCGGCGGCAGCCCCGCCGACCGCCACCGAAACCGAAGACGCTGTTTCGGTGACCGCGGCATCGGCGACGTTCATCACCGGACTGCCGACGAACTGCGCCACGAACAGGTTTGCCGGCCGCGAATAGACCTCGTCCGGCGAGCCGACCTGCTGCAGCACGCCTTCATGCATGATGACGATGCGGTCGGCGAGACTCATCGCCTCGATCTGATCGTGGGTGACATAGATGGTGGTCGAGCCCTGCTTGATGTGCAGCCGCTTGATCTCGGCCCGCATCTCCTCGCGCAGCTTGGCGTCGAGCGCGCCGATCGGCTCGTCCATCAGCATCGCCTTCGGCCGCCGCACCAGCGCCCGTCCGATGGCGACGCGCTGCATATCGCCGCCCGAAAGCGCCGATGGCTTCTTGCCGAGCAGGTCGCCGATTTGCAGCGTCTTGGCGACCGAACGCACTTCCTGGTCGATCTCTGCCTTGCTCTTGCGCGTGGCGCGCAAGGGGAAGGCGATGTTCTCGTAGACGCTCATATGCGGGTAGAGCGAGAACGACTGGAAGACCATGGCGATGTCGCGGTCGGCGGCCTTCAAATGTTGAATCGGCTTGCCGTCGATAAGGATGTCGCCCTCATCGATCGTCTCCAGCCCGGCGATGGCGCGCAGCGTCGTCGTCTTGCCGCAGCCCGACTGGCCGAGCAGAACGATGAACTCGTTGTCGTTGATCTTCAGGTTCAGGTCCTTGATGACCTGGACGGCGCCGAAGAATTTCTGGATGCCGCGAAGCTCGATCTGGGTCAATGCTGTGCTCCCGGATTTCGTATCTGTCCGGTACCGGCCTTCTGCTCCGGCGAGATCTTCGACGTGATGTTGAAGCCGATCAGCCCGATCAGGATGATGGTCAGGCCATATGCATGCAACAGCAGGTTCCAGGGCTGGCAGAGGGCGATGATGCCGAGCACCATCAGCACCTGCGATCCGGGTTCCAGATATTTCTGGTTGATGGCGCGAAAGCTCATTTGCGGATCGCTCCGAAGGACATACCGCGCAGCAGGTGGTTGCGGAGCAGGAAGGTGAAGATGGCGACCGGCAGCAGGAACAGGAAGGTACCAGCCGCGATCACCGTCCAGTCCGGCAGGCCGGAGCCGACCTGGCTGGGGATGAACGGCGGCGCGGTCTGGGCCCGGCGGTTGGTCATGATCAATGCAAATGCATATTCGTTCCACGCGGTGATGAAGCAGAACACGGCGGTGGCGGCGATTCCGGTGGCGGCCTCGGGCAGCACGATCTTGAAGAAGGCCTCCATGCGCGTGTAACCGTCGACGAGGGCAGCCTCTTCATATTCCTTCGGAATCTCGTCCATGAAGCCCTTCATCAGCCACACCGAGAAGGACAGGTTGAAGGCGGTGTAGAGGATGATCAGGCCGACATGGGAATCATTCAGGCCGACCGCCCGGTACATCAGGAACATCGGGATCGCCACCACGACGGGCGGCAGCATGCGCGTCGACAGGATGAAGAAGAGCAGGTCCGCCTCGCCCTTCACCTTGAAGCGCGAGAAGCCGTAGGCGGTGAACGTTCCCATGCCGACCGCCAGCACCGTCGAGGTGATGGCGATGATCAACGAGTTCATGAACCGGCTTGGATAGCCCGACCACTGCACCTGGCCCTTGCCGTCGCGCACGATCTTCTCGCCGCCGTCGAAAACGACGCGCTCCCACCATGGCGCCGCCGCGTACTCTTCCGGCGATGGCGGCGTGCGCAATTGCGAGCGCTTGGTGAACAGCTTCACGAAGGGTGATATTTCCGGCTGGAAGACAACCGTCGGCGGGATGGTGGTGGCGAGGTTGCGCGGCTTGAATGCCGTCGAGGCGATCCAGTAGATCGGCGCCAGGAAGATCACCGTCGCCACCAGGACGGCGACGATGGCGACACGGTTGAAGGCGATTTCGGAAGAAGTGCGGACGGCGGCCATCTCAGCGCTCCTTCACCTTGTTGAGGTATTTGACGTAGATGTTGGTGATCGCCAGCACCATGATCAGCACGATGTAGGCGAGCGCGCAGGAGCGCCCTGTCTGCCACTCCTGGAACGCCATCTTGTAGAGCCGGATGGAGATCAGTTCAGCCGTCGGCTGGGTGGTCAGGATGTAGGCGAGATCGAACGTCTTGAACGCTTCCATGGTGCGGAAGATGACGGCGATCATTAGGATCGGCGCGACCAGCGGCAAGGTAATGCGGAAGAAGGTGTAGAACGGACCGGCGCGATCGATCGCAGCGGCTTCGTAGAGGTGCTTCGGCACCGCCGAGAGGCCGGCCAGCGACAGCAGCATGACGAAGGGCGACCACATCCAGATGTCGGTCAGCGCAACGGCGTAGAGCGCCATCTTGGGATTAGCCAGCCACTCGAAATTGCCAAGCCCGAGCGCATAGTTGATGACGCCCCACGACGGGTCGTAGAGCAGTTTCCAGAACAAGCCGACGACGGCCATCGATAGCATCATCGGCAGCAGCAGCAGGGTCGTCAGCAGGCCCTTCAGCGGGATATCGCGGTTGAGCAGCATCGCCATGCCGAAACCGACCAGCAGTTGGCCGGCGACCGAGATGATCACGTACTTCGCGGTGATAGCGAAGTTGGACCACACATAGGGGTCGTTGAGCAGGTCGCGATAGTTCTGCAGCCCGACGAAATTCGCCGGCGCATTGGTCGACGCGCGAAAGTCGGTGAAGGAATAACCAAGCGAATAGATCAGCGGAAAGATGTTGAAGACGATCAGGAACAGGACCGTCGGGATGATGAAGAGGTTGCGGATCGAAATGTCGCTGAGGCCGCGCGCGGCCGCTCTTGAAGACCTGTCCAGTGTGGTGATCATCGTGGTCGCCAAGACCCTGCTCCCGGTTGCAGAAAAAGAAACGGAGGAGGCACAAACGCCTCCTCCGTGAGGTATGATTGTTACTGGCCGCGGCCGTACTTCTTGAAGGTCGCGTTCCAATCGGCCGCCAGTGCGTCCAGCGTTTCCTTGGCGGTGCCTTCGCCGCCGATCATGTAGGGATAGACGCGCTGGTTGAGCTGCTGTAGCAGCTCGGCATATTCCGGCACCGCCCAGAAATCCTTCACCTTGAACATGGTCTCGTAGAAGGCCTTGTTGTACGGTGTTGCGTTCTGGAATTCAGGCGACTTGAGCACGGCCGCGCTGCACGTGTAGCCGCCAAGTGCCGCCCACTTCTTCTGGGTCTCGTCCTTGATGAACCATTCCAGGAACTTGATCGCCTCGTCCTGCTTTTGCGAGTAGGAAACGATGGAGATGCCTTGACCGCCGAGCGCGGCGAACTGGTCGCCGTTCGGGCCGGGAGGATTGGCGAAGAAGCCGGTGTTCTTGGCGTTCGGGTTCGACGCCTCGTTGATCAGCGAGGGGAAGAACGCGAAGTAGTTCATGCTCATCGCGGCCAGGTTTTCGGTGATCGCCTGGTTGTCCTCGACGAAGAACGACTTGGCCCAGCCTGGAGGCGTGAACTTGTAGAGTTCCTTGTAGGCATCGAGCGCTGCGACGGCCTTGTCGGAGTTGATGAAGCCATCGACCTTGTAGGTCGAATAGTCGCCCAGTTCGCCGCCATAAGAGAACAGCGCATTCTCGAAGCCCATCGCCATCGCGTCATAGGAATTGTCAGTGTAGATGGCGATGCCGTATTTCTTCTGGTCCGGCCTGTAGAAGAACTCGGCGATGTCGCGCAACGCCTTGAAATCCTTCGGCACGTCGAGATCGTAACCGTACTTGGCCTTGAAGGCTTCCTTCTCCTTCGGATCCTCGAACCAGTCCTTGCGATAGGACCAGCCGACGGCGTCGCCTTCAAGCGGAATGGCCCAGTACTTGCTGCTGCCGCCCGGATATTCGGCATAGTACTTCACCGTCGCCGGTGCCATCACGTCGCCGACCTTGTGCTTGTTGAAGAAGTCGGTCAGGTCGACATAGTGGCCACCGGTCGAGCCGGCACCGAGCCATTGCGAGTCGCCGACGACCATATCATAGGCGTCGCCATGGGCGTTGAACTCGGTGAAGGCCTTGGTCTGGAAGTCGGACCAAGGCGTGGTTTCCACCGTGATCTTGACGCCGGTTTCCTTCTCGTACTCGTTGCCGAGTTCCTGCAAATAGTTGGCTGGATCCCATTCCGCCCAGAAGATGGTGAGCGATTTTTCCTGCGCGTAGACGGACGTCCCGCAGGCAAGCGTTAAGCCGATACCAGCAAGCACGCTGGTCACTAACTTGCGCATAATGATTTCCTCCCTTGTGCGCGTTCTACCTTGTCATGCGAGCCGGCAACGGGGCCGACCCTGGTAGTTCCTCCCGTGATCGCACCTTTCCGATTCCGAGCCTCCTCGCCCTGCCGGAAAATGGATCGCAACCCTCACTTTCGATCCGCTTTTCTTTTCTGATCTGGTATTACCAATTCTGCATGCGCGTCAAGCCCTTTCTTGGCAGCTTGACTTGGCCATTGCTATCGGATTCCGGCTTTATCTGCCTGTTTTCCCATGATTTTCCTACTCAGTGATATAGAAAGCCATCGTCGTCGACCTTACACTGCTATTAATATCGATAGTCGACGTGCAAATCTGGTCGAACCAGATTGGCACTATCTTTGTGCCATCGTTGCGTCGAGACTGTCCGCGCCGTCGATCGCTTCCGCGACCGCCGCGCGCACCAGCGCCCCTGCCGCCCATTGCGAGACCGCCATCGTCCTGCGGCTGTCCAGCCCCCAGATGTCCTTGAGCACGATCAGCACTTCGACGCCGAAGATCAGCGACAGCGCCTGCGCCAGCCGCTTGAAATCGCGTGGAGGCAAATGACCCTTGAGCGGCGCGATCGCTTCTTTCAACAAATCGATGCGGTGACCACGCTTGAAGGCAGGCTCGCCGCCCAGCGTACCGGCCTGGCGCCGGGCCCATTGATCGAGCGACAGTTTCAGCGCCGCCTTGAACGTCGCTTCGAAGGCCTCGATGCGCGGCATCGCCGTGTCGAACAGGTCGGCGACCCGGCGCTCGGCATCGACGGATGTCGATTGCCAGGTCAAAATCGGGCCGAGCCCCTCATCGACGACAGCTTGCACCAGGGCCGCCTGGCTCGGGAAATAACGATAGGCGGTCGCCCGGGACACTTCCGCGGCCTCCGCGACCTCGCTGACCGACGGCGTGGCGCCCGCTTGCATCAGCCTTGTCGCCGTCTCCAGCATCAGCCGTTTGGTGCGCGCGCGCGGCCCGCGCTGGGCTCCCTCAGCGGTGTCGTGGCTTGCTGCGGCTTGTTGACGTGAGACATCCATATCAATACGATACGCGCGTCTCAAAAAATTGCAATGACCTCCTCGTTTTCGGAGTGGCTACGTTGACGCGTAAAGCACCAGGTTTTCATGCCCTGAGCAGCGCCGCCTTTGAACCCTCCATCGCGGAGGCGCGGCCATGAAGCGCATCTATGTGGTGGGCACCGCCGACACCAAGGGCGAGGAGCTCGCCTTCCTGGCCGATGCGATCGCCGCCACCGGCGCCTTGGTGCTGCGCGTCGATGTCGGAACGCGCGACGCAACCATTCCCGTCGACATCACAGCGAAGGAAATTGCCGGCCATCACCCCGATGGCAGCAAAGCAGTGCTCAGCGGCAATGACCGCGGCGCCGCGGTTGCCGCAATGGGCATCGCCTTCGCCCGCTTTGCCCAATCGCGAAACGATATCGCCGCCATGATCGGCATTGGCGGCGGCGGCGGCACATCGATCGTCACGTCGGGCATGCGCGCGCTGCCGCTCGGCCTGCCGAAGATCATGGTCTCGACGCTCGCTTCCGGTGACACCGCCCCCTATGTGGACGTCTCCGACATCATCATGATGCCTGCGGTGACCGACATGGCCGGACTGAACCGGCTCTCCCGCGTCGTGCTGCACAACGCCGCCCAGGCGATCGCGGGCATGGCGGCAAGACCGGCGCCACCGCCCGACGGAAAACCGTCGATCGGGCTCACCATGTTCGGCGTCACCACGCCTTGCGTGACGGCCATCGCCGATCAGCTTCGCGCGAGCTATGACTGTATGGTCTTCCACGCTACCGGCACCGGCGGCCGCAGCATGGAGAAGCTGGCCGACAGCGGCCTGCTGTCCGGCGTCATCGATATCACCACGACCGAGGTCTGCGACCTGCTGTCCGGCGGCGTGCTGCCGGCGACGGAAGACCGTTTCGGCGCAATCGCTCGCACCAGAGTGCCTTATGTCGGTTCGGCCGGCGCCCTCGACATGGTCAACTTCTGGGCCCCCTCGACGATTCCGGAACGCTATCGCGGGCGGCTGTTCTACGAGCACAATCCAAACGTCACGCTGATGCGCACCACCGCACGGGAATGCCGGGCAATCGGCGAGTGGATCGGCAATAGGCTCGCCCTCTGTGAAGGACCGGTGAATTTCCTCATCCCGGAAAAGGGCGTCTCGGCGCTCGACGTCGAAGGCGGCGCCTTCTTCGATCCCGAGGCCGATACTGTCCTGTTCGAAGCCATCGAACGCACGATCAAGCCGAATGGCACGCGCCGCGTGACGCGCCTTCCGCTGCACATCAACGATCCCGAATTCGCCAAAGCAGCCGTTAAAGCTTTTCTCGACATCGCCAGACAGTGAGAGATTCAAGACATGCCCGCCATACCGCGCACGGACATACTGAAGAAATTTCGGGGAATGATCGACAAGGGCGTGCCGATCGTCGGCGGCGGCGCCGGCACCGGCCTGTCGGCCAAGGCCGAGGAAGCCGGCGGCATCGATCTCATCATCATCTATAATTCCGGCCGTTACCGAATGGCCGGGCGCGGCTCCGCCGCCGGCCTGCTCGCCTATGGCAATGCCAACGAGATCGTCAAGGAAATGGCCTATGAGGTGCTGCCAGTGGTCAAGAACACGCCGGTGCTGGCCGGCGTCAACGGCACCGACCCCTTCGTCATCATGCCGCTGCTTCTGGCCGAACTGAAGACGATGGGCTTTTCCGGCGTGCAGAATTTCCCGACCATCGGCCTGTTCGACGGCACCATGCGGCAGAGTTTCGAGGAGACCGGCATGGGCTTTGGGCTCGAGATCGAGATGATCGCCGAGGCGCACAAGCTCGACCTCTTGACCACGCCCTATGTCTTCAACCCGGACGAGGCCCGCGCCATGACCAACGCCGGAGCCGACATCGTCGTCGCCCATATGGGCGTGACGACAGGCGGCTCGATCGGCGCCACCTCGGCCAAGTCGCTCGACGACTGCGTTGTCGAAATTGACGCCATCGCCGATGCTGCGCGCTCGGTGCGCAGGGATGTCATCCTGCTTTGCCATGGCGGGCCGATCTCGATGCCGGACGACGCCCGCTACATTCTCGATCGCTGCGAGGGCCTGCACGGCTTCTATGGTGCAAGCTCGATGGAACGGCTGCCGGCGGAAGCCGCGATCGCCCGGCAGACGGCGGATTTCAAGGCGGTGACGCTCGCTGGTAGCGAGAATAAGACGGCAAATAAGAAGGGATGATGAGAGATGACCGACAAGAGCAAGGTGTTTGTCTATCCGAAGGATGTCAGCGCCTTCGGCTTCGACTGGGGAAAATTGTCGCTGACCGTGGCTCCGGAAGTGAACGGCGCGACCCGCTTTTCCGGAGGCGTCGTCGACCTGCCGTCGGGCAAAGGCCACACGCGCCACAATCATCCAGGCGCCGAGGAGATCATCTTCGTCATTTCAGGTCATGGCGAGCAGATGGTCGAGGACGAGAAGGGCAATCCGGTGGTCGAGAAGGTCGATCCCGGCTGCACCATCTATGTGCCGGAAAGCCGGTTTCACTCGACGCTGAACACCGGCGACGGGCCGATGCAACTCTTCGTCGTCTATTCGCCCGCCGGCCCGGAACTGGGCTTACGGGAGCTGCCGGATTTCAGGCTGATTCCGGCGGGTGGAAAATAATATCCGTTCTATACGAGGAGAAGATGCCGGCAGCTGGTGAGTTTCCGGGAAGAGGCGCCGCCTTCATAGCCAATTAGACGGTCGCACCCCGGTTCCACCCCCGGCCCCGGTCGCCGAACATCACATAACCGGTCTCGGTAACCGCCAGCGTGTCTTCCAGCTTGATGAAGCCGCGCTTCGGGTGGAGCATCGTGGTCTCCACCGACAGCACCATGTTCTTTTCCAGCGGCTTGGCGGCGTAGGTGCCTTCATAGGTCACCGGATGATTGGTCATCAGGAACGGCGCCTCATGCGTGATCAGTCCCATGCCGTGGGCGAAGAAATCCGTGTAGGCCGCGACCTTCGATGTCTTCAGCACGCCCTCCGCGTGCGAAATCATGTCGCCGCCCAGCGTGCCCGCTCTGACTTTGGAAAAAGCTGCCTGCTGCACCGTCTCGATCTGGGCTAGCAGATCTTCCAACTCGGCATCCGGTTCACCCAGAATGCCCATCCGGCAGAGGTCGCCGATATAGCCGTGATAATTGCCACCGGAGTCGATCGACAGCACTTCGCCCATCTTCCATGCTTGCGGCGAGGCGGCGCGGTTGTGGCTGGAGCCCAGCGTCAGCAGGCAATATTCGAAATGCGCGCCGCGATTGGTCTCCTCGCGCCGTAGCTGCTCGATGATCTCCGTTTTGGTCGTGCCTTCGCGCGCCCAGGCGATGGTCGCCAGCATGGAATCGGTGATCAGTTCGGAGGCGGTGCGCAACTTCTCCAGTTCCGCATCGGTCTTGATGGCGCGCATGCGCTCGAGCATGTCGGTCGCATCGATCACCTTGGCATCCGGCAGCGCCTTGCGGATCAGCGTGTACGCGTCCGACGGCAGGAAGCCCGGCTCGATGCCGATGCGGGCATTAGCCTTCCCAATCTTCGTCAGGTGCTCGACGGCGAGGTTGGCGGCATCCAGCGTGCCCCAGCAGGCGGCGTGCAGCGTCGGCGTCCAGAACGGGTGGTTCTGGTGCTCGCCGCCCTCCATGCGGTTGCCGATATAGGCGGCGTGGTCAGGCCCATCCTTTTCGTAGACGACGATCGGCAGGTAGCGGCTGTGGCCGATCGCGTCCATGGCGGCGAAGAAGATGAATTTGTAGCCGCCAAGCAGATATTGCGTGTTGTGCTTGGAGGTCGCCAGCAGCACATCGATGCCGGCCTCTTCCATCAGCTGGTCGACCCTAGTCTGGTCGAACGGAATATTGCTGACGGCACTCTTGCCCGGCGCAATGTTCATCTCTCTCTCCCTGAATTGCCAGGGATCGGCGGTGTTGCGCTCCCGATCGCTTGGCTGCGTTCAAATCTGCACATTTTGAGCACTCTGGTCTAGCCAGAAATACCGCAAGGTCGCCCACCTCGCCCTCGCCTATCATCATTGGCGACATATCCATCCGATCTGGTCTTACCAGATATTTTGAATGGAACCGCTTCTTCCTAACTGGTCCAGCGGACGAAAATTTCAAAGCCACGCGAGGATGCGCCAATTCCGTCTCTGGCGAAACCGTCGGCAAGGCTCATAATCGCCCACAAGGATGCAGTCGGGCTCGCCGGCATTCGAGGGGTATTGGCGCACCCGGCCGGGGCGCGGAGAGGACGGAGTTCGACCATGTCAGATGTCACGATTTCCAGGCGCACGATGCTTGCCGGCTCGGCAATGCTGCTGGCCTCCACCGCCATACCGATTTCAGGCTGGGCGCAGACGCCCAAGAAGGGTGGCCGGCTGGTGCTCGCCGCCGATTCCGAGCCGCGCAACCTTAACCCGGCAATCGTCGCTTCCAACGGCGTCTTCTTCATCTCCAGCAAGATCGTAGAAACACTGGCCGAAGCCTCCTTCGACGGCAAGGACGGGCTCGCGCCTCGATTGGCGGTGAGTTCGGAAGGCGCTGCCGACGGGCTGTCGGCGACGTTCAAGCTGCGCGAGGGCGTCAAATGGCATGACGGCAAGCCGTTCACGTCGGCCGACGTTGCCTTCTCGGCGCTGCAGATCTGGAAGCCTTTGCAGAACCTCGGCCGCACCGTGTTCAAGGACCTTGCCGCCGTCGACACTCCTGACGATCTCACCGCCGTGTTCAAATTCGCCAAACCGACCCCGTTCCAGCTGATCCGCAACGCACTGCCGGCGTTGAGCAGCGTCGTGCCGAAGCACATCTACGAGGTCGGCAAGATCGAGGACAATCCCGCGAATAACGCGCCAATCGGCACCGGGCCATTCAAATTCGGTGAGTACAAGGCAGGCCAGTACTACCGGCTAACGAAGAACACCGATTACTGGAGCAAGGACGAGCCCTATCTCGACGAAATCATTTATCAAGTGCTGCCCGACCGCACATCGGCCGCGAGCGCACTGGAAGCGGAAGAGATCCATCTCGCCGCCTTCTCCGCCGTGCCGCTGGCTGACCTCGACCGCCTCTCCAAGGTGCCTGGCCTGAAAGTGATCACCAAGGGCTATGAAGGGCTGACCTACCAGCTCGTCGTCGAGATCAATCATCGCCGCAAGGAATTGGCCGACCTCAAGGTACGCCAGGCGATCGCGCATGCCATCGACAAGGATTTCGTCGTCAAGACGGTGTTCCTCGGCTACGCCGCCACCGCCACCGGTCCGGTGCCGAAGAACGACCCCCAGTTCTATACCGCAGACGTGCCGACCTATGCCTTCGATGTCGCCAAGGCCAACGCCCTGCTCGACGGAGCCGGTTACAAGAAAGGCGCCGATGGCAATCGCTTCTCACTGAAACTTTTGCCGGCGCCCTATTTCAATGAAACCAAGCAGTTCGGCGACTATCTGCGCCAGGCGCTGGCCGCCATCGGCATCGATGCCCAGCTGGTCAACATCGACTCGGCAGCGCACATCAAGGCCGTCTACACCGACCATGCCTTCGACCTCGCCGTCGGCCCGCCTGTGTTCCGCGGCGACCCGGCGATCTCGACCACTATCCTGGTGCAGAGCGGCATTCCCGACGGCGTGCCGTTCTCAAATCAAGGCGGCTACAAGAACGATGCGCTCGATGCCCTGATCGCCAAGGCATCCGAAACGCTCGACACCGCTGCCCGCACCGATCTCTACAAGGAGTTCCAGAAAGAAGTGGCGGCCGACCTGCCGTTGATCAACGTCGCCGAATGGAGTTTTATCAGCGTCGCGCGCGACATAGTGGGGAATATCGCCAACAACCCGCGCTGGGCGGTGTCGAACTGGGCGGACACGTATTTGGAATCGTGACAGTATTTCGCGGATGAACGTTCGCGAAATCATCGTAGGCGTTGAGTTCTACGAGGTGCCTAGGCGCGGTCCTGACCAACGTATCGCCAGCCCATCGAGGGCCGCATGACACGAGCACTCATTCTCCTCCGTCGCCGCCTCGTCGGCAGCATATTCGTGCTGCTGATCGTCGTCATCGGCACCTTCCTGCTGCTCGAAGCAGCCCCCGGCGACGCGATCGATGCCTATATCGTCTCGACCGGCGGCGACGCCGGCATGATCGAGCTGCTGCGCCATCGCTGGGGCCTCGATCAGTCGGAGTTGACGCGGCTCGCCAACTATCTCTGGGCGTTGCTGCATCTTGACCTCGGTCAATCGGTGACCTTCTCCAGGCCGATCCGCGATGTCATTCTCGAGCGCCTCCCCAACACGCTGTTGTTGATGGGCAGCGCCACCGCGCTCTCCTTCGGGCTCGGCTCGGCGCTCGGCATCTACGCCGGCGCCAAGCCAGGCAGTTTCCGCGACCGGTTCCTGTCGATCGGATCGCTGGCGCTCTATGCCGTGCCCGGTTTCTGGCTTGGCCTGGTGCTGATCGTCGTCTTTGCCGTCGACCTGCGCTGGCTACCGATCGGCGGCATCGAAACCCTGGCCTCGGACAAGATCGGCTTAGACCGCGCCGCCGACATCGCCACCCATTTGGTGCTGCCGGTGGCGGCACTTGGCTTCATCTACCTGGCCCTCTATCTGCGCATGATGCGCGCCGGCATGGCCGAGGTCTGGCGCCAGGATTTTGTGCTGGCCGCCCGCGCCAAGGGATTGTCCCGCCGCCGCATCGTGCTCGCCCATGTCGCTCGCAACGCGCTGCTGCCGCTGGTCACCATGCTCGGCCTGCAATCGGCCCAGATGCTCGGTGGCAGCGTCGTCATCGAGAGCGTCTTTTCCGTACCCGGCCTTGGCCGGCTGGCGCAGGAAGCGGTGGCCGCGCGCGATACTCCCTTGCTGCTCGGCATCATTCTCGCGAGTGCCGTGCTGGTCATCGTCATCAACTTTCTCGTCGACATCGCCTATGCCTTTCTGGATCCGCGCGTCGGCGCCGGCGAGGCCGGTGCATGAGCCCGCTCCGCCGCCTCCTGCGCACGCCTGAGGCGGTTGCCGGCGCGATCATCCTCGCGGCGCTGATTGCGATGGCGCTTTCGGCGTCGCTGCTTTTCCCTGGCGACCCGCAAGCGATTGCCGGGTCAGCGCTGCTGCCGCCGTTTCAGGATTGGTCGCTGCCGCTCGGCACTGACCGGCTCGGCCGCAATGTGCTGGCGGAACTCTTCCATGGTGCCCGCACCTCACTTGCCGTTGGGCTCGCGGCAGCGGCGGCAGCACTCGCCATCGGCGCGGTGATCGGCACACTGGCCGGTTTTGCCGGCGGCCTCGCCGACGAGGTGCTGATGCGTATCACCGACGCCTTCCAGACCGTACCGGGCTTCCTGCTGGCGCTGGCTTTCGTGAGCGTCGTCGGACCGTCGCTCGGCATAGTGGTGATCGCCATCGCGCTCGGGACCTGGCCGGGCCCGGCTCGCATAGCGCGCGCGGAAATCCTTTCCATTCGCGAACGCGATTATGTCGCCAGCGCCCGCGCCATCGGCATGCATCCGCTGGAGATCGCCTTTCGTGAGGTGTTGCCCAATGCCTTGCCGCCGGTGCTTGCCATGTCGTCGGTGATCGTCGCCGCCGCGATCCTCACCGAGGCGGCCTTATCCTTCCTCGGCCTGGGTGACCCCAACCGCGTCACCTGGGGTGGCATGATATCAGAAGGCCGCGCCGTGCTGCGCACCGCGCCCTTCCTGTCGATCATCCCTGGACTAGCGCTGGTGCTGACCGTACTCGGCGTCTATCTCGCCGGCGAAGGCATCGCCGAGACCACGGCCGTGAGAAGAGGCCTGTCGTGACTGCGTTCGCTTCGATCCGCGACCTGACGGTGACCTATCGCCGCGACAGCGGCGAGGTGGCGGCACTGAAGACCATCAGCCTCGACATCATGGCTGGCGAGCGGCTCGCCGTCATCGGCGAAAGCGGCTCGGGCAAGAGCACGCTGGCGCTGGCGATTGCGGGATTGTTGCCCGCGAGCGCCAGGATTGACGGTCGTATCGATTGGTTTTTGCGACCGTCGTCGACGTTGGGTGCCAAGGCACCCCCTCTGTCCGGCAGGACAGAGGGGGGCGTGACGGAGCTCCAGCCTTTCAAATCCGAGATCGGCAAAATCCCCCTCGGCGGCCGCGACATCGGCTTCATCTTCCAGGACCCCTCCGCCAGCCTCGATCCCGTCATGACCGTCGGCAAACAGATCGCCGAAGTCGCCCGCGCCCACCTCGATCTCACATGGCCGCAGGCCTATGCCAAAGCCAAAACCTTGTTCGAACGCGTCCGCTTGCCGGATCCGGACTCCGCCTTGCGGGCCTTCCCGCATCAGCTCTCCGGCGGCCAGAAGCAGCGCGTGGCGATTGCGGCCGCGATTGCGGCCGGGCCGAAATTGCTGATTGCGGACGAGGCGACCAGCGCTCTCGACACCATCGTGCAAGCCGAGATTGTCGCCTTGATCAGGCGGCTGGTGGCCGAGGATGGCATGACGCTGCTGTTCGTCAGCCACGACATCGCGCTTGCCGCCGAACTCGCCGATCGCATCGCCGTCTTCCGCCATGGTGAGCTGGTCGAGCTTGGCACGACGGCGCAGATTGTCAGTGTACCAACCCAGGCGTACACGCGCGCGCTGCTCGACGCCCATATCGGTCTAGACGCCGAGCCGCTGCTGAACCGACCCAGGCTCGACGCATGAGCCTGCTGGCAATTTCCAACCTCAGCAGAAGTTATCGTCGCGGCGGCAAGACCATCGTCGCCGTGGACGATGTCTCCTTTCACATCGAGCCCGGTGAAACGCTGGCACTGGCGGGGCCCTCGGGTAGCGGCAAGTCGACGATCGCGCGGCTGGTGCTGCGATTGATCGAACCGGATGCCGGTCGCATCGAATTCGAAGGAAGTAATTTCCTGGCTTTGGAGGGTTCCGCGCTGCGAGCACCCCGGACCCGCCTGCAAATGGTGTTCCAGGATCCGCTTGCCGCCTTCAATCCACGCGCCACCGTGGCACGCGTGCTCGACGATCCCTTGCGCATCCATGGCATCGCCTCGCGGAGCGAGCGCCCCCGCAGCATCGCCGCGTTGCTCGAACGCGTCGGGCTGCCGGCGGATCTCACCGCGCGTGCCATCCATGAAATCTCCGGCGGCCAGCGACAGCGCGTCGCCATTGCCCGCGCTATCGCGACAAAACCGTCATTGATCGTGCTCGACGAGGCGGTGTCGGCGCTCGACGTTTCGGTGCGCGGACAGATCCTCGAACTCCTGCTCGACTTGCAACGCCAGGAACGGATCGCCTATCTCTTCATTTCACACGATCTCGGCGTCGTCAGGGCGATTGCCCACCGCATCGTCCTTCTCGACGGCGGGCGGATCGCCGAGAGCGGCGATGCCCGAGCCGTCATCGATGCGCCGCAATCGGCCATAGGCAAGGCGCTGTTGGCCGCCGCACCGAGATTACACAGAACCAGCCCACAGGACACATGATGACCGATCCCGAAGCCAGAGCCGAAAAGCTGTCGCGTGAACTCGACTCGGCATTTCGCAACCGCGCCGACCTTTATCGCCTGTTCCTTGACGAGCTCACCGGAGAACTGGGCGCCGAAAGGGCTGAGGCGATCATGATCCGCGCCATCGAACAGCGCGGCAAGGAGGTGGCCGCGGCCGCCTTCGCCGGCTTCGGCGCCAATGATGCACGCGCGATCGGCGAGGCTTTCCTGGAGGTCAGCCCAGACGGCGGCCGCATGTACCCGACCGATGTCGAACGCAGCGATCATGGCATCGCCTTCAAGGTGAAGCGCTGTCCGCTGAAGGATGCCTGGATCGAGGCCGGTGTCGGCGACGACAAGCTCGCCACGCTCTGCCGCATTGCCGGCGCCTTCGATCGTGGGCTGTTCGAGGCGACCGGCGTGCGTTTCGACAATGTCACCTGGACGCCGGGCCATGGCTCCGGCTGCTGCCATATCGCCCTGACCAATCGGGATACAGTCTAGAAATTACGCGCCGACCATCAGCTGATGACACGGAATGCCGGCTGACAAGCGTCGCCACCGCGCCGGCCGGGCTCGACCGAGCCTCGGCCGCCACCAGCGGTGTGATCAATAGCCGACGGTGAACCGCTGCCTGACATGGGCCGGCTTCTCGATTTCATCGACCATGACGATGGCGTAGTCCTCGAAGGAAATGCTGCTGCCCTTATCCGAGGCGAGAAGTGTGTCCTTGCCGATGCGGAATTTGCCGGTGCGCTCGCCTGGGATGAACAGGGCGGACGGCGACAGGAAGGTCCAGTCCAGATCGCCGACGGTCTTCAACCTGTCCAGGAAATCGGCGCCCTTCTGCGCCTCGGCCTTGTAGATCGCCGGGAATTCGGGCGTATCGACCAGCCGCTTACCGGGCGCGACTTCGAGGCTGCCCGCGCCGCCGACGACGAGGTAACGCTTTACCCCGGACGCGCGCACGGCGGCGATCAGCGTGTCGGCGTCGCTGTCCAGGAAATGCACCGCGCTGATCACCGCATCATGGCCCCGGATAAGATTGGCGAGACCTTCGAGGTCGAAGACATCGCCTTTCCGGGCCGTCACGCCCGGCAGCGCCGCGATTTTTTCGGGGTTACGGGCGATGCCGGTGACCATGTGGCCGCGATCGGAGAGTTCCTTGAGAAGGCGCGAACCGACAGCACCCGATGCGCCGATGAGAGCGACTTTTGCCATTTTCCGTTTCCTTGTTGGAGGTCTGTGGTGTTTGAGATCAAGCCGCCGTTATATGGGCGACGAGATTGTCGAAGCTGCCGAACAGCGCGTTCGAGCCGATAAGCTGGGGCGCATCGTTGCGGATGACCGCCAGAGACGGCACGCCATCGGCATGCAGGCGCTGGAACAGCGCGCGGCCACGACCGACCAGTTCGCGGTGAGCTGCCAGCAATCCCTCGGTCCGCGCCCCCAGCATTGCAGCGGCGTCCGCCATTCCGGCGGCAGCAAGCACATCCGCGACGCCTTCAATGGTCACGACATCGCGGCCGTCGACATAGCGCGCACGCTGGATCGCCTTTAACGCGGCAAGCCGGCGGCTAGAATCTTCAAGGCCGGCGGCGCTGATGCCGAGCGTGGCTGCGTTGGAATCAAGCAAGGTGCCGCGGACATTGAGCACGTGGTGCTGATAGGCCTGCGTGAACTGTTGCCCGGTCAGGCGCTCGATACGCTGGTCGTTCGCCCAGGCGTGGGCAGCAAAACTCTCATCCATCGGGCGCGCGCCGGAACCGGAGAACAGGCCGGTCGGCAGCAGGTCGACGTGTACGCCGCTGGCCGAAAGCCTGTCCAGCATCGGCGTGGCGCCATAGCACCAGCCGCAGAGCGGATCGAAAAGATAAGTCACTTCCGAATTGGCCATCGTCGTTGCCGTTCCGCGCCGCGAAATAGTCGCTTGGTTCGAGATAGTGGGCTGGCTGTATTGCGTTGACGTATCTATGGCAGATGGTGCTCTTGTGAAAAATAGCGCCCAATAATACAAACTGTCTGATTACATCAGACAAAGCCAGCCATGACCGACCTTCTGAACCTCAATCGGCTCGTTTACTTCACCACGGTGATGGAAACCGGCTCATTCACCGCAGCCGCCGATCGGCTTGGCGTCGCCAAAGCTGTGGTCAGCCACCAGGTCGGCAAACTCGAGGAAGAATTGGGCGCAACGCTCATGCGGCGCACGACGCGGCGCGTCACCTCGACCGAAGAGGGTCGTCTCTTCTACGACCGCTCGATGATCATCCTGCGCGAAGCGGAGGCAGCTTACGGCGAAATCTCGCATAGTGCGGTCGAACCAAGCGGAATGCTGAGGCTGACCGCCCCGCTCGATTACGGCACCAAGATAGTGGCCCCCGTCATGGCAGCCTATCTGAAGACCTATCCGCACATGCGCGTCGAGGCGATCTTCGACGACGCGGTGAGTAATCTGGTCGGCGAGCAGATCGATCTTGGCATTCGCGTCGGCTGGCTCACCGATTCTTCCAACCAGGCGCGGCGCCTGGGCACGATACGACAGACGGTCGTCGCTAGCCCCGCCTTCGCGGCAAGCCTGCCGCCCGATGTCGGTCCGCGCCAGGCAAGATCGTTGGCATGGGTCGGCAACGCCCAGCTTCGCGGCATCAGCCAATGGCTGTTTTCCAGGGATGGCGAAAAGGTGCTGACCGAACTCAATCCGGTCATCATGTGCGACAAGAGCCCCGCGGCCTATGCCTGCGTGCTGGCCGGCATCGGACTGGGTATATTTCCCGACTACAGCGTCAGCGACGATATCGCCGAGGGGCGGCTCGTGCCGGTGTTTGCCGGCTGGGCTTTGCCGACTGGAGGCATCCATGCCGTGTTTCCACCAGCCCGGTTCCGGCCCGCCAAGGTGCGTGCCTTTGTAGACCTGCTCGCGGCTGCCGAGAAAAGACGATCGCGCCGCCTCGAAACGCAATGACGCCGCCGCGCGACGCTGAAGCGTTCCCAGGAACTTACGTTTGCGCGCAGGTCTGTTTTCCTGAGCCTCGACGCCGCCATTGCCGACGCGCCAGGCAGCGCATTTATTGCGCCTTTGCCGACGCCTGCGTGTTTTCTCGGACGTGTTGGGTTGCGCTTACTTTTGTGCTGGGATTTGCTTGGTGGGTCTGGGGTTAGCTTGGAATCGAAACAGCCCGCGGGCGAGAGCCGGGCGGGCTGTTTGATTTGGTTGCGGGGACAGGATTTGAACCTGTGACCT
>NZ_JAMYQP010000028.1:0-92462 GCF_040320945.1 Mesorhizobium sp. M0587
GGTGGCGACCGTGCCGTTGATGGTGCTGTCCTCGAGGCCGGAGTTGGTGTCGGCCACGGCGGTCGGGGTGTCGTTGGTGCCGGTCAGCGTGATGGTCAGCGTCTGGGTGTCGGTGCCGCCGAGGTGGCCGTCGTCGACCTTGATTGTATAAGTCAGCGTCAGTGTTTCACCGACAGCCAGGAAGTCGAAAGCCTGCGGTGCCGAATTGAAGGTCCAGCCCAGATTGTTGGTTTCGCCCGGATTGGCCGTCAGCGAGGCCGGCGAAACCGTAAGCATCCCAAGCACGGCGCCGCTGTTCAGCCCGCCCGTGGTGCCGGCCAGCGACACGGAGGCAACACTCGCAGTTGCCGTGTCGGAGACATCGGCATCGTTCACCGTCAGAGTGCCGCTCTTCGTCAGGGCGGCATTAGTCTCGGTCAGCGAGGCGGCCGCGCTGTCGGTCGTCACTAGATGGATATCGGGTTTGTCGTTGGTGCCGGTGAATTGAACAGTGGCCGTGGCCCAGCTCAGCGTGCCATTGCCGAGCTGAATGGCGTAGGTCACTTTGTCGACAAGAACCTGACCGGCCGAAAGTGCCTGCAACTGCCCGTCGATATTCGTTGTGTCGTAGTGGATCGTGCCATCGCTGGCTATCCAGATCTTGGCTCCCAAGAGGCTGGTGTCGGTGGTCCCGGAAGCTCCCGAACTATCAGTGCTATATGTCGTGTCACGCGTAAGCAGATCTGCTGGAGCATATGTCTTCGTTGCGGTCGACAAGCTGTCTGCGTTGTCGATGGAGTACAGCTGTTTGGCCGCTCCTCCCAGATCGTTTGCCAATACATTCAGGATCAAGACGCCAGTGGCATCTTCCAAATAGGCAAGAAGATCGTCCTTCGCCTGCGGTGTGTTCGAGAACGACGTCGTGGTGCCGCCAGCACCGGCGATCTGAGTAGCCATGTTTCACCCCTGTTGTTTAACGACAGACGCCCCCGCGCCTGTCGACCGTATTAAAAGACCAGCCGCGTCCCGCCGAAAAATCATTGCGCGCCTGACATGCAGATCACGGCAGACATCAATCCTGTCAGCGCACCCGAAGACCCCAACGCAGTCGCCTTGCGACGGCCAGCACAATGCGTGTCAGTCGCGGGCGAGTGGTGGCTCAAATGGTGATGACTGCGACGATACCCTTTGTCGCGGTGTGTTTCCCAAGCCCAAATGGCGTCGTCTAACTCGTTGTTGCCCGTCGAGAGTAGTTTTATGCGACGCTTATATTAGGAGGTTATTAACTTTAGGGGAGAGCGTCAACATCCGACTTAGGGGAAGAGTTAACGGCAGACCAAAACAGCCCATCCTACGGGCGTGCCGGCTGGGGAACCAGCCGTGTGTGGTGATACGCGATTCCGCGCCCTTGTCGGACAGGCGGCTGCTGGTCTACTTCATCGCAGACGATAACTTGCTTAGTACACGAGATGCAGAAGGCCGGGTTTGCGGTTTATACGCCCCCTTTTTTGCTTTGGGCACCGGCTGCGCGCGAGCACTCCTCCATCATCAGCATTCCGCGGCGCTAGACTGTGAAAGCGGTGAGGCGCCATGGCGCATATGACGTTCGTCCCATATGAGACCGCGTCGAAAGATTGCAGGTATGAGGGTGGAGGGCTTTCTTCCTGCCTAGAACTACCTGCACCGCTCTCTTTCAGATTCTCCGGCTGGCTAGAAGCCGTGTAAGCCAGTCCGGATCCATTTCAGGCACGGATGAAAGAAGCCTTTCGGTATAAGCTGCATGCGGGGGCGCAAGAACTTCGCTCTTCAACCCCTGCTCAATGACTTTACCCTGATGCATGACCACGATTTCGTCGGCTATCGCCCGTACGGTGGCAATGTCGTGAGTGATGAATATGTAGCTCACGCCAAGTTCACGCTGCAGGCGCATTAGAAGCTTTAGGATTTCTTCCTGCACAATCTGGTCGAGCGCGGATGTGATCTCATCGCAAATGATGAGTTCCGGATCGGCGGCCAATGCCCGGGCAATGCAAACGCGCTGTTTTTGGCCGCCCGACAGTTCGGCCGGCAGACGGTCTAAATACGTTTCGCTCATCTCGACCATTTGCATGAGCTCGCCGATGCGGCGATCGCGCCGTGCGCCTTTGAGGCCGAGGTAGAATTCAAGAGGGCGCGCTATGATGTCTTCAACCGTCTGGCGAGGATTTAGGGCATTGTCAGGCATTTGATAAATCATCTGTATGCGGCGCAGGACCTCTCTGGGTCGCATCTTTAGGGTGTTGGAAAGGCGCTTGCCGTCGAAAGAAATGGACCCCGACAGCGCGGGCAAAAGGCCCGTAACGACGCGCGCGAGCGTCGATTTTCCGGAACCGGATTCGCCGACCACCGCAACCGTTCTTCCACGCGGGACCTTTATGGAGACATCCTGGAGCACCTTGATGGTGCCAGCGTAGGCCGCAGTGACATTGTCGATTGTCAGCAGATACTCATCGGCCGGAACTTCGGGCTTAACAAGTTTGCGCACGGCCCACAGCGTTTTTGTATATTCCTGGCTCGGCGAGGCGAGCATTTGGCGCGTCTGAGCCTCCTCCACGGTCAGGCCGTGGCGCAGAACCATGATGCGGTCGGCCATTTGCGCCACCACTGCCAGGTCATGCGTCACGTAAATTGCGGCGGTGTTGAACTCCTCCACTATGTTGCGGATGGAGGCGAGAACCTCGACCTGGGTGGTCACATCGAGCGCCGTCGTGGGCTCGTCAAATACGATGAGGTCGGGACGGCAAATCATCGCCATCGCAGTCATTGCCCGCTGCAATTGTCCGCCGGAGACCTGATGGGGATAGCGGAAGCCGATGGTCTCCGGATCTGGGAGATGAAGACGCCGATAAAGATCGATGGCGCTGCGGTTCGCTTTCTCGCGCCTTGCAATGCCATGCGCCACGACAGTTTCGACAGTCTGGTCGAGGAGCCGGTGGGCGGGGTTGAATGAGGCCGCCGCGCTTTGCGCGACATAGGCGATGCGGGAGCCTCTGAGGCGGCGACGCCCTGTTTCACTCAGTGTAAGAAGATCAGTCCCGTCGAACAGGACCGATCCCTGCGTGATCCGGCAGCCTGGCTTGGCATATCCCATTGCAGCAAGCCCAATAGTGGATTTGCCCGCACCGGACTCGCCGATCAGGCCAAGAACCTCACCACGCTTCAGCGTCAGACCGACCCCGCGGACGATGGGATGCCACCGCTCATCCGAAAAACCCTCAACATGCAGATCGCGGACCTCGAGCAGATCCTTTCCTCTTTCATGCGAAACGTGTCCGCTATTTTTCATCGCGCAACCCGCTTGTTACGTGCAGGAACCAGTCGACGACGAAATTCACGGACACCGTCAGGAGCGCGATCGCGCCGGCCGGCAGCAGCGGCGTGATGTCGCCATAGGTGATTAACGTCGCGTTCTCGCGCACCATCGATCCCCAGTCGGCCGTAGGCGGCTGAATGCCGACGCCGAGGAACGACAACGCCGCAATGGTGAGGAAAACGAAGCAAAATCGCAGGCCGAACTCCGCGATCAGCGGCGGTATCACGTTGGGAAGGATTTCCTTGACGATGATCCACTTTGGACCTTCGCCGCGCAATCGGGCAACCTCGACATATTCCATGACAGCCACGTTCAGCCCCACGGCCCGTGACAGCCGAAAGACGCGCGTCGAATCGAGAAGCGCAATGATAAAAATCAAGCTTGGGATCGAAGAGCCGAAGATCGAGAGCAGCACGAGCGCGAAGATCAGGCTTGGGATGGACATCAGCACGTCCACGGCACGCGATAGTATCTGGTCGAGCCACCCTCTGTATAACGCAGCGACAAGGCCAAGCGAGACGCCGGCCGCGAAGGACAGTGACGTGGTGGCGATCGCGATACCGATGGTGTTGCGCGCCCCGTAAATCAGCCTCGTGAGCATGTCGCGCCCGAGTTGGTCCGTTCCCAGCATGAAGTCCCGGCTCCAAGGTGCGAAGGCTTCGTTGAAGACCCGCGTTTCGCCGTACGGTGCTATCCAGGGCGCGAAAACGGCTACAACAACATAGCCGAGGATCATCAGCATGCCGAACCAGGCGCTGAACGGCGCCTTCGTGAGCGCAACCTTGGCCCGGGTGGCGCGCGAGCGCCTCAGTCTCAGAACCGCTACTGTGGGTTCGGAGCTGGTCATCGCGGGTGCAAGAGCCTGGGATTGGTGACAATAGAAATGATATCGGCGGTCAGGTTGAGCAGGATGTATGCCGCAGCGAAGATCAGGGCGCAGGCCTGGACCACCGGAACATCCCTCGATCTCACCGCATCCACCATCAGCTGTCCAATGCCGGGATAGACGAACACGACCTCGACCACGACCACTCCGACGATCAGGTAGGCGAGATTGAACGCCACCACTGTGACGATGGGAGCCCAGGCATTCGGGAGGGCATGCCTGAGTACGATCGCCATTGGCGACATTCCCTTGAGACGCGCCATATCGATGTAGGGGCTGGCCAGCATGTTGATGATCGCCGCTCGCGTCATGCGCATCATGTGGGCCACGATCACCAGTGTAAGCGTGATCGCCGGCAGCGCCACTCTCCAGGCATGCTCCCAAAACGGCGTCACATCATTCACATTCGACAACGTCGGGAACTTGGGAACCGCATTGAGCGTCCGGTCCACGGAAACCGCGAGCCAGTGCGGCAGGCTTTGGGCAAATTCGGACCCGATGAACGTGTCACGCGAGATGACGACATAAACGAGCAGATAGGCGACGAAAAACTCCGGAAAGGAAATGGCAGTCAACGTCACTGCATTCACCAACCGGTCGAACCAGCCGTTGCGGTACAGCGCAGCCAGGATGCCAAGGCCTAGCGCCAGCGGAACTGCTATCAGCGCGGTCATCGAGGCAAGAAACAGCGTGTTATAAAGCCGGGGCGCAATGATCTCGGCCACAGAGCGCCGATAGCCGGTGCGGCTTGCGAACGAAGAGCCGAAATCACCGTGAAGCATTTGCGTGATCCAGGCGAAGTAACGCTCCACTGGCGGGCGGTCGATTCCGATTTCGCGCTGAAACGCGGCGACAGTTTCGGGTGTCGCCGATTGCCCGAGCGTGGACTTGGCGAAGTCGCCGGGAAGCATTGCGATCGCCGAGAAGATGATGATTGACACGATGAACAGCGTGACCAGACCGAGGCCCAGGCGCTGCAGAACCGTTCTTGCTACGGGGTTCATCGGCATGCGTTTCCGTTGCTGCCCCTGTCACACCAGCCAGGGCACGTCGAGCCGAGCCGGACTGCCGCAATCATCACGCGTCCGGCTCGCGGCACTCACACGCTGGCGATCCACCAGCGCTCAGCCATCTTCAGTCCGTCGTTCTCCCAGTTCGGCGCAACCTCGCCATGTGCGAGCTTGTTGGAGCTGGCGCTAACGAAATTGTTGAATACCAGGACGATGCTGCCGCCATCGTCATGTGTCAGTTGCTGCATCTCGCCATACATCCCCGCTCGCTTGGCTTCGTCCGTCTCCGCGCGCGCCTGGACAAGCAACTCGTTGAAACGGGGATTTTTCCAGAACGACTCGTTCCAACTGGAGTCCGCGGCAAAGGCCTGCGTAAACATCCAGTCGGCCGTCGCGCGGCCGCTCCAATAGGATGCGCACCAAGGTTTCTTAAGCCAAACGTTGTCCCAGTAGGCGTCCTCGGCCTCGCGCACGACGTTCACGTCGATACCGCATTGGGCAGCCGTCTCACGAATGAGCGCAGCAGCGTCCACCGCTCCCGCAAAGGCAGCATCGGCGACCGAGAGATCCACCTTCAGGTTTTCCATTCCAGCTTTCTTCAGATAGTGCTTGGCCTTTTCGGGATCAAAGCTGTGCTGCGGCTGCGGATTCATGGCGAATTTGATCGCCGGGGCGATCGGGTTGTCGTTTGCCACAGCCGCGTGACCAAGAAAGATCTTGTCGGCGATCTCCTGACGATTGATCGCATATTTCAAGGCCTGTCGTACGTCTGCATTGTCGAATGGCGCCACGGTGACGTTCATCGGCAAAGTATAGTGCCCGTAGCCGGTGACCTCGACGATTTCGATTTTCGGATTGCGCTTGAGCATGCCGAGCGTCTTCAGGTCGGCGCGGCCGATATAGTCCACCTCCCCCGTGGACAACGCGGCCATGCGAGCGGTCAGATCGGTGATGGATAGGAACTCTACCTCGTCCAGATAGGGCTTGCCGTTCTTGAAATAGTTCGGGTTGCGCTTGAGTTTGGCCGAAACGCCGGGCTGGAAGTTCTCGAGCACGAATGCGCCGGTGCGTACGCCCGAAGCCCAATCGGCCTTCCCGTCCTTGGTCGGCATAATGACCAGATGGTAGTCGCTCATGATGTAAGGGAAATCGGCGTTGCCGCTGTTGAGCGTGAAAACGACCGTTTCCGGGCCGTCCGTCTTGATGTCGGCGACGGAATCGAGCAGCGACTTAGCGGCCGATTTGGTGTCCTTTCCCATGTGATAGCGCAACGATGTCACCACGTCGTCCGCCGTCACATTCTTGCCGTTGTGGAAGGTAGCGCCCTTGCGCACCTTGAAGACCCATCTCTTGGCGCCGTCCGCAGGTTCGAAGCTCTCGGCAAGATCCGGTTGGACGCTGCCCTTGGCGTCGACCTCGGTAAGGCTGTTCGACATCGAGCCCGAGAACGCGGTTTGCGTAAACGTGTCGGGGTATCCGGCCGGATCGATCGAATCCGTCGTTGCGCCATGCGCCAACCCTAGTTTGGCAAAGCCACCCTGCAGGGGGGCGGCGCGTGCCGTGCTGTCGAAAAGTTTGTCTGCGGCCACGACGGTCAGGCCGGCCGCCAGTCCTAGATGAATGAAGTCGCGACGGGAAATCTTGCTGCGGCCGATTAGATTTTGTGCGGTACTGAGTTTGTGTACAGAGTCTGACATTTTAGCTCTCCCATTGCGGAATTCTCCGCGTTATTATTCGTCAAGCACCCGTGAACAAATCTGCTAGTTGGTACGGTCACCTTTCCTTCGAAGCTCGTGCGATATTGTTGTGCCCAGTCAGGCTGTTACATAGATGTTGTCGGCCTCAACGGTGACTGGAAACGTGCGCGCACGTATGGAAGGGTCGACCAGTGCCGCGCCTGACCTTATGTCGAACTCCCAGCCATGCCAGGCGCACCGCACGATCTCGTTCTCGCGATGGTAGATGAATTGCGCTTCGTCGACCGGGGCGGTTGTTCCGCATTGGGGTCCTTCACAAAGGGGAGCGCCGCGATGTGGGCACACGTTCAGCAGCGCGTGGAAGGAGTCTCCGACCCGGAAAACGCCGACCGAGAGGCTGCGGATCTTGGCGATGAAGGGAGAACCAGTCTCGATCTCGTCGACCCGGCAAATGTATATCTTTTCGGCCATCGGTCTTCCCTCGTCAGGCCGCGTTCGCCGCTTGCGCGGGAGAGATGCGTTTATAAACTTCGAGCGCGTTCAATCCCATGATCTTGCTCCTCCAGGAGGGCGGGATGTGCAGGGTGTTGGCATCGTCGTAGTCCCAGTGCGGATAGTCCGAGGCAAACATCAGCGTGTTTTCGCCGTCCATCGCTTCGAGGGTGGACCAGAGGTGCTGGATGTTTGCCGGCTGCTCCAGCGGCTGTGTGGAAAAACGGATGTTGCGCCGGCAATATTCGGATGGGAGCATCTTCAGCCAGGGCGTCTCCTTGCGTAGCGCCTTGTAGTCGGCGTCCAGGCGCCACAGGACCGATGGAACCCAGGCGACGCCGCACTCGATGATCACGAAGTAGAGATCCGGCCATTTTTCGAAAACGCCATGCGCTATCATGCTGGCCACATGCGACATCGCCGACATGTGCAGGACGGCATGCGTCTCCCAGAAAAATGTCGTCGGCGAAGGTGCGATGGCATTCGAATTCACACCCCCGTGCCCGCCCAGATGTATGGCAAAGGGCAGTCCTACTTCCGTGCAAGCTTCGTAGATCGGATGGTAAAAGGGATCGCCATAGGGCTTCACGGAACCCTGGGAAGCGAGAACCTGAACCATCCGCGGATGGTTGCCCAAGCGGCGTATCTCGGCGGCCGCGAGCTTGGGGTCCTGCGGCGCGATAATGATCGAGCCCATGAACCGCTTGTCCTTCGGCAACCATTGCTCGATCTGATAATCGTTGTAGGCGCTGACGAGGGCACTGGCGTAGTAAGGGTTGGCGAGCGTTGAGGCCTCTATCGGCTCGTCGCCGGTCAGGATCGCCACGCCGATGTTGTATTTGTCGAGGTGCTTTTCTTTCATGATGAGATAGTTGTCGTCTTCGGTCTTCGGACGCACGTCCTTGCGGGAGAAGTCCTGCGGATGAAACCAGGGACGATGACCATGTGGGAATGCGCCGACCGGCCCTGTTTTCTCGCCCTCGACGAACATGTCTTTCCACAAGCCCGAAAGGTAGGGCTCCAGCACCGTGGCGCTTGACCAATAATTGTGACAATCGCAGTCAACGATGAACACCCTGCTCAGCTCCATAGTCCGGCGTCGACCGACGTTTGCCAGCCAATCTCTTCAACGCAGCTTCTGCCTTGAGTATTGTTTGATCAAGCTTATGATGCAGCGTAATATGATCGAGTTTTTCGATTGGAAAAATCGTGCAGCTGGACCACATCGAAACCTTTCTCGACATCATCGAGTCGCGAAACTTCAATCGCACAGCCGAGCGGCTGGGATTGACCCAGTCGACGATCAGCACCCGCATCAAGAACTTGGAGAGCGCGATAGGGTCCGAGCTCTTCCAGCGCGGACGCGCCGGCGCCGAGCCGACGGCGGCGGGGCGCCGGTTTGAAGCCTACGCAAGATCCCTGCTCTCGACTTGGTCGCAGGCACGCCACGACGTGCGGGCCTTCAACCGCTTCGAGGGCACCTTGCGCGTCGCCGCACAGGTAGGCATGACACGCTCAGTTCTACCAGGTTGGGTGGAGACGCTGTGCCAGGTCCTGCCGAAATCTTCGATCCATGTGGAATCGGACTATTCGAACCAGATGGTCAGCGATCTAAGCATGGGAAATCTCGATATCGCGGTGCTTTACGCACCCCGCTATCTCCCCGAGATCACCTATGAGCACTTGATGGTCGAAGAATATGTGATGGTTTCGACCACGGCCCGAACTCTCGCTGAGGTAGACCCGGAAACCTACATTCGCCCGGGCTACACGGTTGTGTTGGAGAAGGCCCACGCAGAGCTGTTAGCTGATCTAGCGATCTGTCGACTTTCGATGGGATCGGAAACTTTGGCAGAAATGATGCTCCGGCGCACGGGCGGCACCTGCTATATGCGCAGCGACGATGCGCATAGGTTCACCGTCGAGCGCCCATCGTTTATCGTTGAAGGAGCCCCGACGCTGCATCAGCCGGTACACACGGCGGTACTGGCGCGTCGCAAGCACGAGCCGATCATCCGTAAGGGAATCCGAGCCCTCCATGTCGCTGTGATGTCGCTCGACGTTTAATTGAAATAACCGATCATAACGCCAGGAGTTTGCTTCTGTTTTAAGGGGCTTCAAACTGGCATCTTGGCTCGACCTCTAAGCCCGAGCCTCATGATGAATGCACACGCTTCCCTCAAAGCCTCCGAGTTTCTGCCCACCATACCCCGGCGGCAATGGGCACCAACCACACGGCAAGCTGTCCACTGCCGGCGCGTAATCGACGAGACGCACGATGTGAAAACATTCGTTTTAACATCGCCGATGGATCGGATGTTCTGCTTCAGCGCGGGCCAGTATGTGCTTGTGCACCTTAACATGAATGGTCACGCGGTGACGCGATCCTACTCTGTTTCGTCACCGCCAACGCGGCCGCTCGACCTGCAGATCACGGTCAAACGAACGCCGGGCGGGTTCGTTTCGAATTGGCTCCACGACAATTTGAGTGTCGGCGACGAGCTAGAGATCGAAGGGCCGCTTGGTTCGTTCAATCTGGACGACCTGCAAGGTGAAAGGCCCCTTTTTCTGTCAGGCGGCAGCGGAATAACTCCCGTTATGTCTATGCTGCGCGCGCTCACCGACCGCGCAGACGACCGACAGATCCGTTTCATTCACAGTGCGAAAACGCCGGCCGATATCATTTTTCGATCGGAGTTGGATGCGCTTGCCGCTCGCTTTCCCAACGTGCAGGTGACTTGCGTTTGTAGTCAGGCAGATATCGCTTGGACCGGCCCATCCGGCCGAATAGATGGTGAGATGCTCCTGAGCCTGGTTCCCGACCTCCACAAGCGCGTCGTTTTTGCCTGTGGGCCTGAAGAGTACATGAAAGCCGCACGTGCCTGCCTGGACGCCATTGGCCTCGCCCCATCGCAGTATCACCAGGAGAGCTTCGGAGGCAGCAGCCCGCGGGTGGGGCTGACTTCAACGATTTCATCTTCGGTCCGTTTCGTCCGCTCCGGCATATCCCGTATCTGCTCGACCGGAGAGACCCTGCTGGACGCGGCGCGCCAATCTGGTGTCTACGTACCCACCGCATGCCAGCAGGGGGTCTGCGGCACGTGCCGCATCGCCAAGCTTTCCGGCGAAGTCGCTATGGATGACCTTGGCGGGCTGACACCTGAGGAGAAGTCGGCCGGCTATGTCCTTGCATGTTGCAGCCGCCCAAAAGGCGCGGTTTTGCTCGACCTTTAATCTCGCGCCTGTTTTTTGGTCATTGACGCCCATACATACTTTAGCGTCTGGCACGTTCACCAGTCTGACGAGACGAGTGTCACCACAGAAGAAGCGGTCCTCAAAACGCAGTCGGAGTTCTACGTGGGATCGGCCACCTGCCTCGCGCTGGCCAGGTAGCTCCTCACGACGACAGTTCTCTGACGATGTCGAAACGCAGCGACGTTGGGACCAGAAACTCACCCGTCGGCGCCACAGGCGTCCAGCGCCGGCGCGGGGCACCGGACCGGATCAAGACGTCTTCGTCCTCGCGATCTGCAACGATAAGATCGGTGTTGATACCGGACCACACAAGGACGATCAGTCTGCAATGCCCTGGGCGGCGGTCACACCAGGCGAAAAGGTCATCCTGAAGCATGCGCCTGCGGTTTTGCCTTCGACGACCTCGATCCGGCCGCCATGCAACTGCATCAGTTCCCGCACCAGGTTGCGGCCGAGACCGGTGCCATGGTCCTGCTGGCGCAGCCGGTAGAACGGATCGAAGATCCGCTCTCGTTCGGCAGGCGGTACGCCGCCGCCCTCGTCGACAACCTCGATCGTGGCGGGCGCGTTGACGCTGACGGTGATCTTGCCCGCCTTGCCGCCATGTTCGATGGCGTTCTGGACGAGACTGGTCAAACGCGCGCTCGATCGCGGTCCGGTCGCCGATGACGCAAAGGCGAACCTTGATGGCTGCCAGTCGCATCTCGCACACTGATTCAGGCCCGTTGTAACTGAAGGCGCCAGAAGGTTTGCCCCAGCCGCGTCATCGACGCTGATGCTTTCCTTCCACCAGCGCCTGCAGGTCGGACCTGCTGCCACGGCGCACTGAATAGGCCCGTGTAAACTCGGCTCCGAGCAAGAATATTTCTGACGAATAATAAACCCAAAGCAGCACAACGAGCAGCGCGCCCGCAGCGCCATAGGAGGACGCGATCGCACTGGTTGCGATGTACCAGCCGATCAAGGACTTGCCGATAGTGAACAGGAATGCCGTGACCACCGCTCCAATGGCCACATCGCGCCAACCCAGCCTTCGGTCCGGCAATATCTTGTAGATCGCGGCGAAGAGTATGGAGAGCAGGATGAACGAGACGATCTCATTGGTAACGCTTAGGATAACAGCACCAAATGGCAGGTAGGCATTGATCACCTGGTTGAGTGCCGAAATTGCAGCACTCGCCACCAGGGAGACAAGCAGCAGGAATCCCAGTGCGGCGACAAGACCCAGGCTTGCGGCCCGTGCGCGCACCAGTCGCGACAAAGTTGTGCCGGTAGGCGCTATCTTCCAGATTTGATTGAGCGAAAGCTGCATTTCGCCGAACACGCCGGAGGCCGTCATCAGCAATGTGACGATGCCTAGGATTGTTGCCAAAGTGCCTGCGGTTTTGTGCGATGCACCTTCGATGGTGATCCGCAGGAGTTCGGCGCTCTGCGAGCCCATCACGCCTGCGATCTCTGCTGACAGGCCCAGTTGCGCGGCCTCATGACCAAAGACCAGGCCGGCAATTGCCACGACGATCAAGAGGATGGGGGCCAAAGACGTCACGGCATAGAATGCCATCGCGGCACCATGGCTGAATGCGCCATCATTGATGAAGCCGAGCACGCTTTGCTTCAACAACTCCCAAGCTTCCCGCATGACACGCCGCATTTCCGTATACCCGTCGACTCCCACGGGATCGACCTCTTTCGCGGCAATCTAGTGCGGCTAGGCATAGAAGCCAGGCGAATGGGCTATGCGGGCCAGAGCGCAGTGTTGTCGTGCCCGTTGCGGCCCTTTCGGGCCGCCGGCGCGGCGAACAGCAGGTTGATCACGATGAGCTTCAGTGAGCGGATGGCGAACACCTAATCTGGAGGTGGGCCCTGCCGGATGTGATCTTCCTCCAAGTGGTGCCATCACCTGTGCTCAGGCTGAATACGGTCAGATCCGGTGTTTGATGCCGTGAGCCGGCCTCAAAGGCTGGCGACAATAGGTCTTGAGAACGGTAAGCGCGGTCTGACCCGTTCTATGTTGGGCAGGCTCGCTTTTCGCGGAACCAATCGTCGGTCCTGTCTCAGTCCTCCAGCAGATAGCCTTTCCGATGAGACAGCGGACTTTCGCCGGCGACTTTGGCGATCACTTGATTGGCAGCCACGAGCTTCTTCAGCCTTCGGGTTATGACGACGCCGTTGGTCCGAGCGTGGACGGTTATCCGACCCTCGGCGCCGAGCACCGACGGATCGACGATGTCGGCGATCGGCTGGCCGGAAGTAACGCGCTCGCCGAGTTCAGCCCGGTAGACGATCACCCCGAACGCCGGCGTGCGCACCACGTCGCACGCATCGAAGCCGGTCACGTCGCAAAGCGGAGCCGGCGCCGCGACCGCCGGGCTGGCAAGATAGCCGCGCCGACGCAGCACATTGAGCATGGCGGAGGCATCGGCCCGGGCCATATCGTCGCTTATGTCGATGAAACCGCGCAGTTCGATGGTCGCGGCCAGGCAGCCGATGGGGATCGGCTTGTCGGGGAACATCGCGGCAAGCCCGAGCCAAGGTTCGACGCTCGCTTCGGCAAAGGTCGAACCGCCGGACGCCGCTTGCGAAAATGCGGCACGGCAGCCGAGTTCGCCCGAAACATCCGACAGCTGCGCCCAGAGCTCGGGCCGCACAAACAGGTGCATTAGCCCTTCGTCGTCGCAATGCAGGTCGAGCACAAGGTCCGAATCGAAAGCCTCGCGAGCCAGGATCGTGTAGAGGGAATCGACCTGCTGACCGACCCCATGTTCGTCCAGGATCTCGCGGATCGTCTCGCGGATCAGCACCAGATTGGCGTCGGCATCGCTTCCCAGCCGGCTCTCGAGCCGGGCGGCCAGTTCAACGGCCAGCGCCGGCCAGTTCCGATTGAAATTGCGCCCGCTGGCAAGGTCGTGGCGCCCGAGATGGTCGCCGTTGACGAACTGCGCCAGGCCAAGCGGATTGGCGTAGGGAACGACCACCACCTGTCCCGTGATTTCGCCGCGTGCGTCGGCCGCATCGAGCTGCTCGATCAGGTGGTGTGAGACGAGCAGGCCCGGAGCTTCGTCGGCGTGCAGTGCTGCATGGATGTACGCTTTCGGCCGGGCCTGCGGTGATCCGTAGCGCACCATGCGCACACTGTGACGGCTGCCGGGCGCGCCGTTGGCGAGAGGGATATCGAGGATTTCACGAGGCATGGGCTACTCCGGCTGTGCTTGCCGACAAGGGAAAATGGCAGCTGAAATTGTGACGCGCCTCATCCGCGCCGATCACCGGCAAAGGAGCGACGCGCCGGCAGACATCTTGCGCGTAGCGGCAGCGTGTATGAAATTCGCAGCCTTGCGGACGCCTTAGCAGGCTGGGAACCTCGCCGCTGATTTCGACCCGATCGAGTACTGCATCTGGATCCGGCACTGGATTGGCCGACAGCAGCGCCTGTGTGTAGGGATGGCGCGGCTGCTCGAAAATGCGTTCCGTCAGCCCGACTTCCACGAAGCGGCCGAGATACATGATCGCCATGCGATCGGTCATGTGACGCACGACATTGAGGTTGTGCGTGATGATCAGGATCGCAATGCCAAGTTCGCGCTGAAGCCGCGCCAACAGATTGAGCACCTCCCCTTGAACCGACACATCGAGGCCTGCCGTCGGCTCGTCGGCGATGATGAGGTCGGGCGCCAGGGCCAGCGCACGCGCAACGCCGACCCGGCGCGCCTGCCCACCGGAAAGCTGGTGCGGGTAACGGCGGCCGAAATCGACCGGCAGGCCGACCATGTTAAGCAGGCGTTCGGCTTCCGCGGCGGGATCGCGGTCGGTGATGCCATGGATGCGGAAGGGCTCCATCAAGAGCGAGCGCACGGTCAGCCGCGGCGACAACGATCCGACCGGGTCCTGGAAGGTCATCGCCATGCGCCTGAGGGTGAGCTTGCGCTCGGCCGCACCAAGACCGTTCACAACCTCGCCGCCGAAGCGGATCGTGCCGCTCGTCGGCGGCCGCAGTCCCATGATCGCCCGCGCGATGGTGGATTTTCCCGACCCGCTCTCGCCGATCAGGCCAAGCGTCTCGCCCTTTGCAATCTCGAACGAGACGCCGCAGACAGCGTCGACGAACGGGTTCTGGGTGCCGGTCGCAATGGCTTTCAGCGGGCTCATCGTGCGGAAGCGCACGCGCAGATCCTCGACCGCAAGCAACGCGCTCATGCGGGCATCACCTGTTCCTTGTCGTCTAGCAGGTGACAACGGGCTGAATGGCTGGTGCCGATCACACGCGCGCCAGGAGTTTCGTCGGCGCAACGCGCGACAGCATGTAGGCAGCGCTGCCGGAATATACAGCCTCCCGGCAGGCCGAGCAGGCTCGGAACTTCGCCCGGAATGGTCGGCAGCAGGCGCGTCGACGTCGCAATCCGGCCCGGGTCGCATTCGAGAAGCGCACGCGTATAGGGATGGCCGGGCCTGTTGAAAATGTCGCGAACCGTGCCTTGCTCGACCACTTCGCCGGCATACATCACCGCGACACGGTCGCAAAGCTCGGCAACCACGCCGAGATGATGCGAGACGAACAGGATCGAACAGCCGATTTCGCTCTGCAGCTCCTTCAACAGATGGAGGATCTGGACTTCGAGCGTCGCATCAAGCGCCGTCGTCGGCTCGTCGGCGACGAGCAGCGCCGGTTTGACCAGCAACGCCATGGCGATACATATGCGCTGGCGCATGCCGCCGGAAAATTGATGCGCATAGCCGCCGATGCGGCTGCCGGCATCGGGAATTCCGACCCGCTCCAGCATGTCGATCGCGCGCTGGCGCTTGGCCCGCCGCGAGCCGCCCTCGTGGTGCTGGATGTCGACCATCTGTTTTTCGATGCTGCGCACCGGATTGAGCGCGGTCATCGGATCCTGGAAGATCATCGCCATGCGGCTGCCAAGCAGGCGCCGCCTTTCCCCCGGCGCCATGGCCAGCAGGTCGCGTCCCTCGAAAAAGATAGCGCCGCCCACCACTTCGGCGTTTTCGGCCAAGAGGCCCATCGTGGCATAAGCGAGCGTCGACTTGCCCGAGCCGCTTTCGCCGACGATGCCGACCACCTGGCCGGCCGGGACGTCGATGTCAACCTTGCGCAATGCCCGCACGCGACCGCGCGGTGTGCCGAAATCGAGATCAAGGCCGCGGATTTCCAGAAGCGGTTCGCCGGGCGGCCAATGCTGCGCGAAGTGTGCCGGTTTCATAGGTCTTTCCGCAATCTGGGATCGAAGATGTCGCGCAGCGCCTCGCCCAGGAACGTAAACCCCAGCGTGGTGATGACGATCGGGATGCCGCCGGCGACGACCAGCCATACCGTCTTGTGGATATAGCCATAGCCGTCGCTGAGGATCGTTCCCCAGTCCGGTGTCGGCGGGCGAACGCCCATGCCGAGGAAGCTCATGCCGGCTTCCAGCGTGATGACCAACGGCACGTCCATGCTGACCAGGATAAGCAGCGGTCCGATCACATTGGGCAGCACATGAACCGCCAGGATACGCACGAAGCCGGCGCCCATGGCGCGCTCGGCGATGATGAATTCGCTTTCGCGCAGCGCATGCGCCTGCGTGCGCACAACGCGTGCATAGATCGGCACCGACGTGACCGCGACGACGAAGATGACGCTGGCGAGGCTTGGCCCAAGCAGCGTCACCACCGCCAGGGCGAAGATGATCACCGGAAACGAACGTATCGTATCGAAGACCAGCAGCAGCAGATTGTCCAGCCAGCGCGGACTGAAGGCGGCGATGAGCCCGAGCACAAGGCCAACGCTGAGCGAGGCGCCTAACGAGACGAAGGCGACGAGCAGCGCGATCCTGCCGCCCATGATCACGCGCGAGAAGACGTCGCGCCCGAGCTGGTCGGTGCCGAGCAGGTAATGCAGCGATGGCGGCGCCAGCCGCGGCCCGACCATGATCTTGACCGCATCATAAGGCGCGATCCAGGTGGCGAAGACCGCGCTCGCCGCAACCAGCACCACCAGGACTGCGCCAAGCACGCCGAGCGGCGTCTTGAGCAGCTGTCGCAGGAACATCGTGACGGCGCCCGGATCCCGGCGTGTTGCTTCTCTATGGGAAATCGCTTGGATGTCGGCCACTACAGGTTCTCGCGAATTCGTGGATCGAGCGCGGCGTTGACGAGGTCAGCCAGGGTCGTCGAGACGACGAACAGCACGGTCGTGACAAGGACCGTACCCATTACGATGGGGTAGTTGCGCGAGTCGACGGCCTTGACGATCAGCGCGCCGATGCCGGGCCTGGCGAACACCACTTCGACGAAAACCGCCGCCGACAGCAGATGCGCCATGCCTACGCCGATGATCGTCACCGTCGGCAAAATCGCGAGCGGCAGCGCATAAAGGGCGACGATGCGCCGTTGCGAAAGGCCGAAGGAACGCGCCATGCGGATATGGCTTTCGCTCAGCAGTTCCAGCATCGAAGCCCGCACGATGCGCGAGATATAGCCGACCCAGCCGATGCCAACGACGAAAGCGGGAAGGATGAGGTGAACGATCCCGTCTCGGAAGCCAGCGCCGGCACCGATGGCGGGCAGCCAGCGAAGACCGACCGAGAATATCAATAGCGCGTAGATCGCCATCACAAAGGAGGGGATGGCGATTGTGCCGACGGCGAAGACCCCGACGGCCTTGTCGATCAGCGAATTGCGGCGCGTTGCCGAATAGCAGCCGAGCGGCACGCCCACGACCACGGCCCAGGCGATCGACGCCAGGATCAGCTCGATCGTGTAGGGCAATTGTTCGAAGACGATGGCGGTGACGGGACGCTGGGTGAAAACGTCAGTGCCCAGATTGCCGTGCAGCAGTCCGGCGAAGAAAGACAGGATCTGGACCGGCAGCGGCTTATCGAGTCCCATCTGTTCATGCAGTTGCGCCTTCAGTTCAGGCGTTGCCCGCGGTCCGAGCAGCACGGCCGCCGGATCGCCAGGGACGGCTTGGATCATCAGGAACAGCAGCGTCACCGCGACCACCACGATCGCGACCGCCAGCCCGGTGCGTTTGGCGAGGTATAGCCACATGTTCCGACCCAAACCTTCCCAGCGATCGCGGCACTAGGCCGATTGCGGCGCGAAACCGAGATAGAGCGGTCGACCGTCGGGGCGCGTACTGGCCTCGACCTGCGTCGTCCGGTACATGATCGGTGAGCCCTCATGCGTGAGGAAGCGGTAGGATCCGGACTCCTCCATGAGGTCCTGCATCTCATGATACAATTTGGCGCGTTCCTGCGGATCCTCGACGGTTACCGCCTTGGTGTTCAGTTCGTCGAAGCGTTCGCTGCGGAAGCGTTCCCAGTTCCACACCCCGACCTGCTCGCGCACGAAGAAGGTGGTGGCATAGTAGGGATCCGGCACCATCGAGAACCGCTGCACGATCAGCTGCATGTCCTTCCAGCGGTCGCCTTCCGATTCCATGCCGATGGTCCAGAATGAGCCGGAATCCTGAACATTGACCTCGACCTTGATGCCGATCTGCGACAGCTGCGCCTGGACCATTTCGGCAATCGTGGAGAAGGTGGTCACGTTGAGGGCGTCGATGGTGAGGCTGAGTTCACTGACGCCGGCCTTGGCCAGATATTCCTTGGCCTTTTCGAGATCGCCCTCCGGCGGCACCAGCGCCTTTTCACGATGCCCGACCAGACCAGGCGCAATGAGTCCGGTGGCCACCGCCGCCTGTCCGGAATAGGCTGCGTCCATGATCTGGGGAACGTTGATCGCCCACTGTATCGCCTTGCGGACATTGACATCCTTCAGCTTCGGGTGCTCCGCGTTCATGGCGATATAGACGTAGTAGAGCGAAGGCTTCTCCTCGATTTTCGTGTTCTCGGGCGGGCTGTCCTTCAGCGTGGCCAGCGAATCGAGGCTGAAATCGGTGAAGTCGATGTCGCCAGCCTGATAGGCGCGCTCGGCGGTCTTGATGTCGCTCATCGGCAGGATATGAACTTCGTCGAAGCCCGGCTTTGGTCCCTTCCATTCGGGATTGCGGGTCAACAGGACGAGCTGGTTCGGCTTCCACTCGGACAGCACATAAGGACCGGAAAAACACGGTGGCTTCAGGCCGAAATCGCCGCCGTCGGGAACTGCCTTGGTCACCGCTTTTTTCGAGACGATATGGCCGCAGCCATAGGGCAGCGTGATGTTCCAGAGCGGCACGAAAGGCGTCTTGAGCACGATCACGCCAGTATGGTCGTCCTCGATCTCGATGCGGTCGAGCGGACCCCAGTCGCCCTTGACCGGAGAATTGTGCTGGATGACGCGCTCGAACGAGAACTTCACGTCCTCGGCGGTCATTTCGCCGAATCCGCCAGTGAAATTGATGCCCTTCTTCAGGCGGAAACGGATGTGCGTGGGATCGATCTGTTCGACGGAGTCGGCGGCCTCGAGTTCCCAGCCCCACTCCGAGCCCGGTTTATAGCGCGTCAGCTTCGTGTAGATGCAGTTCATGACGTCGACATTGTAGGCGTTCTGGTAAAAGCCAGGATCGAGCTTGTCGATATCGGAATAGGCGCGGGCCTTGAGCACCTTGCCTTCGGCGGCCCAAACGGCCTGGGACAAGGGCAGGCCTGAAGCAATGATCGCGGCGCCGACGCCGGCGCCTGCCTGCAGGAAATGTCTGCGGTTCATTATCATGTCAGCCACGATCCGTTCCCCTTTCAATTGAGCGGATTGCCGGTGACTGCCGGCACGCTCTTTTTCGTTTCGTGTCGCCCGGTGGGCCACCTGTTTGGACAGTGCATTCTTCAATAGCGCCGACCCGCCAGTCAATTTCGCTATCGACGCAAATGTAAGCTTTGGGAGCGTCACTTGGCGAAGTTACACCAGCTGCCGTTCCATCTGCTCAGCCCATGTCTGTTCGTGAACGAGATCATCACCCTCCCATGCACGCAGGTGCGCCTCGATATGAAAGTGCGATGGCGTTGCGGTCATCGTCGTTTCCGTGAGCGAGCGAATGCGCCAGTCTTGGCGCGAGAACTCGAACTCCCATTTAGCCTCGGCTGTAACCGATCCGAAATCGCCGTCACGGAAGCTGTAGCGTTCGGTCCCAACCGACGTGATGGTAAGATCGTTCTCGGCAATGCGGTAGGTGCCAGCGCCTTCACCGAGTTCCACGACCGTCAAGCCATCCGCGAGATTCTCGCTGATCGTCCAATCCCTTCGCGCGTTGAGGATCGTCTCGACCTGTAATGGCGAGGCTCCCTCGGCTTCGAGGAATGGCGTGGGCTCGGCCTCTGTTCCATTGCGCTTGCGGACAGGCAGCTCAAGCCGGCAATCCGCCAGGTGGACGGTGAGCGTAACCGTTCGGGAGCGGGCCATGCGACCGGAAAGTAGCCAGTAGAGATAGCAAGACGGATACGATGCCCGGCGCGGAAGTGCTGCGCCACATGCTTGAAGGCAACCGAGACGCGATAGCGCTTGCCTATTTCCAGCGGTTCGGGCTGTTCGTGCCCATCGCGATGCGTCAGATTGAGAAGGCCGTAGCTGACGCGCGTCGCCGCACCATCGGGAGCGACGTCCGAAAGACGGACCGCGACCATGGCGGCGGGCCGGTCGCTTTCGAAGACCAGATCAAGAATTGCGTCGCCGGCAATTTCTAATGCTTCGCCCAGGACTTCCGTCTCGAAGACCAGGCTGCCGGCGTCATCGCCGCGCTGGTCCGGTGGCTGGTCGCCGGGTGAAGCATAGGAGCACCATTTGCCGCCGCGCAGTCCGACCGACAAAGGCGAACTGACCGGTTGAGGCGCGGGCGCCCCCTCTCCTCGATGCATGCAGAGGCCTCCATTGCCGGCCAAGAAGAGAGATCGCCGTTCGACGCTCGGCGACGGCCACGCCGGCTCGGTGATCCAGCGTCCCTCACGTACTTCATAGGAGGCCTGCGGCGGGGCCCCCTCCTGCATGAACAAGCGCAGCATAGGCTCGTCCATGATGCCGGTGTCATGGCGCTTCAGCCAGTGATCCCACCAGCGGACGCATTCCTGCAGGAAGCCGATCGCCGGGCCGGGTTTGCCGATATGCGGATAGGTATGCGCCCACGGTCCGACCAGTCCCTTGCGTGGGCCCTGCAGGTTCTCGACGAGGCGGAAGACCGACCTGCAATAGCCGTCCGCCCAACCGCTGATGGCGTAGACCGGGCAGGTGATCGCGCCATAATCCTCGCACACCGAACCATGCTTCCAGAATTCGTCGCGGTGCTGGTGCTGCAGCCAGTTCTTCAGCCAAAGCCCGCTCTCCTTCAGCCGACCATGCCAAAGGGCACGCCATGTGTCGGGCTTATTGCGAGGATCGGGGGGAAGGGCGTTTCGCCCGAACATGATCGCTGCCCAGGAGAAATTGTCGATCAGGAGTGTGCCGCCCATGTAATGGACATCGTCGGCGTAGCGATCGTCTGTCGAGGCGCAGCTGATCACCGCCTTCAGCGCCGGAGGCCGCATGGCGGCGATCTGCAGCCCGTTGAATCCACCCCACGAGATGCCGATCATGCCGACATTGCCGTCGCACCATGGCTGCGCGGCAAGCCACTCGATGACAGAACAGCCGTCCTCCAGCTCTTGCTGGAGATATTCGTCGAGCATCAACCCCTCGGAATCCCCCGTTCCCCGGAGATCGACACGCACCACGGCATAGCCATGGCCGGCGACATAGGGATGCATGACGGCGTCGCGCGCCGCTGTCAGGTCGTTCTTGCGGTAGGGAATGTACTCCACGATCGCTGGGACTGGCTTGCACTCGGCGTCCTGGGGCAGCCACATCCGCGCCGCCAGCCTGCACCCGTCGGGCATCGGAATCTCGAAATGGTTTATCGCACGGATCGGATGGGGGAAGCTGGTGATGGTGCGCATCGTCTGGGCAAAACCTCTGTTTGAGGCGCTATCTTGGGCAAATCCGCACTGCCGCACAATTTCGCGACCCTTCGCGACTTGACACCAGTCAAGCGTCAATATGCACTAGGGCATGCAAACAGAACCGCTTCCTCAGAACCTTGCATTCTTGTGCGGTTATCATCCCTCGATAGCCGCCGTGTGCCGGCGCCTGCAGATCAACCGCCAGCAGTTCAACAAGTATTTAAGCGGACAGACGTGGCCTTCGCGTCGCAACATGCGCAAGATCTGCGACTTCTTCGGCGTGAGCGAGGGCGAGTTGTTGATGGATCATCAACGCTTTGCCGAGGTCGTTGGACTGAAGCGCCGCCCGCTCGCGGCGCACGCGCCATCCGATCTGCTGGTGCATGTCGAGCAGCTCTACCAGCGATCGGGAGATCTGGGCCGGTATATCGGCTATTATTTTCGCTATTTCTATTCCTTTGGCTATGCCGGCAAGATCATCAAATGCCTGGTCGTCATCTACGAAAAGGACGGTCGCTATTTCTGGAAATGCGTGGAGCGGCTCGCCCTGGTGGGGAAATACGGCGTGAAGACCTCCAAATATTCCGCGGCGCTGCTGTTGCTCGGCGATCGCATTGTCGCGCTGGAAAATGAAACCCTCCTCAAAGGGAACGTCACACAGGCAATCCTCTATCCAAGTTACCAGACCAGCGTCACCTATCTCATAGGTGTTCAGACCGGCATGCCGCTGGTACGGGGACGCAAGCCGGCAGCCTCGGTTGTCCTGCTCGAATATCTCGGCAGATCGATCGATCATCGCAAGGCATTACAGGCCTGCGGCCTTTTCAGCGACACGGATCCCGCCATCGACGCAGGCATCCGCGGCATGATCGCCAACCGCATTCCCGAAGGCACATTCGTGCTCGAGACAGAAGAAGTCTGAGCCCTGCCTGAAATCAGGCCGACTGCTCCACGTCACCCCAACTAGCGGCGAAGAGCGCGATAGTCTTGATCACCCGCCGCAGCGACGACGGGCTGCCCCACTCGTCGATGCGGGCGGTCGGGCTGTCGCGAATTGGTAGGCTGCGGTGGCGGCCGCAGTTGTCCGGCCCTCGAGAGCCAATTACCCCTCGATCCTGGTACCGCTGGCCCACGTTCGATATATATTAGGCCATGACCAAGCGCTACGACATGCAGCGGGCACATAGTGGTCTCTGGTCGGTCATTGACGTGTTCACCGGACAGCCAGTTACTCAGGACGGCGTGCTAATGGTGAGTCTGACGCTACTAGAGGCCGACGAGATGCTTTATGTCCTCAACAATCGGGACTTGAGCGACCGGAAGGCCAGGGGGATCGCCTAAGCTCCCAGCGGCTGGTGACATGCACCAGCCTTCATCGGCCTAGTTTTTTGCGTTCTGCCAGCGCTGGTCATCAGCAGAGGGCGCCGGTTCATTCGAACTTGCGGCGTGTTTTTTGCCTCGTACGTCTTGCAACCTGGCTGGCTCATACTCGAACGAAATGCGGTTCCGCCCACGTTGTTTCGCTTCCAGAAGGCACCGTCCGGCAATGCGGAGGACATTCTGAGTGTCTGCATTGCGAGAGATTTCTGCACCACCGATGCTGACAGTCACCTTTACCCCGTCTTGTTGCCCCCGGCCCCAGGGAATCCCCTCGATATTACGACGGATGTTCTCCGCAATGACAATTGCCTGCTCTTTGCGCACGTCTCGCAGCAAGACCCCGAACTCTTCCCCACCAAGGCGCCCAATTGAGTCACCTGGGCGCGTCGCATAGAGGAGCGCCTTTGCGATCCGAACCAAAGCCTCGTCTCCTTTCGAATGTCCGTGCTCGTCATTAATTGAGGAGAAGTGATCGGGATCGATCAGGAGAAGTGTATCGCATTCTCCTTCGTCGCGGCTCCTGTCTATTCTTGCCATGAATTCCACGCGGCTGAGGAGCCCCGTCATCGGATCGTGGCTGGTTACGAAGGTGAGCCTTCCGTGCGCTTCTCTGAGGGCCGTGTGTGACTTCTCCAGCTTGTCGCAGGTATCCTGGATCGTTTCCGACTGGGCGAAGATGTAGGCACTGACCGGCATTCCGATCAGGATGGGAATTAAGGTACATTCCACCCAACTCAGCCAGTCGATCGGCATCTGCAAGGCCACTCTTGCCGTAAACGACAGACCGAAGGTTGCCACGACTGCAATTGTCGTCACGATCATCGATTTGCCCAGGATACGGTTGGTGCGCGGCGTCATAGCGTTTTGTAGCCATCGGCGCTGAACATGAGGTTACCAATTCGACTAAGATTATTCTGGCTCGAAGCGTTGGTGCGCGAGGGCGAGAAATGCCCCTTCCCTGTCCCACAATTTTGCGAATCCGCTACGTCGACGGAGCTGTTAAAAACCGAAGGGCATCCATCTTTGCAAACACGCTTGCAAAGTAAAAAGCCCACCGCGCGGCGGCGGACTCGCCGGCTGCCCACGACCTCCCCGATACATCCAAAAAGGCCGGCCAGGGTCTTGGCCAAAGGAAACCGGCGCAACACTGGAGGCGGATTGGCGACTGCGAGCAGATATTGCGAGCATGCGGGAGCCAAGCTGTCGGTTGGCTGCGGAAGCGGTGCCGTGAATGCCAAAATGCCCGCCGGTCTTGAAGGACGGCGGGCACTTTTTTGGAGAGTGTGCGGGACTTAAACATTACCGCAAACGAACCGTACGCTGACTTTCTCAACGGAAGGTTAAGAGATTTCTTATATTAGCCACAGTGAACGGCCACCCCACAGGCTATGACAGCTCGAAACCCGCGAACTTGGGTGCAGAGAAACACGGGCGTACCGACCTAGCGTTCCGAGGCCCTCAACTGATCCAAGATGTCCTTAACGTTGGTGAGTATACAGATGGCGGGGTGGCTTTGACACTCATTGACGCCGGAGGAGCACGTATTCGGCTTCTCCTGAGTGGCTCAAGCGAGTTGCTATGCGAGCGAATTGCAGGCACCCTTGAAGCATCGGTACGGGAAATAGCGCTTGGTCGCCATCAACATGTTGAAGGCGGCTTGCACCGTTCATTCATTGGAAACGAATTTTTGTCACAATGACTTTCCCATGACTCGGGGTAGGAGCGGCCATATGGCATCCTTTCTCCTGAAGCTGATTGCGATCGCGAGCAGAACACCTCGTCACGATGGCATCTCAAAGTCGCTCGCAACACTCCTGCTGACGACAGCCACAGCAACTGGCCCGGTCGTTGCTGATCAGGAGGACGACTATGTGACCTGCCTGATCGACACGGCGGCAAAGATCATGAAGAGCCAGGCGGTCAAGGACCCAACCAAGGCGCTCGATGAAGCGGGTAAGCGTTGCCAGCCACCCTCGCGCATAACTTAAATACGGGTCAGGTCGGACGCAAATATCGCGGGGTGCGTCATCAACGCCCACAGTCAGGACGCGGATCGCCTGAGCGTCGAGAGCTTGCTTTGGCAATGATGCTCCCGCCCAGACGAGGCTTGCAATCTTTCGGGCAGCCATTATAGTAGGCAATATAACTACATTGTGGAGTTTGGTTATGGAGGAAGCCGTTTCGGCTGCTGATGCCAATCGCAGGTTCTCCGTCCTTTTGCGAGGGGTTCGGGAGGGGCACAGCTATGTTGTGACCAGCCACGGCAAGCCTGTCGCGCGGCTCATTCCCGCCAGCAGGCATGACGATGTGGCGGTTAGCGCCCATGCAACGCTGCTTTCCCGCCTTGAAAAGCAGCCCGTGTTGGACGCTGGACCTTGGACGCGCGACGAACTCTATGAGGATGATCGGTGAGGGTAGCGCTCGACACGAATGTGCTTGCCTACGCGGAAGGTATCAACGGGGTTGAACGCCGTGATGCCGCTTTGACCCTCATTCGCCGGGTACCGCAAAAGGCAGCTGTCGTTCCGGTGCAGGTTCTCGGCGAGCTTTTCAATGTGCTCGTCCGCAAGGGCGGAAAGTCGCGCAGCGAGGCCCGTGATGCGCTGTTGAGTTGGCGCGATACATTCCCCGTTGTCGAAACCTCGCCCGCAGTCATGGTGGCGGCGGTCGATCTCGCGACGGACCATCAATTGGGGATATGGGATGCGATCATTCTCTCAGTTGCATCGCAATCGGGGTGCCGCTTGCTTTTGTCCGAGGACCTCCAGGACGGTTTCACTTGGGCCGGCGTGACGGTGGTCAACCCGTTCGCCTCGCCACAGCATGCTTTTCTGCACGCATTGTTGAAGGAGGACGAATGATCAGAATGTCAGGTAACCGCCGCTTTTGAGCAGCCGCTTCTCCGATGAAACATCTCAGTAATGGTTCGGCCCCACAATTAGAATCGTCTCTCGCCAATCGGTTTCAAAGGTGGCGAGCGCGCAATCCCACCTTTGTGCTCTTCGCCTCCAGCGCGTTGCGTTGATGCCTCGGGACATCGTTGATGTGCCGGTGGATTCGGCGACGGAAGACGCGCTAAAGTCCATGGCCGCTGAGATGTCGGTCGGATCTCATTCTGATCGTCTTGCGGGAGTGGCTGGAAAACAATGCCTAACTGCCGGTCCGTAGATCGATGAGGAAAGCGAAACGGACGGCGGGGCATAGGCGCGGGGTTCCGCGATCACACCATAGCCTAACTCGCTCACGCAGTTCACAATACAACCACAAGCGGTCGATTCCCCAAGGATGTAGCCGCTCCAAAGGCCCGCCGCAGGTCGCTCCCGTGGCGGGCTTTTCATTGAGATGGATTTGGGACACCATCACCGAGACTGGAACCAAGAGCTATCCAGCCCTCCAAGATGGCCGCTGCGTTGGAGTTCTCGCGGGCAACTGACCACACGGGCCAGAGCGTGATGGGTTGACGTGCCCCGCGCTGCTTAAGTGCCCGCGCCCATCAGAAGGAGGCGGGCAGGTCGGAATTGCGCTCGCCAGCACCGGAGGCAACTGCCCCGCCAGCATCCAGCGAAAATGGTTTTTTCCCGCCGGCTGCCGCCTCGGTTTGGCTGCCGGCTCTCTGATCTGCCGAGCCGGCGCACCTTGACGGAGATGAGGCCTTTATGGCGGCAAACGACGGCTGTGCCCTTTAGTCTGCCATGATGCCCCTGGCCGCCAGTTTCTGGAAGCCGCGAAGGAACAACTACCGAGCAATGCGGTTAAAGCTGTGCGTGTCGCCCGACACGTATTCCTCGATTGTCGGAGATGAAGATGGCCACGAAGAAGAGCTCAAACGGCAACGCCAAAGGCCTTGAAGACCTGTTCTATGACGGCCTCAAGGACCTTTACTACGCCGAACGCAAGATCCTGACTGCGTTGAAGAAGATGGCGAAGGGAGCCGAATCGTCGGAGTTGACCGCCGCATTTGAAAAGCACCGCGAGGAGACCGAAGGCCAGGTCGAACGGCTGCAGCAGGTCTTCGAGATTTTCGGTAAGCGGGCGCAGGGAAAGACGTGTCCCGCCATCGACGGCATCATCGAGGAGGGCCAGGAGATATTGGAGGAGTTCGAAGAGGCACCGGCGTTGGACGCTGGGCTCGTCGCTGCCGCCCAAGCCGTGGAGCACTATGAGATCGCCCGCTACGGGACACTGGTCACCTGGGCCGGGCTCCTCGGTCTGAAGGATGCGATTCCTCTGCTTGAGCAGACGCTCGAGGAAGAGAAGGCGACGGACGAAGCGTTGACGCAGCTCGGAGAGACCGGCGTGAACGAAAGGGCAATGCAGCAAGCCGCATAGACCCGGCCCGCTGACCCCCGACGGCGGCACGGCTCTGGGGCCTGACGGGATCGAAGCAAGCGGCGCTTTGGGGACTTGTCAGACACCATCAGCTGCCGGGCCGGCAAGATGCCGAACGCGCGGCATAAGACATGGGGTTCGCCTGGCTGGCCTGCGCGGACGTCACGGTTCGCATCCAGAAGCTAGCTCATTGAAGTCCGCATGACTGTCAAAGCCGGAAGCATCCGCCGGCAGCTTGCTGTTTGTTTGTTCTTCGGCTGAGCCGACGAGGAACAATATCTCTTCTTGAAAGTTCGACCTGATCATCAAGGAGAAATGAAATGTCGGAATCGCGTGAATGGCTTGTCCAATGGCTCAGGGATGCGCACGCCATGGAGGAGCAGGCCGAGACCATGCTGAACGGGCAGTTGAATCGTATAGAGAGCTATCCGGAACTGAGTGGGCGGATCCGGCAGCACCTTGATGAAACCAGGCAGCAGGCCGCTCGGCTCAAGACCTGTCTCGACCGCATCGGGCAAGGGTCCTCCACCCTGAAGGATGCCGGCGGCAAGCTGACGGCAATGGCGCAGTCGCTGAGCGGCGTCTTTGCCGGGGACGAGGTGATGAAGGGATCGCTCGCTAGTTACACGTTCGAGCACATGGAGATCGCCTCCTACACCATCCTTATCGCCGCCGCCCGATCGCTAGGGGAAACCGAGGTCGCACAGGTCTGTGAGGAAAACCTTCGAGAAGAAGTAGCGATGGCCGACTGGTTGAAGGACCATCTCCCCGCCACGGCCGAGCAGTTCCTTGCGCGGGCCGATACGGAAAGCGAGAGCGCCAAACGTTGACCAGGCATTGGGTTCGGTGGGTTCGGCAAACAGAGCGGAGAGGCTTGGCGCCGCACGCAGCGTTCTGCGCCTTTGCAAGCAAGAGTTCCGGTGGAGGGAAGCAGGCCTATCGATCCCGAATTATCATGTCGAAGCAGTCAACACCGCAGCGCACGTCGTAAGTGTACGCACGCCTTTGGTCGCCGCTGGCGAGGCGATCAAAGGCGACGTAAGTCTTGGCACATTCGAAGCGACGCGGGCCATCACATGCCCGTGCAAATTCGCCTTTCGCCATGACCGCGGCCAGGGTGCATGGAGGATCGCGCGCTCGATCTTAGCTATCCTTAGCTATCCTTAGCTATCCTTAGCTATCCTTAGCTATCCTTAGCTATCCTTAGCTATCCTTAGCCTGTCAACGTTGTCCTCTTCTCGAAAACGGCGAAGCCTATCGGCCGCCTTAACGTCTCAGGTCGGAGCGCCAACAGTGGGCTTGCGAGATTCACGGATGACCGGCAAAGCAAGGCTCCAAGCACGTGGGGCGCAAGCGAGATTGTCTGCAGCAATCGTTGCGACCAACCTCGCTACTTCGCTTCGGCGATCTTGCAGAGAAACGCTATCAGCGCCTGCTCCGGGTTCTCGTCGGCCCCGGACACGACGTTGAGTCCCCAGCGACCGAGAACCGCCTCTTGAACGACGTTCGGGCCTGGCATGAACACGAATGACTTTGGACGATCCCGCTCGAAACCGGACAGACGCCAAGTCTGCCACAGGCGATGCAACAGCAGACGAATGTTCATGTCGGACATGCTGTAGCCGATGAACAGGATCGTGCGCCCCAGCGCATCGGCTCGAAATTTAACATCCAGCGGCGAATCGAACGACAGCCGGTCGAAATAGTCGGTCTCTGCCAACACAAGCGAAGCCTCATCGTCAAAGTCACCGTGGTATTTGACGATTTGCGTCAGGCCGCCGCTGGCCTTGGCGATGTCCTTGGCGTTGGCTATTTTGACAAAGGGCCGGCCATAGATCTCGAAGGCGACTTCCAAGTTTCGATCGTAGTTGGTGGTGTAGATGATCGGGAAATCGAGCGAGACGATCAGCCTGTGGATCGCCGATCGCTCCACCTTTTTCCGAGAGACCGCCCATTCGCGGTCCATCCAGCTGCGCAAAGAGGCGATGCTTCCGTGCTTGAGCCGGTAGTATTCGGCAAGCGCCTGATAAGTGGCATCAGGCATGCCCACCGTCTCGCCGTCCAGGCCGAGGTCATTTGCCATGTGATCGATCAGCTTTTGCCATGACGGCAAGCCGACGCTCATCGACACCCCGGCGCCGACAAACAACATCGCCCTTCGCTCGTTCAGCGACCCCGCAATTTGCTTGAACACCGACTGCATACCAGCGAACTGGCAAATGCGGTTTCGGTTCCAAGATTGCCTGAAGCGGGCAAGGGTCGCTCCGCCCTCGGTGCCCGGGCGTTTTCGCCAGCCGCGCGAACAACAACAATCTTTTGCAGGCGATGGCACTTCTGCCCGTCTCAAGCGTTGGAGAGTGTTCAACGAACGTTACAGATGATGGTTCATCGTCGCGCCCTGTTGCTGGCTCTCAACCTGTTCCTGCTGGCGACAAGCTGCGCCCGGCAAACGGCCGCCGCCCAAGCACCTTGCCCCGCCGACCACGACAAGCTGCTGGCGGCATTGACGAGAAATGTCAAAGCCAGTGGCGGTCCCGGCAATGGCGGGTTCGACACCAATGAATGGGCCGCGGTCGTGGCGCGAGACGGAACCGTGTGCGCGGTTGCCTTCAGCGGCCCGACCGCCGACGCGCAATGGCCTGGCAGCAGGCTGATCGCGGCCGAGAAAGCCAGCACGGCCAATGGGCTCAGCCTTCCTCAGATGGCGCTGTCGACTGCCAATCTGTATGCGCCGGTCCAGCCGGGTGGTCCAATGTTTGGGCTGCAAGCCGCCAATCCAGTCAACCAGTCGGTCGCGTATGCAGGCGATCCCACGACCTTTGGCAGTGCCGGTGATCCACTGACCGGAAAGCCCGTTGGAGGGGCGGTCGTCTTTGGCGGGGGCCTGGCTCTCTATGATGGGAAGGGCATCGTAGGCGGGCTCGGCGTCAGCGGCGATTCCTCTTGCGCCGACCACAATGTCGCCTGGCGGGTGCGCGCCGCACTTGGCCTCGACAAGGTGCCGGCCGGCGTCAATCCAAGTCGCAAAGACGCAATCATCTACGACCTCGATCCTGGGGGAAAGAGCGCTTCGGGCTGGGGTCATCCGTTGTGCGCCGGAACCGAGGCGGACATAGCCGCCGAACTTGGCGCCGGCGTCGGCGGGTCGCTGCGCAAATGAGACGGCCGGCGCCGGTGCCAACCGTAGTCGCCAAAGAGGATGGTGCAATGCACGCAACAGGGCGCGGTTCCAGGTTGGCGCTGGGCTGGGTGATGCTGGCAGGTCTTGCGATCGCGGCCGGGGCGGCTGCCCAACCGGCGAGCGACGCCGCAATAAAACCGCCAGTTTCAGCCGCTCCGGCCGATGACGGCCAGTGGACCATGCCGGCAAAGAACTTTGCCTCGACCCGCTACAGTGAGCTGGCGGAGATCACCGAAGACAACGTCAAGAACCTGCAGGTGGCTTTCACCTTCTCGACCGGCGTCAACAAGGGCCAAGAGGCCGCTCCTCTGGTCGTCGGCAGCACGATGTACATCGTGACGCCGTTTCCCAACGTCGTCTACGCGCTCGACCTCTCCAGACCGGGCGCGCCGATGAAATGGAAGTACGAGCCCAATCCCGAACCGGCAGCGCAAGGCGTCGCCTGCTGTGATGTCGTCAACCGGGGGGCGGTCTTCTCCGACGGACGGGTGTTTTTCAATACGCTCGATGGCCACACGATCGCCCTCGACGCCGGCAGCGGTAAGCCGATCTGGAATACACAAATCGGCAATATCAACATCGGCGAAACGATCACCATGGCGCCCCTGGTGGTGAAGAGCAAAGTGCTGGTCGGCAATTCCGGCGGCGAGATGGGCGTGCGCGGATGGGTCAAGGCGCTCGATGCCGCGGACGGACATGTCGTGTGGACGGCCTACAGCACGGGCCCCGACAAGGACGTGCTGATCGGCCCGGACTTCAAGCCCCACTACGATATGGACAAGGGCAAGGACCTTGGCATCACGACATGGCCTCCGGAGGCCTGGAAGATCGGCGGCGGCAATGTATGGGGCTGGATCTCTTATGATCCGGACCTCAACCTGATCTTCCACGGCACCGGCAATCCCGGTCCCTGGAACCCGGACTTGCGGCCCGGCGACAACAAATGGACGGCCGGCATCTTCGCCCGCGACCCCGACACGGGCGCGGCGAAATGGTTCTATCAGTGGACACCGCACGACCTGCACGACTACGACGGCATCAACGAGCAGATCCTCCTGGACATGAGCTGGCAGGGTAAGCCGCGCAAGGTGCTCGTGCGGCCGGAGCGCAATGGCTATGTCTACCTGCTCGACCGTACTACCGGCGAAGTCCTGTCTGCTCAGCCTTTCGGCCCGGTCAACTCCAGCAAGGGCGTGGATCTGAAGACCGGCCGCCTGGTCGTAAATCCCGACAAGAAGACCGGCACCGGCAAGGTCGTCCGCGACATCTGTCCGACCGCGTCCGGCCTCAAGGATTGGCAACCGTCGGCATTCTCGCCGAAGACCGGCCTGCTCTACATCCCCCACAACAACCTTTGCATGGATGAAGAGGGGGTCGAGGTGAACTATATCGCCGGCACGCCCTATGTCGGCATGAACGTCCGTATGATCCCAGGGCCAGGCGGCAATCGCGGTGCATTCACCGCCTGGGATGTTGCCACCGCCAAGCCCGTATGGAACTTGAAGGAGAACTTTCCGGTATGGAGCGGTGCGGTGGTCACCGCCGGGGATGTCGTCTTCTACGGCACGATGGAAGGCTGGTTCAAAGCGGTCAGCGCCAAGACAGGAGACCTGCTTTGGCAATTCAAGACATCGTCCGGCATCATCGGCCAGCCGATCACCTACCGCGGTCCCGACGGGCGTCAATATGTGGCGATCCTGTCGGGCGTCGGCGGTTGGGCCGGCGCCATCGTGTCGGGTGACCTCGATCCACGCGACGCCACAGCCGCCCTCGGCTTCGCCAACGCCATGAAGGATTTGAAGGACGTCACGACGCCGGGAGGAACGCTCTATGTATTCCGCCTGCCCTGACCACTTCGACAGGCCTGTTCGGCGAAAAGCCGTCCGGCACATTGCCGCTGCGATCGGTGCGCTCGTCCTGTTGTTCGCCGCCGCAGTCGCTCATGCGCGCGAGTTGAGGGTGTGTGCCGACCCCAACAACATGCCTTTCTCGAACGCCAGCGGCCAGGGTTTCGAGAACAAGATAGCCGAAATCGTGGCTGGCGAGCTTGGCGCCAAGCTTACTTACATTTGGTGGGCGCAGCGCCGCGGGTTTGTCCGCAACACGCTGAAGGCCGGCATTTGCGACCTCGTCCCGGGCACTCCCGCCAACCTCGAAATGCTGCGCACCACCACACCCTACTACCGCTCGTCCTATGTATTCGTGATGCGCAAGGATGGGCCCGATATCACGTCCTTCAACGATCCGCGCCTGCGTGAGCTGCGCATTGGTGTGCAACTCATTGGCGACGACGGCGCCAACTCGCCTCCGGTCCAGGCGCTTGGCCGCCGTGGTATTGTCGGCCATCTGATCGGATACCCCGTCTATGGCGACTATTCGGCGCCAAACCCTCCGGCGCGCATCGTCGAAGCGGTGGCCAATGGCGAGGTTGACCTCGCCGTCGTCTGGGGGCCGCTCGCCGGCTATTTCGCCGCGAAGCAGAAGGTGCCGCTTAAGCTCACGCCAGTGACCCCCCGCATAGACGGGCCGCTGCTGCCAATGATTTACGATATTTCGATGGGCGTCCGGCGTGAGGACGACGCGTTGCATGGCGAAGTCGATGCCGCACTTGCCAAGCACAAGGCCGAGATCGATTCCGTTCTGACTCAGTTTGGAGTGCCTCGTCTGGACGCCGGCGGGAATCCGGTACGATGAAACGGGGGCTCGTCGTGCTCCTGTCCGCGACGCTGGCGCTTGTGGCATGCCAACGGGAAGAGCGCGATACACGCCCGCAATCCGCGCTCGGCTCCGGTGAGCAGCCGGCCCCCGTCACCACGTTGGAGCCTGGCGGCGCGCGGCCCTCTCTCAGTGACAACAAGGCTGCCGCTTTCGAGGCCAATGCCTTTCACCTTAGCGAGGGCAAGCGCCTCTTCAGCTGGTTCAACTGCACCGGCTGCCATGCCAATGGCGGCGGCGGCATGGGACCGGCCCTGATGGACCAGAAATGGATTTATGGCAGTTCGATCGAGAGCATCCACGCCACCATCCGAGACGGGCGGCCGAACGGCATGCCAACATTCCGCGACAAGGTCCCCGACGACCAGATTTGGGAGCTTGCCGCCTTCGTCCGCTCGTTGGGCGGCAACGCGCCCTCCTCCGCCGCGCCTTCGCGCAACGACGATATGATGGTGCATCCGTCCGAGAACCGCCTGCCGGATGCCGCGACTCTGGGGAAGTCGCCGTGAGACGGCCCGTCTTTGCGGCGTTCGGCACGGCCTGCGTGTTGCTTCTCCAGGGATGTGCCGGGTGGCAATCGGCACTCGACCCGAAGGGCCCCGCCGCGTCGGAGCTGGCTTGGCTCATCTGGTTCTTCACCGGGCTCTGCGCGCTGATCTGGCTCCTGGTGATGATCGCCTTGGCGGCGCCACTTGCTATGCGATCGCGCACGCGCTCCGACCCGCTTGTGCTCGATCCAGGCGCCGAGCACCGCAAGGCGCGAGCGGTTTGGACCGCGCTTGGCGCGACGACCGTGATCCTCATCGGGCTCACCCTGTTGAGCTTCTTCGCCAACAGGACGCTTGCTGCCATCGGTTCGGACGCCGAGCTGACGATCCGCGTGACCGGACACCAATGGTGGTGGGAGGTACGCTACGAGGACGCTCAGCCGAGCCGTATCCTTACGACGGCCAACGAGATCCATATCCCCGCCGGCGAGCCGGTACGGTTCATCGTGACCTCGACCGATGTGATCCACTCCTTCTGGGTGCCCACCCTCGCCGGCAAGCTCGACCTCATCCCCGGCCATGAGAATGTCCTTGATCTCAAGGCCGACAAGCCCGGCGTCTATCGCGGCCAGTGCGCCGAGTTCTGCGGTCAGCAGCACGCCAACATGAGCACGTTGATCGTCGCCGAGCCGCGGCCGGTCTTCGATGCCTGGTTGAACGACCAGCTTCGGTCCGCCGTAGCACCCGTAAGTGCAGAGGCTAGCGCCGGGGCGGCATTGTTCCTCGATCGTGCCTGCGTGATGTGCCACAAAATTGGCGGCACGGTTGCCGGCGGCACGGTTGCGCCCGATCTCACCCACATCGCGAGCCGGCAAACGCTCGCCGCCGGAACGCTGACGATGAGCCGCGGCAACCTTGCCGCCTGGATCGCCGACCCGCAAGGCATCAAGCCCGGCGCCCACATGCCGGTGGTCGATCTCAATGGCGACGAACTCAATGCGATTGTCGCCTATCTGGAGGGGCTCAAATGAGCAGCTCCGATCTGACCAGCGAACGCGGCCTGGCGCGGCAAGCAACCCCCAAGGGCGACCTTGCGCCAGAACGCGACGGGCCGCGCGATACCGGTCTGGACGATGCCACCCTGCATCGCTGGCTCGAACGGACCTGGCGAACGAAGCCGGGCATCATCGGCGCGCTGTCGAGCGTCGACCACAAAGTCGTCGCGCGGCGCTATCTGGTGACCGCTTTCGTCTTCCTGTGCCTGGGCGGGCTCAATGCAGTCGCCATGCGCATCCAGCTGTCGGGGCCGCAACGCGGCCTGATCGGGCCGGATCTCTACAACCAGCTGTTCACCATGCACGGCGTGACCATGATGTTCCTGTTCGCCGTGCCGATCGTGCAGGCCACCGGCATTTATCTGGTGCCGCTGATGGTCGGCACGCGCAACATCGCCTTCCCTCGCCTGAATGCATTCAGTTATTGGATCTACGTCTCGGGCGGGATTTTTGCCTGGGCATCGTTCGCGCTCAGCATGGCGCCGGACGTCGGCTGGTTCGCCTATGTGCCGTTGTCGGGCCCCGAATTCGGACCCGGCAAGCGCGCCGACGTGTGGGCGCAGATGATAACCTACACCGAAGTGTCGTCCCTGGCCGTCGCCGTCGCGACCATCGTCACCGTGTTCAAGCAGCGCGCGCCGGGCATGTCGCTCGACAAGATCCCGCTCTACGTCTGGGCGATGCTGGTCACCTCCTTCGTCGTCGTCTTCGCCATGCCGGCGGTCATGATCACGTCGACATTCCTGATCCTCGACCGGCTCGTCGGTACCCACATCTTCAACCCGGCCGAGGGCGGCGATGCCTTGTTGTTCCAGCATCTTTTCTGGTTCTTCGGCCATCCCGAGGTCTACATCATCTTCCTGCCGGCGACAGGCATGGTGTCGTCGATCATCCCCGCCTTCGCCAGACGCCCGGTCTTCGGACATCTGGGACTTGTGCTGTCGCTCATCGCGGTCGGCTTCCTGTCGTTCGGCCTGTGGGTCCACCACATGTTCGCGACCGGCCTGCCCAAGCTCGGCGCCAGCTTCTTCACCGCCTCGAGCATGATGATCGCCATTCCCAACGGGCTGCAGATCTTCTGCTGGCTGGCGACCATGTGGGACGGCCGGCCGGTGATCCGGACGCCGCTGCTGTTCGTGTTCGGCTTCGTCTTCACTTTCGTCATCGGCGGCCTCACCGGCGTAATGGTGGCATCCGTGCCTTTGGACCTGCAGGTCCACGACACCTATTTCGTGGTCGCGCATTTCCATTATGTGCTGATCGGCGGATCGGTTTTTCCGCTGCTTGGCGCCGCCTATTTCTGGTTGCCCAAGCTCACCGGCCGCATGATGAGCGAGCGGCTTGGGCGCTGGCATTTTTGGATGGCCTTCATCGGCTTCAATGCGGCGTTCTTCCCCATGCATCTTGTCGGTCTCTGGGGCATGCCGCGACGGGTCTATACCTATCCGGCCGAGCTTGGCTGGGGAAACATCAACCTGTTCATCACCGCGGGCGCGGCGGTCTTCTTCCTGAGCTTCGTCCTGTTCACGTTCAACATGCTGCACGGCGCCTTGCGAGGCGCACCGGCGGGCAACAATCCCTGGGATGCCGGCACGCTGGAATGGGCGACAACCTCGCCGCCACCGAGCTACAACTTCGCCCGCATCCCCGTCGTCACCCACGCCGAGCCGCTGTGGGCCGAACGTGAGGCCTTGCCGGTCGCGACAGGGCTCCGCGTCGACGCGCGCGAACTTGTTATCTCGACGGTAGCCGAAGCGCGTCCCGACATTCGCGAGAAATCGGCCACGCCGTCGATCTGGCCGCTGTTTGCGGCCATCGCTGTGGGCGCGACCTTCCTTTATTCGATCTTTACGCCCTGGGCCGTGGTCTGGGGCGCCTTGCCGATTGCTATCACGCTGATCGGCTGGTTCTGGCCAAAAGGCGATCCGGAGGACGAGGAATGAAACAGCGTCCCGCCGCCGATCTTTCCGGCCTGCCCACCTATGGGGTTGGTCCGCGCAGCCCCACCTGGTGGGGCACGCTCGGCTTCATGGCGCTCGAGGGCACCGGCTTCGCAATCGCCGCAGGTGCCTATCTCTACCTGGCGCAGTCGTGGCCGCAATGGCCACTCGGCGCGCCGCGGCCGAACCATTGGCCCGGAACGATCGTGACGCTGCTGTTGATTGTCAGCTTGGTGCCAAACCACATGCTCAACCGCTATGCTGAGCAATGCGCGATCATGCCTGTGCGGATCGGCCTGGTTGTGATGTCGCTGCTGGGGATCGCGCCGCTCGTCGTACGCTGGTTCGAGTTTCCGGCGTTGAACATCTACTGGGACACCAACGCCTACGGGTCGATGCTGTGGGTGCTGCTTGGGCTGCACACGACGCATCTGATCACCGACGTTGGCGACACCATCGTGCTGACGGTGCTGATGTTCACGCGTCACGGCAACAGCGGCCGGCGCTTCGGCGATGTTGGCGACAATGTCTTCTATTGGGATTTCGTGGTCGCCACCTGGATCCCGATCTACCTGCTGATCTACTGGACACCGAGGCTCGGCTGAGATGCGTGCGGTTGTGTTGGGCACTTCTTGGGGCGGACTTCTTTCAGGGCCACTGGCCTGGGCGGTGTCGACGCAACTGAATTATTCGCTTGTGCATTGGCAATGCAATCGCCAGGTGCCGATCGTGCTGCCCATCGCTTTGGCGCTGGCGCTGCTTTCGCTGCTCGGCGGTGCCTTGTCGTGGCGGGCAAAACGGCAGGGCGGCGCCGCCTTCAAACCGCAACGCACGCGCGGCACGGAGTATTTCGTTGCCAACCTTGGCATTCTGTCGGCATTGTTGTTTGCTCTGGTGATCATCATGCAAGGCAGCGCCGCGCTCATCCTCGACGGGTGCGTGCGATGAGCCTCGAAGACTTCTTCTCCACCTCCATCTGTTACGGCGCCGGCGCGCCCGAGGCGGGATGGACGCTGGCCTTGCCGATTACGCTGCCGCTGTCGGCAGCCGCCATCATCTATGCCGTCGGCGCGCTGCGGCTGTGGCGACGAAGCAGCCGTGGCAGAACCCTGCGATTGCGGCGGGCGCTGCTGTTTTGCGCCGGCTGGATGGCTCTGGCGGTCGCATTGGTCAGCCCAATCCATGCCTTGGGCGAGCGCCTGTTCGCCGCTCATATGATCGAGCACGAATTGCTGATGGCGGTCGCCGCACCGTTGCTGGTCGCTTCGCTCCCGGCGGCGGCAATCATGTGGGCGCTGCCAACGCCGCTGCGGCGGGCATTTGGCCAAGCCGGGCATGCGAGCGTGGTTCGAGTGGTCTGGGCTGCAATCAGCCGCCCCCTGGCTGCCACCATCCTGCACGGCGTGGTGATATGGGTCTGGCACGTTCCGGCGCTGTTCGAAGCGGCGCTCGAACGCGGCTTTCTGCATTATGCCCAGCACGCCAGCTTTTTCGGCACCGGGCTGTTGTTCTGGTGGGCGCTGCTGCCGCGACCCGGCCGCGAACAGGCCCATGGCGGCGCGGTGATGCATCTCTTCTTCACCTCGCTGCACACCGGCCTGCTCGGCGTTCTGCTTCTCGTTTCGCCGAGGCCCTGGTATGCGGCAAAGGCCGCCGGCGCGAGTTCGTGGGGCCTTACCCCACTCGAAGACCAGCAACTCGCCGGCCTTGTCATGTGGGTCCCGGCCGGGCTGATATATGGCGGCGCAGCGTTGCTGCTGGCTGGCCTCTGGATCCGTTCGAGCGGGCAAACCGATCGGGAGGCGTCCCATGCGTTTAACGCTGGCTAGGCTGATCCTGCTGGCGCTCGGCGCGGCCGCGGCCGTTGCCATGCTCGCCGTGGTGCTGCCGCCGCCCGGCCGGCAGCCGGAGCCGGCCGAAGCGCTCGCGGCTGACGAGCCCGGCAGAATCAGGTGGATCAGCATCGGAGCGATGGTCATTGCACTGCTTGCGATGCTGGCGGCGTTTGCCTGGTGGCAGCAGCGTATCGATCGGGCCGAGGACGAGGCCAACCGGGCGACCGGCGGCATTGCCGCGCGAGCGATACCGATCATGACGGCGAACGGTTGCGCCGGTTGCCACATCATCACCGGTGTGCCCGGCGCACAAGGTCTTGTTGGCCCGCGCCTTGACGCCAGCCTGGCCAGCCGCGTCTACATTGGTGGCGTTGTGTCCAACAATCCCGACAACATGATCCGATGGATCCGCGCCGCAAGGCAGGTCAACCCGCGCTCGGCCATGCCCTCGACCGATATTTCCGAGCAGCAGGCGCGCGACATCGCCGCCTATCTCTACGCGCTCAAGTGAAATTCATTGCTTACCGCGCCGGGAACATAGACCCCGTCCCGGATCATTGCCGATGATTGCCGCAAGGAAGAACACGACGAAGTCGACCGTGAACAATGCGGCCGCTAAGCGGCGACCGGCTTGGGCCGGAGTTGGAAGAGAGCGATCAAGAGGGACAAAAAACCCTTCAGCCACCTGAGCAGGAGGGAGAAGTTGTAGCCGGCGGCGGCCAGGATGGCGTTGACGGCGTCGCCCTGCTGGCCGGCGAGGTAGTTGCGGCCCATGCGATGCTCGGCCTTGATGTGGCCGATCACCGGTTCGACCGCCGACCGCCGCCGCATCTGGCGTTTGATTGCCGGGGTGACGCGGCGTTTCTGGCCGCTGGTGAAGACCCTGAACTTGTGGCTCTGGGGTGCGTTGTGGCCGCGATAGCCGGCGTCGGCGAGGATGCGGCCGATCTGGTTGCCGATGGTCTCTTCCATATCGGGGATGACGCTTGCCAGCGTGTGGCCGTCATAGGGATTGCCGGGCAGCGCTTTTGCATGCAGGGCGAACTGGCCACCCTTGGAGCGCTTCAGCGTGGTGGCCACCGACACCTTCACTCCGAACTCGTAGGGCATGTGCGCCTTGCCCTTGCCGATGCATTCCACCTCGTGCGCGTGCAGGCTGTAGATCTTGCGGCCGCGCTGACGCTGACGCTGCTCGAGAACGGTGGCGGCTTGGTAGAGCGGCCATTTGAAGAGCGCGTCCAGCCTCGCATCGCCGGCGACCTGGCGACCGATGTCGCGGATGGTCCGGCCGAGGTAGGTCTTAAGCCTGCGCAGCGCCTTGTTGGCCCGCTTGAACTGCTTGGCGTGGGCATAGCGCTGGTGCTTGATCAGCGCCAGCTTGCCGACCCGTACATAGGTCTGGCGCAAATTGAGCCCCGTCCTCTTGGCCAGCCGCACCAGCCGCTCGCGCGCCCGGTGGATGAGCTTGGCGTCGGTCGGGAACATCACGTTCTTCGGCTGCACGGTGGTGTCGACGATCACCTGGCGCGTGTCGGACGGCTTCATCGCCCCGGTCTTGACCGCGAGGCTGAGGCTTTCCTGCAAGAGCGCCGCGATCCGCTCCTCGCCCATGCGGCTGCGCCAGCGCGTCATCGACGAGCGATCGAACGGCAGCGCGTGGCAGAAGAATTCCTCGCCGCAAAGATACTGGAAGTAGGGGTTCTCCACCCAGCGCTCGCACAGCACCTCATCCGACAGGTTGAAAGTGTGCTTGAGGATGGCCAGCCCCGCCATCAGCCGGGTCGGCAGCGGCGGCATGCCGGGGCCGTCCGAATAGACGGCGCCGAAACGCTCCTCCAGCACCGGCCAGTCGATCGCCAGCGCCAGCCGCACCAGCTCGTGCTTCATATTGATGATCTGATCGAGCCTGGAGCGGAACAGATCCTGCTTTCCCGTCTCGCGCTTCTCGCGTGGCCTGGACATTCGCCGTCCCCTCGATTCGCCGCCGCCGAACCAAGTGAATCACGCTCCGCAGCACAAGGGAATCGCAAAACGAATTGCAGGAAAACAGCCCCCATAAACCGCTAATCCTGCAATCCAAAAGCCACTATCCGCCTCAATCAACATGCTAGATCAACGGCTTGCGGATAGTTCACGGTCGACGACGAAGCAGGCCGGCAAGACGCGAACGAGATCGGCGGAAGTGCAAATAGATCGAATGGGCAGCCAAGCCGAACCATAAGCGCGCAGCCCCAGCTTTGTTCCCGACGGGTCCATCAAACGCGTATGGATTTCGCAGCCCTGGCAGGAAATTGCAAAACGCCGTCCGGAAGGCTGGCCTCGCTATCCCCAACCGGGTTCGGCCCCGCCTGTTCAAAGCCATCCGAACGCTCGCCAAGTTGCACGATCGTTGGCGACGAGACCGCGGCGCGAGCCGTGAACATGCGGATTAACTCGGGACGAAGGCCGTCTCCCCTGGCAGCCGCCAAAGCGTGGATTGGAAAAAAAGGATACATTCGCCTGATCCTTCACAGAGGCGCCCTACCCTCCTTTCGCGCCGTTCGCCCGGCCGCCTGCGCCGGATCTTACGCCCCTTCGCGCTATTGGAACGCAGACGGCCCAAATCGGGCCATTTAGACCTGCCGGTCACAATGGTTGTGTCGATATCCCCGCTGGTTTCTGGTCGTACTCGGTCTCCGCGGCCTCGAACGCCACGACCTGGACCATCATCTGTTTGGCCCGATCGATCAGTGCCGATTTTTCTTGCACTGTGTCCAGCCCCGGGTCTGCCATGGTCACGGCAATTTTCTCGCCGCCTTCGCCAAGAAACTCCACCTTGACGGTCTGCCCTTCAGCGCGAATTTCGGTTTGCAGAAGTTCCATCGTCGCCTCGTCTGTCGTTCCTGAGTAATAAGGCCGGCCCTGCGGGAAGGTTCCCCCTGCCGATGAAATCGGGGTGGTTCCGAGACCCTAGACGTTTCCACTTGGTCGCCAAACTCGGTCGCTTTGGCGACCTTGGAGGATGTGTGTTGCGGCCAACGCCTTTGCGCATGGCGGCGGCACGGCCAGCAACGGGTGCCATATGAACCAGAAGACCGGCGTGTATCACTGTCACTGACATTGCGCCGGCAGTGAACTTCAAAATACGTGCTGCAACGGGTTTTGCTGTGCCCACCCGGTGCTCAGGCGGACAGGACGACTCCGTTGCCGATTGCACGATGCGGGGAATTGCGCATTTCCAGGAAATCGAATCCTGGCCGAACCTAAGTGTAGGTCGAGACGCCGCACTGTCGCTGCGGAGCGGTGCCTGACGAACCACAATGGTCTTCCCGTAGCCGGGCGCAACTAGGTGGCCAAAATCAGAAGTCAGGAAAGGCGATCAGCGCTTCGCCTTCGGTGTGATGTCCTCGATGCGTACCTTGTCGTTAAAGCCCTTCCCCATCGATAGCGCCTTGGCTTTGGCCTTGGTGCTCAGCACTGTGGGCCAACGCGGCTTCTCGAACACGCTGACGACGTCAGTTGTTACGGGCTCGTCGGTCATCGCTCGCTTTGCCACTTATAAAGCCCGCGCCTCTGGCGGAGAGCGCGGGCCGATCAGGGTTGTCGCCCCAATCTTCAGCAGGCGATGGAGGGCATTTACCTGCTGCATGCGTCAACTTTTAGAGACTGCTAATGTTCCGCCAAGGCTGTTTGGTCGAATTGACAATCGGCTTCCAATCGTTGTTGTCGCTTCTTCGGGATTGCAGTGGAACTTACACGTTTTTCCATGGGTGAAACGATGGCGTCGCCACCATGGACCGGGCCGCGTCGACCGAAATTGGAAGCAGGTCAAAGGTGGTCAGCGAACTGTGGCGCAAGCTCACCTGATAAGGGTCTTAACCGCGTCGCCGGCAATCGCGGCCAGCTCGAAGGCAATCCAGGAACGCTACGGCTTGGAGAAGGATCGGTAGGCTGAGACGTCGACTACTGGTCTGTCCGACAAGTTTGGCAGACCGCGTTGGGCTGAATTGGGGGGGCGTCATGGCCTTTTTCTTTCAGCGCCACAAGTTGGCTTCCAGATGCGCTCGCGCTCGCGCTGCCGGCCTTCCGAGTTAGGAATGCATGTGAAGAACACCGGCGTCGATCGCGGCCAGCAGCCTTGCAAGGCCAAATGGCCGCTCAGATCCTGGCGTATGGTATCGCGATCAGCCCGAGCTTTGGATAACGCTTGCGGGCGGCGCACATTATTGGCGCCGGGTCGTTGATGCGGGTCCTCGGCCTGAGGCAGATCGAGTTCGGTCTGGTGGGACGGGATCTTGAGCGCCAGTGATGCCATGATCCGGCAATATTCGGCCCATGCGACATGCTGCTCGTAGCGTTGCACATGGAAGCCTGCGCGCGGCGTGCAACAATAGGGCAACTGACAGCCTGGTGAACAGCACCAGCGTCCGGATGCGCGATTACGCTGATTTGCGTCCGGTCTCGGCTTTGGGGCGGTCCTTGATACCTTCCTTGGCGAGGCTCTTGCGAAGGACCGACGCCAGGTCGACAACGTTCTCCTTAGGCTCGGGTGCGGGTTTTGGCAGCTTCTTGCCCTTGCGCTTCGCGTCGATCATCGCGATGAGTGCATCTTCATAGGTGTCCTCAAATTTCGATGGATCGAACGTGGTCACCTTCTTGTCGATCAGCAACCCCGCAATTTCGAGCAGGTCCTGATCGTATTCAGGGCTTTTCAAGCTCCCGAACACGGTCTCTTCCGAGATCATTTCGTCGTGGGTCCGCAACTCGGTAAGCAGCATTCCCTTGCCATAGGGCTGTATCAGAACTTCGCGCCCGCGCTGGTAAAGCACCACGCAGGACCGCGCCGCCACGCGCTTCTTTGCCATCGCCTCCCGCAATACGGAGAAAGCCTCGACCGAGGCGCCGTCGGCGGGGATCAGGTAATAGGGCTTTTCCAGGTAGCGCGTGTCGATGTCGTCGACGGCGACGAATTCGTCCACCTCAAGCGTATGCGCCGATGTCAACTTGAGCTTCTTGATTTCGTCAGGCTCGACCTTGATGAAGTCGTCCTTGTCAGTCTCATAGCCTTTCACCTGGTCTTCGCTATCGACAATGTCGCCGGTCTCTTCGTCCACATAGGCGCTTTGGACGGGCAGCCCGTCCTTGCGGTTTAAAATCTTGAAGTGGATCTTTGAGGCCTCGCTGGTCGCGCCCACAAGCTTCACGCCGCATGACACCGACCCCACCTTTAGAAAGCCCTTCCAGACTGCGCGCGGGGCAACCATGCCGTGTCTCCTATTAACCTCAGCACAACGTCGGACCGGTATTTGTGTTCCGTCGGTTTCTCCCTAGAGACCAATTCTCCTCTCGGAAGCCCTCCAGTGGGGAATGGCGCAATTTCTCTTCACCGTTCAGAAGCTTAACTCGACCAAGCAGGCCTGGTTTAAGCCATTTGGCCGTTTCTTCGACGGATCCTTTGGCGGATGAGCACTGGCCGTGGCATGCGCTCCCATAGCGCTTGTCGGCTTCGAAGGTCACGAAGATACCGCCCTTATAGCGGCCCTTGTCAGCGAAACCCGCCTCGCCGGCTTTCCGGCCTCGCCATTCATACCGATATTCTCCAATTCCCTCTCTTGATAGCACTTCAACTTCCGCCAGTTCATGGTCGAGCCGCTGCGGTAGGGGCTGTCGAGCTGCTTCGAGGGAGCAATGAACGACAACCGACCATCGCCGGGACCCTTACGCATCGAAACCTCACTCAACGAATTCGATTCAGATATCGCAGAACCGGTCCTGTGCCATTAGCTATCGCTAAATAGCCTTCCGGAACCTTCCGTCTGGATTGTTGTTGTCTTAGACAGGAGGAACCATCATGACCGACGATAAGACCAAGCGCGACTTTCGCGATCGCGACCGCGTGTCTGGGGATGAGGAATATGAGGTCGGATATCTCGCCAGCAAGTTTGGCCTCTCGATACCGCAGGTTCGCGATCTCATTGCAAAACATGGAAACAACCGTGAGACGCTGGAGCGCGAAGCCAAGACGCTCGGCAACCGGTGACATGGTTTTCGGATCCAGCGCCGCCGATCACGAGCGCGTCGGAATCGCGGCAAGCCAGTGCCTGTGCAGGAGCATTTTTACGCCTGTCCAGTTTGCGGCCAGTCAGTTGATCGCCGCGATCTGCGGCAGGTCTCCGCTACGAGCAGCTCGGGTGGTCTCCTACCGATTGGAGGATTAGCTAGGAATCGAGCTCCAGCACCTCACGGTATGACTTGGTTTCTTTGCCTAGTCTCTACGCCATGACTCGCGGCATACCAAACGCGAATGCCCGAACCTTCTGGAAGATGTACGGGAAATTCATGAAGGACCGGGACATTCCGTCGCCCGACGAAATTTGAGCCATCCATGCGCATACTCTTGCAAGCCAGCTTTCATGGCCTGTCGCATCTTCAGCAGCCCACACAACATAACTGACCCTCATCGATCTGTTTCCGCATCTTGGAACGATTCTGGCCGGGATGTGTTCGAGGTGTAAGCAGCCGACCCGCGAAAATGACAGAACTTCGCCCGAGCAAGTTCCTGAATCCACAGCCGGTGCCAAAGCTGCCGCCCGACGTTGGCCCATTACCTAGCGAGCTTCATAGAAGATCCGATGCTCGGGGCAAACGATACACACTCATACCATTGAAGGCCCGCGATGACGCAGCGATACGACTTAGAGAAAACGCCTGAAGGATCGTGGGACGTCATCGACGTTTTCACCGGCATGCCCGTTGTCGAGGTAGGCGTTCCATTGATCGACATGCCAATCGAAGAAGCCGACGACCTTCTAGAGCTTCTGAACTACCGCGACTGGAGACAGCGGAGAAACTCCTAGTCGGCGATTACGGAACGGAGGCTGCGCGAAGCCGGATGAAACCGAACCCGTGCGGCCCGGCGTCGAGGGTGTCTGGGGCTGGCGTCGAGCCTAACCGGTACGGGTCACTTCTCCGGCTATCTTAATGTGCGCCAAAGCTAATGTAAGTGCAAATAGCAAGACGGAACGTCAGCGGCTGCTAGCGGCCTCGTGATGCTGTAGCTACAACTTCGTGGGCATTGAAAACGCCAGGAACCAACGATAAAGCAAATGAGCGCGGAAGCCGGCCGTCAGCATTCGTGCCGCCGCAGCCGCCGCGGTGTCGACTCGTCACCAGCCAGCCGGCCAGAATCTCGGCGCCTCTCAATTAGCGCCGTTCGGTCGGCATAGTGCCGTCACCGTGGTATCTGGCGTCCAGCGCCAGCACCAGCTCCGCATCGTCGGCAACATAGGGGACATGGCGATAGTCGCGAGAAGCTGATCCGGCCTTCACATCACTCGGGCCACATAAAGTGGTTGGGCTTCGCGTCTGTCCGGTCGTCGAACACGGTGATCACCTCCGGCCCTCGAGCCAGGCCGGCTCGAGCCACACGCCACCGCTCTTGGCGAGATGGTGAGAACATGGCGAAATCAGCGGCACCCCCGCCCCCGCATCAAACGTGTCCGCTCGCTTATCGACGCACTGAGCGCCGCGCTTGCGACACTGCCCGGCAACCGGTAGCGGCGGGCCGCTTCCGGAGGTTTCTTATCGCAAAAGACCTCTCGACCGCGATAGAGCTGAGCAGGTTCACCCAGGGAATCCGCGCGCACACAGCCTCTGTTAAAGCGCTGCCCGCCTTCACCGCCGCGCACCCGGATGACACGGTCGAGGTGCTGATCGACCACGCATGCCGGGACACTGTCGGCGCTCCTACGGCTGCCTCTTCACTGCCGCGGCCGAGGCGAATTTCCTCCATCCCGCCCGCGAAGTTCGTCCGACATTGCGGACGCACATGGGATCGCGGCCGCGCCAGTTGCAGTTGGCCACCCCAGCCAGAACGGCTAAGCGGAATTTATCGGCAACGCCGGCTAAGACCGCACGACCAGCGGCACGAGACCCTCATGGTGCTGGTCGAGATAGCAGACAATGCGGTCGCCGATGCGCTGGAAAGTCAGGTCGACTCTCGCTTCGCCGACAGCCAAATGTCGGATCACGATGTTGTCGATGCCTATGGGCAGCCGCGGGGATTCGACGCTGATTTCGCGCTTCCAGCCGTCGATACGGATGCCAAGGCAGGCCTGCAGCATCATAAATGCAGCGCCAGCCGACCACGCCTGAGGCAGGCAGGCGACAGGATAGGCCACTGGCGCATCGCTTGCGGCACGGGTGAAGCCGCAAAATAGCTCTGGCAGCCGCATGTTGAAGCGGACCGCCGCCTCGAACATGCCGCTCATCAGCTTCACCACGCTGTCGCGCTCCTGGTAGCGGGCAAGGCCAGAGGCGCAAATCGCTGTGTCGTGCGGCCATATCGAGCCGTTGTGGTATGACATCGGGTTGAATGGGATCTCGTCGTCGGCCAGCGTGCGAACGCCCCAACCGCTGTGAAAATGGCCCGACAGCAGCTGCGTCGCCACCGCCTGCGCTCTTTCCGCTGACGGCAGTCCGACATAAAGCAGATGACCGGCATTGGACGCGCGAACCGCGCATTGTCTGCCCTCTCCGTCTATCGCCAAGGCATAAAAGTCGCGCTCCGGCATCCAGAAATGCGTCTCCACTGCCTCGCGGGTTCTCTCCGCCAGCTCCGTCCAATGCGCTGCCTTGGCATCGTCGCCACGTTTGGCTGCCAATGCAGCCATGCCCTGGTATGCCGCGAAGACGTAACCTTGCACCTCAACCAAAGCTATTGGCCCCTTGGGAATAGTGCCGTCGACATGGAAGATCGCATCAGCGCTGTCCTTCCAGCCCTGGTTGAAGAGGCCGGTGTCCGCTGCCCTGTTGTAGGTTACGAACCCCTCCCCGTTGCGAGCTCCGACCTCTTGCATCCACGCCGTGGCAGCACCCAGTGAATCCCAAATGCGATCGACGAAGTCCTCGTCTCCGGTTCTGTCAGCGTAGGATGCAGCCAGATAGACATACAGTGGGGTGGTGTCGACGCCACCATAATAGCGGCCGAACGGCAGCTCGCGAAGCACGGCCATCTCGCCCTTGCGCGTTTCGTGCATGATCTTACCTGGCTCCGCGTCTCCGAAGATCGAGGTCTCCGTCGATTGGTACCGGGCGAGAAACGCCAGAACCCCACGAGCAAGCTGGGGATTGAGCCAGAGCATCTGCAAGGCAGAAATGACTCCGTCACGGCCAAAAGCCGTTGAGAACCACGGAATGCCGGCATACGGGTACGGTCCTGTCTCGAGGTCCGTCGTCAGCAGCGCGATGTCGGCACGTGTGCGGGTCAGCCAGTCATTGAACACGCGTCCCGAACTGAAAACGGTGGCGCCCTGCCTGCGCTTTGAGCGCATGGCGAATCGCGCTCGCGCGGCGGCGGCACGAAACCGGTCACTGGATGGAAGCTCTTCGGCGTGGCCAACCTCCAGGTATAGGACCCTGCGGTCACGGCTCGGCACGACAATGAGGAACTCGGCGTAATTGGGATGCACTCGATCGGGCTTCTTGGAAAATGCAATGACCGACTGACGTGCCACATTATCGAGCCCCTCATATCGAAATGTGACGCTTGCCTCCCCGACCAGCGCCTCATGGGCACGACCGCGACGGCTGCGCGTGGTCCCTCGCACCTCGAACATGTCTCGGAAATCGGCATCGAAGTCGAGCCGGACCGGCAACGACAACTCGCGCGCGGAGTAGTTCGTGAAAGTGATGCGCTCGAACATGCGGTCTTGCCAGATGAACCGAGTCCGATCGATGTGGATGGCGCTCGCGGGGGCCTCACTGCCGCTCGGTCCTACCGCAACCAGGTTGGTGAGATTAGCGGTGAACAGGATGTTGTCTTGCGACAAGGAAGCGCCAAGCAACGAAGGCATGCGGCCCCCAATTAACATGCGGAAGCGCGACAGCACACGCGTGTCATCGCGGAAAAGCCCGTCGCCGGTGCCTCGTATGTCGCCGTAGCTGTCGGCGACGATGAAGCAGTCCTCGTGCTTGAGCGCAAATTGCCGATGTGGCTCGCGCGGTGCGGATTCATCGAGTGCCGGCAGCGCCAAGGCGGGATCAAATTTGCGTTCTTCGACTTCAGTACTCATATCAGCCTTCCTGTCCAGAAGAGACCAAGCCGGTGAGACATATGTCCATTTCGGCTGACGCTGGCACGGAGCATCAGAAGCGTCTGTACTCCTCACCAATCCTGTGGTCATGCGATTGCAGACAACCATCGTTCGCTTGCTGGCCAACAATCGGCGAGAGCTGCATCAGTGAGCATGCGACCGCTGAGGGCTTAGAGCCTGCGTCAGCTCAACGTTTTTCAGCGGCAGCTTTTCGGGAGCCAAATGCTCTCTCTCGCCGTCCATGAGCGTCCGATAGATCGCCAAATAGTCATGACACATGCGCTCGGCCGAAAACCGCTCTTCAAAGGTTCGCCGCACCTTGGCACGATCGACTGCGCCTACCCGCCGCACCGCGTCCACAGCTTCGTCGAGATTGTCCACGATCAATCCGGATACACCGTCATCGACGACTTCTGGAACGGCGCCGCGGTTGAAGGCTATCACGGGCGTCCCACAGGCCATCGCCTCTATGGAAACGAGCCCGAAGGGTTCCGGCCAATTTATGGGGAACAGAAGCGCTGTCGCATTGCCCAGAAAGTCCGCCTTTTGCCTTTCATCGATTTCTCCAACGAACTCTACGTTCGGATCGCGAAGCATCATCGGTTCAACTCGCTCCGCCCAAAATGATTGATCCACCTTGTCGATTTTGGCCGCGATCTTCAGCGGCATTCGCGCGCGCGCGGCGATCTCGATGGCGGTTTCGGGCCCCTTTTCCGGTGAGATGCGACCAAGGAATGCAAGATAGCCGGAGGCTTTCGGGCAGTACGGGAGGATATCCCGTGGAAGGCCGTGATACACGGTTCCGACCCAGTTGACTGGCGACATGGGTCGTCGTTGGTCAAAGGATATCGAGACCAGCGGAATGTCGTCGAACATTGCATAGAGCTGCGCCAAGTCCGGCAGATCAAGGCGGCCGTGAAGCGTTGTCAGGGTTTGCTGGACGAACTCCCGGATTATCGGGAAGTGGAGGACGTCGACGTGGAAATGCAGCACATCGAATTCTCTAGCCCTTCTGCGCACGCGTTCTAGCATCATGACGTGGTAAGGAATATCGCTCTGGACGTTGGGGTTGAGGCGCAATGCAACGTCGCAACACGGCACCAATTCGGCCGCCGTGCGTGAATCGCCGCTGGCGAACAAGGTCACGTCATGGCCTTGCCGAACCAGTTCTTCCGTCAGATATGAAACAATTCGTTCTGTCCCGCCATAGAACTTCGGGGGTACGGATTCCATGAGCGGAGCGATCTGGGCTATTTTCATTTTCGGACATCTTGACTGAGAGACATCTTGGAAAACAAACTCATCCTCGAACGAATCGGCTGCGTTACCTCCTTCGCTAGGCATTCAGCTGAGTCAACGCACCTAATCCTTCGTCTGTTCAGCTAGGTGGACATTCAAAATCGCGTCATCTGCCGACCACGGCGGCGACTCGGGCGCGAGCAGGTCGTTCTTTCGAGCAAAGGCGACAAACATGCGACGGGCAGCCTCGGAACTGCCCGCGGCAGCAAAGGCTGTTTTGCAGGTATCGAGCGCAATCGCGTGTGCAGCGTCGCGTCTTGAGGGCGGCCAATCGCTCAGAAGCGCGTAGGCCTGCATCACAGTACTGATCTCGGCTGGATATCCAAGGCCCAGCAGAACTCTGACGGGCTTGCTAAAGCGCTTACGTTCGATTTCATTGCCCATGCTCTTCAACCTCCTCGACTTTGGCAATGCGGACGCCATAACTTTGGTTGAGACCCAGCGCATCGGCGACGTCCAGTACTGAACGGCGATCCTCATGCGGCCTCAATGCAACCCGCCATCTCACCTCAGGTGTGTCATCGCGGCATGGGACGGCGGGAGCCGACGTCGATGTTGCGGCCGGTCTGAGCGGCGATAGCGATGTTGATGACGTGATCATTTTGTCCTGCCTAAGGGCTGTTCAAAATCCTCGCTCAGTGCAGCTAGGGCTGAGCCAGGGCGCACCAGCACGCGCCGCCTAGAGTGAATTGCTCGCCTGTTTCAGGCCCCACTATCGACCGGCCGGAGGATCTAGTTAATCGTCTGCGAACCTCGCGCATATTGAGTCGAGCTAGTCCAGGTATTTGACCTTTCAAGGGCAGCTGCAAAAAACTCCGGCGCAGAGAGCGCTAGCCCTTTGGATTTGTGCGACTATTTCCTTGCCTCGCGTGCACTTAAACTGGTGCGAAAGACCCGAGCTGTCCGCTGTGAGATCTCACGCGATTTGGGAGCGGGATTCGAGTAAAACGAATCGAAAAAGGCGGAACATTAGAGTTATCGAACGCTGTACCTTGGTTCGAGCTCTTTCGGCTTCATGACCGGCCAGCTTCTGGCGCGTGAACAAGCTCGCCAGATCTGCGTTGGTGCCAATACCGTCGCCCGACGTTGCTCCATTGCTTGACCCACCTTGACAGAAAACCAACGCCGCAGCGGACGACACACAGTCACAGCTTTCAAGGCTCGGCCCCAACGACGCAGCGATACGACGTAGAGAAAACGCCTGAAGGAACCTGGGACACCATTGACGTGCTCACTGGCATGCCCCGTTGTCGAGGTGGGGTTCCGCCAATCGACATGCCGATCGAAGAAGCTGACGATCGGGTCGATCTCGTCAACACCGGCTACAGGACACAGCGAGAGATCCCTAAGTCGGCGCTCACTCTGCACCGAAAGCCGCGTGAGCCAAGGTGGAGCCGGCCCGCGAGCGGCCCGGCGTCGAGGGGGGCGGAGGGACTGGCGCCGAGCCTAACCGGTACGGGTACTTCGCCGGCTGCCCCAATATGCGTCAAAGCTAACGTAAGTGCAAACGGCAAGACGGTGCGTCAGCGGCTGCTAACGGCCTCTGATGCTCGACGCCACGACTTGTCGCATTGGAGTTCACTACTTCCTGGTCCTGGTCGTGGAAACCGTGGGAAACGAAAGGACGTAAGGGGTAGGCGAAGGGCTACCTTGCATTTGTCATCGTTTCGTCCACTACCGGACTGAAAGATCAGCTTGAACGGCCGAAACGGCCCGATTCACGACATACAGCGAGCAATATCGCGGCCGTGCTGCTGAAACTAACACCAATTTGCTCGGCCATCGGCAGCGAATACCATGCGGTTAGCTCCGCAACCAGATGATCGCTATTCCCTTTCATCGGCGCCGAAGCAAGCTGCCCGTTCTTAGCCATCGTGATCACTACGGTTCCGTTTGCACCATAACCAATCGCCGCCATCCTGGTGATAAGGGTGTCTCCATCGACGCGGACATCGAACAGGACAGAGCCGCCAGTTTTTTCCGCCACATCGCCCACGCGATCCGAAAACGGCCGATTCATATCGTCCTTGTTGGCGAGCGACTGCTCCAGCAACACCAGCTCGACATACTCCGCCTTCATGTCGCCGACTATGGGCGCGCAGCCGCAATCAGCAATGCTTCCAGAATCTTTTCACACAGAAATCCCGATGACCGGCGGGGGAGCACGGAATGGCATGTCCGAGCGGTTTGTGGAGCCGCCGGCGGAGGAAATTGCACTGGAGGGTTTCGTTCCAAGTGATATATGCCTCTCGCGCCAGCGATTATCTCTCCTTGAGCGCCTCCGACGGGCGCTTCCTCCATGGGCGAGAACGCACCCCGGACTTGGCCGGCCATCGGGTTCGGTCTTCCGTTTCGGCCATGCCTGGCGTGAGCCTCCATCGCACTCATGATCGTTTGTCCGGCGTGGCCCGACGCGAAATACCAGTCTGCACGATGGCCAAGAAGGTCGGTGGCTGAAACTAGTCTGTTGCCTGTGGCGAACTTTGAGGCGGACCTCGTGTCAGCCTTCCGGGCCGAATGAGTTTGCCGCGCATATGAATCCACTAGTCGCAATTTGCTCGCGGGATGCGGAATTCTATCTGCTCTTCAGCCACGTCCTGGAGGCTGACGGTTTCACAAGCGTGCTGGCGAGCTGCATCGACGAAGTGCTGGAACTTGCCGTGGAGAGGCCGGTCCAGTTGTGGTGCTGGTCCGACAATCATCTGGCGGTCGGAAGGGCCAGACTAAAGCAGGACGCCCGCACGGGCGCCCTTCCTTGCGTCGCACTAATTTCCCCTGGCGCGGAGATCCAGCACATTCAGCTTTTGCAGTCCGGCATGGATGAAGGTTTTGTCAGGCCATTTGCGCCGGCCATGCTGCTTGACTATCTCCGCTCTAGGCTGGACATCGGTCAGAGGTCGGGACATCGGCCCGCGAGTGGAAAATCGCTGAAATACAGCGATGTCGAAATGCAAATCGAGACGCATCGTGTTCGGTGCGCCGGCAAGGAGGTTCTGCTCGGGCCAATCGAGTTCAAGTTGCTGCGCCATTTGTTGGAGCACCCCGAAAAGGTGCTCAGCCGTGACGAGTTGATTGGAGTGGCTTGGCCAAATAGTGCTGGTGTCGGCGCCCGTATGGTCGACGTGCACATCAGCCAGTTGCGAAAGGTCTTCAAGCATTCCTCTCATGGTGCTGCTATTCGCACCGTCAGGCTTGCCGGGTATGCACTAGAGCAGAAACCGCCCTGATCGTTCCGTCGCATGGCCGGCCAATTTCTTTGAGTTTTGCATTTGCAATAGATGCGAGCGCGAATGCTAGAGCATATTTCATTCGTGACGCTTACGATATCAAGAATTGTTCACTTTATTCCGACCTGTAGTGGCGTGACCTGCGAATGTATTCTTCTATTCGTAAGGGCCGAAGTAAATCGGCGCAGAGGAGTGCCTATGCCTGTTGGGTCGGGATACGCGGAAGCCATCGGCCATCACGGGGAGTTGCTGCAAGGCCTGTTTGAGGACGATGGCGCCCAATTGCGGCGTGCGCTGGTCTCGTTGCCTTGTCGTCAGCTGAGATCCAAAGCAACGTTCACCGCGAACGATAACGATGAGGTAAATGTCACGCTGGTCTCGCGGGAGAAGGCCAGACGCGCGGCCGAGTTGACTATCAATGCATTCGGTAGCCCAGGCAGGGGCGGCAGTCTCGCGATAGACGGCAATATTCCCTAAGCCGCGGCATGGGATCGTCCACGGCCGATGTCCTAGCTGTGAGCTTTCGGGAGGTTGTCCATTCGGACCGAAGCGCGGAAACTGCTTGTGACTCCACCCTGTTTAGGCAGCAGGCGGTCCTGTTTGCGCACCGTGACGGTGTCGTCATGGAGTCCTTCCGCAGGCCATTGCCGCCGATCGACTTCATCAGCATCGATACAACCCCTGGCGTAACCGTCGATACGCTTGAACTGGAACCCGCGCATTATGACCAGCTGGAAATAGAGACCTTTCGCCCCCTTCGCGGCCTCTTACGAATCGCCATCAAGAACGCGGACGCGCGCATGTTGGGCCGGATTGCCACGGCCAGTGCGCGGATCAACGAACGTTTTCTGCCCAAGCCGCGGCTTGCTGAAATCGAAACCATAGGGGCTCGTTTCGACGCCATTGGCATTCAGGTCGCCCATAGCGGCACGGTCGTTGGGCTGATGTTCGATGCGATAGACGAAAAGGCATTTGGCAACATCGAGCGCGCAGCAGCTGCATTGGAGGAGTGTGGCTTCGAGCCGGCAATCTTTCGCCACTGAAAGCCTGGCCCTCAGGAGAAGCCCATGCCGGCCCGTGCCCTGATGCGTCAACTGGAAGAGTTCGAAGGCCCGCGCCTTGTTCCCTTGGCTGGAGATCTGTACGGCGCCAGCTTTTTTCTGATGAAGCTCCTGCCAGCTCGGTTCATGCTCGAACGCGCTGCCGAACAGGGGCAGTTGCGACCAGGAGCGACAATCTGCGAATCCTCGTCAGGAACCTTTGGCCTTGCGCTGGCGATGCTGGCTGTCCAGCACGGCTACGGATTAATTCTCGTCAGCGACTGGGCGCTCGATCGCCATCTTCATCGACGCCTCATCGAACTCGGCACTGAGGTGGTGATCGTCGATCGTCCCGCGCCCTCAGGAGGTCTCCAGCAAGCGCGCCTCAATCGCCTTCAGACGTATTTGCAAGAGATTTCCGACAGCTATTGGCCGTCGCAATACGACAATCGCGACAATCCGCTGTCTTACGGCAAGGTGGCTGAACGATTTTTGGACAGGCTCGGCAGGGTGGACTGCCTGTTGGCCCCGTCGGGTCGGGCGGTTCCATGAGCGGGACGTCCCGATATCTGCGCACTCCGTTTCCCGATCTCCACGCAATCGGCGTCGATACGCCGAACAGTGTCTTGTTCGGCCAGCCGAGCGGCAAGCTCAACCTCAGCGGGCTTGGTGGCAACATTGTCCCAAGCAATGTCGACCACAGCCAGTTTGATGAAGTTCATTGGCTCACCTCGGCAGAGGCATTTCATGCCACGCATGATCTTCATCGTAGGCATGGGCTTTTTATGGGGCCGACCAGCGGCGCTGCTTATCGGGTTGCTGAATGGTGGGCGCGCAAGCACCCCGGCAGGACCGTGGTCGCGACATTTCCCGATGAGGGGCGGCAGACATTTGCAGTCGCCTCAGGAAGGATGCTCGAACAAGCCCCCTCCCCGTCGTCGCGCCAATCGCGCCCGGCGCCGAGGATCAGCATATCGCGCTGCTGAAGTCAGGAATTGATGAGAGTTTTGTCCGCCCCCTGGCATCGGCGAAGCTGCTCGACTACCTGCGCGCAAGACTGGGAAGCGGCCGTCGATCGGTTATGTCACCGCACGGTGCGACGTCGCTCAGCTACGCCGATATCGAAATGCAGCTCGCGACACGCATCACGTGCGCTGCAACGGAACCGAGATATCGCTCGGGCCGATCGAGTTCAGATTGCTGCGCCGTTTGCCGGAGAACCCTGGCAGGGTGCTCAGCCGCGACGAACTGATTGGGGCAGCCTGGCCGGGCAACGTCTATGTCGGTGCACGTACGGTCGACGTTCACATCAGCCGGCTGAGGAAGTCGATCAGGCATTCGGCCCATGGCGATGTTATCCGCACCGTCCGGCTCGGCGGATACGCGCTGGAATCTCAAACGGCTTAGGCAGGACCTGTGCGGCCATGTTTTGGCTGCTGGAAGCCGTGATTTACTGCCGTAAAATTCGGTCCCTTTGGCTGAAAAAACATGCCGTTGCGGCAAAACGCCGGATGCCACAGACGAACCCGCACCTGTGAGAAGCCAGCAGATCAGCCGGCATAAAAGACCCCGACCCGAACCGTTAACCTTCTGTTAACCTAAAACTTCTTGCCGGGGTTGGCCGAATCGGAGCTTAATAGCGGTTGTTGAATGGTTTCATCGCTAAAAGCGCCAATTCAGGTTCGGACGAGAATGAACATCGCCATGCGGTTACCACGCTTCGAGTTCGATGACAAAATCCTCGAGCAGGGTGCTGAGATATCGCGACGCCTGAACCAGCTTCGCATGGAGAAATTTCCACCCAACGCGACCAAGACGCTGCGCCCGTTTTCGATGGCTGAGGTGGCCCACTATCTCGGTGTATCGCAGAACAATTTGAAGCGCCTTCATCTCGAGGGCAAGGGGCCCCTGCCCGATCAAAAACCCTCGGGCCGACGCTCTTACACGGCCGAGCAGATGCTTGAGCTGCGCCATTTCCTTGACCGCCACGGCCGGACCGAGGTCAAAAAATACGTTCCGCATCGCAAGCCCGGAGACAAGCTTCAGATCGTGGCAGTCGTGAACTTCAAAGGAGGCAGCGGCAAGACCACGACGGCGGCTCACCTGGCCCAGCACCTGGCCCTGACAGGCCATCGTGTGCTGGCAATCGACCTTGATCCGCAAGCCTCGCTTTCAGCGCTTCACGGTTTCCAGCCGGAACTGGACCGCAACCTCTCTCTTTACGAGGCCATCCGCTACGACGAGCACCAAAGGCCCATTTCGGAGGTGATCACGCCCACCAATTTCCCGGGCCTGGATATCATTCCAGCCAACCTGGAACTCCAGGAGTACGAGTACGACACCCCGCTAGCCATGCAGGACAAATCCACCAATGCGGGCAGGCAATTCTTCACGAGGATCGCCAAGGCGTTGTCAGAGGTGGATAGCCATTACGACGTCGTCGTCGTCGACTGTCCGCCGCAACTTGGGTACCTGACCTTGACTGCAATGTCGGCAGCGACGTCCGTCCTGATTACCGTTCATCCGCAAATGCTCGACCTGATGTCCATGAGTCAGTTTCTGCTGATGCTTGGCGGCATATTGAAGACGGTCAAAGCTGCCGGAGCGCAGATCGAGTTGGACTGGTTTCGCTATCTGATTACCCGCTACGAGCCGACAGACATTCCGCAGGCGCAGATGGTCGGCTTCATGCAGTCCATGCTGGCCGGTCAAATCCTTGAGAACCCAATGCTCAAGTCAACGGCCATCTCTGATGCTGGATTGACCAAGCAGACCCTCTACGAGGTCGAGAAATCGGCCTTTACCCGCTCCACCTACGATCGAGCGGTCGAGTCGCTTGATGCGGTGAATTCGGAGATTGCCGAACTCATCCATCGCGCATGGGGCAGGTCGTGACAATGAAGCACTTTACGGCAGTAAAATCCGGGGGTTTTTCCCGCGAAATCAGACTCCTAGCGACAAATCGGAGCGAGTGAATGGCGCGCAAGGATGTATTCGGGAGCGTGATGGGGGCGGGGGCTCCAGCTGCGGAGGTGAGAGACGTCTCCGGCTATGCCGTGCGAGGCGCCTCGCGCTCGATCATGCAATCCTTCGAAGAGCTTTCCAAGAGTTCGGTGGTCGATCTAGATCCCACCCTGGTCGACGGTTCATTCGTTTCAGATCGTATTGACGACGACGACGAACCATTTCAGGCGCTGCTGGCGGCGATCCGTGAACGCGGGCAGGATTCTCCGGTGCTGGTCAGGCCGCACCCGGAGATCTCTGGCCGTTTCCAAACGGTCTTTGGTCACAGGCGTGTCCGGGCCGCACGCCAGCTAGGCAGACCGGTTCGCGCCGTCATCAAGAAGATAGGCGATGAGGACCATCTCCTCGCCCAGGGCCAAGAGAACGCGGCTAGAGCCGACCTGTCGTTCATCGAACGGACGCTTTTTGCGGATCGCATTCTCAGGCGAGGCTATTCGCCTGAGACGGTCAAATCAGCGCTAGCGCTGGACGACACGACATTTTCGAAGATGCGTACGGTCAGCGCTCACGTTCCCGAGGCGATCGTTTTGGCCGTCGGAGCGGCCAAGGGCATTGGCCGCGATCGCTGGTGGCAGGTTGCCAAGCTGATGGAGCATCCTGAAAACGCAAAAAGAGCTGCCGAGCTTGTGAAGAGCACCGAGTTTGCATCCTTTGAGAGCGATGGCCGCTTCACGCGCCTGTTTGAGGTTCTGAGCAGCGTTCCAAAGCGGGCCCGTGCGTCGGCAAAGCTTCAAGAAAGGGCTTGGGCCCCGCAGGATAAGTCCGTGCGCGTCAAGATCACCGACACGGGAAAGATGTTTACGCTTGCCTTGAAGTCCAAGGAAGCATCGCCTTTCGGCGCGTTCATTGCCGATAGGCTCGACGAACTTTTCGAGACCTTCCGGAAATCGGAACTGGAAAAGAAAGCAGGAGACTAAAACCGCAAAAGAAAAAGGCCCCCGAACGTCACCGTCGCGGAAGCCCTTCTCAGGTCTGTAGCAAGCCGAGAATCGCATTTCCCCGAATCACTGTCAAGAGTCGTGGCGCCGTTTGGGCGAGCAGATTTCTTTTGCCTGATTGAAAGGTGAGGGAAATGGAGAGTGGGTACGCAACGACGCCCTTTGGGCGGCGGCCGATGACGCTTGCCCTGGTGCAAGCGAACACGGCAGCGCGCGAGATTCCACAGGGATCTCTCGTGGAAAAGTGGCAGGTCTATCGTTGGCTCTGTGAAGGGAAGTCGATCCTGGGTGTGGGCGATCGTGCCCTGGCTGTGCTGAGCGGTCTGTTGTCCTTCTATCCTGACGACCAGATCAGCGAGGAAAATGGCCTGATGGTCTTTCCGTCGAATGCACAGCTGTCGCTGCGGGCACATGGCATGGCTGATTCGACACTGCGGCGGAACCTGGCCGAACTGGTGCAGTGCGGTCTTATCATTCGCCGCGACAGTCCGAACGGCAAAAGGTTCGCTCGCAAAGGGCAGGGCGGGGCTGTCGAGGAAGCGTTCGGATTTTCGCTGGCTCCGCTGCTGACACGGGCGGCGGAGTTTCAGCGCGCCGCCGAGCAGGTCCGTTCCGAGAGCCGGGCGCTCAAATTGATGCGAGAGCGGATCACTCTGCATCGTCGCGACATTCATAAACTTGTAGAGGCTGCGATCCAAGAGGGGGTCGCCGGCGACTGGGGCGGCATGTGGAGGCGCTTTCGGACTATCGTTGATGCAATCCCGCGCCGTGCTGGACTGCCGGAGCTGGAAGGGATCGTCGCCAGCCTGGCCGCGCTTCATCATGACGTGGATAGGATGCTGGAAAACCTTGCATATTCCACGAATCCAAGCGGCAATGAGTCCCAGAATGAGCGGCAGCAATCAGATTCAAACACAGACTCCACTTTTGTATTTGAACCTGCTTCCGAAAAAAGCGGGGTCGCGGTCGAGCCAACATATCCCCCGGCCGAGAAGCCGAAAACGTATCCGATCGGGCTGGTGCTGAAAGCCTGCCCCGAAATCGGGGAATATGCCGCCAGCGGGATCGGGAACTGGCGCGAATTGATGATCACCGCGGCCCAAGTGCGGGGCTACCTTGGCGTTTCGCCCTCGGCGTATGAGGAGGCCTGCCATGTGATGGGCCAGGAGGTCGCCGCAATGGTGATTGCCTGCATTCTGCAAAGGGCACAGCACATCAACTCAGCAGGCGGCTATCTGCGGGTGCTGACCGAAAAGGCACGAGCGGGGCAGTTTTCGGTCGGGCCGATGCTGATGGCGGCATTGCGAGCAAACGGCGTGACAGCAAGGTTGACAGCGTAACAGTTGGCGTGTCGGGGTTCATGTCGAGGCAAATGCTTGCGTGGCGCACCATGTGAGGCTATATTTTGCCTCACATGGTGCGGAGAGTGAAATGCTGGCGTTTGGAAATGTCGCTGACGTGTTGGGGCTGCCCGTTAAGGAGGTGGCGTCGCGGTCGCCTTTCGGGCTGATCTCGCGGATCGAGGATGGACTTCCCATCGGGGCGCTCGAGCGCGTTGCGCATCTTCTGGCGCCTGGCGATGCTCAGTTCAAATACCGGCTGATCCCCAAGGCGACCTACGAGCGGCGCAAGGCGGTACATCGTCTCTCGTCGGACGAGGGCACACGATTGGTCCGCGTGGCGCGCGTCTGGGGCCTTGCTGTCGATGTCTGGCAGAACGAAGAGGAAGCGCGCGATTTCTTGTTTCGGCCGCACCCGATGATTGAGGACAAGCGACCGATCGACGTCGTTATCCTGAGCGAGTTCGGCGCCGAAATGGTGGTAGATATCCTGGGAGCTCTGAAGTACGGCAGTGCTGCGTGACGGCGCAGACTCTCGATCGCACGCTATCGTCCTTTCGCATCGGCGATCCGGCCGGCACCTACCCGATCTTCGACGCGACCGGCTCGACAATCGCGCCAGGGCGATGGAACGCGCCCGGAAGTCCTATCATCTATACCAGCGAGCACTATTCGACGGCCCTGTTGGAAAAGCTAGTGCATGGCAGCGGCCGACTGCCGCCCAACCAGCACTACATCGAAATCGTGATCCCGCGCGGGCTGAGCTACGAGGTCTTTTCCCAGCCCTCACTGCCCGGCTGGGACACGATGCCGGCGACGGTGAGCAAGGGATTTGGCGAAACCTGGTGTTTAGAACGGCGCAGCGTCATCCTGCTTGTGCCCAGTGTCGTGGCGCGTCTCGATTGCAATGTGCTGATCAATCCGGCGCATCCGGAGTTTTCAAGCATCCAGAAAAGCCTGCACCAGCCCGTCTACTGGGACCGGCGGCTGTTTGGCGCGTAACGGGGGGACGGGGAGGGGCTTTCTGTCGGCCGCAACCCCGAGGCCTTCGTGAGATTGACGCGGAACTGAACACGTCGGCGCTGATAATTCCGCGTCATCTCGGCCGAGGCACGGCCGAGATGCGCACATAGTGCCAGCAAGCTGTGACGTGTCGGATCGATCTGCGACTCAGATGATTATCCGCGCCGCGCGCCCGAGCGTGCGTTCGGCATCGTTGTAGTAGTTCGACGCCTGCTGCACCGAGCGGTGCTGCGACTGCTGCATGGCTTCGGGCAGCGGAATGCCGCGGCGCGCGGTCTCGGTGAGATAGCCGGAACGCAGGCCGTGGGCCGAAAACGCCACCGGATCGAGTCCTGCCTCGGCGACGCGCCTCTTCAGGATCAGGTTGACCGCCTGCGGCGTCAGGGCGCGTTTTTCGAGATTGCCCCAGCGATCGATGCCGCGAAACACGGCGCCGTCGGTGATGCCGGCGCGTTCGAGCCAGTCTTTTAGGACCAGCACCGGGCGGCCGACGAGCAGCACAAAAGCGTCGGTGTCGGCCTGTGTCGTCTTGGTGCGGCCAAGCCGGATTTTTAGGCAGGGCAGTTTTGGCCCCTCTGGATCCTTGGGATCGGCCGGCACAGGCTCTTCCTCAACGAACTGCTCGACACGCAGGGACGAAATCTCGCTGCGGCGCCGGCCGCCGGAGGCGAAGGCGGTGATGAGTAGGGCGCGGTCGCGCACGTCGACAAGACGATCGCCTGCACAGGCCTTCAGGAGGGCGGCCAAAATATCGGCGGTCACCGCCTTCCTGCTCTTGCGGCCGCGGGGGCGAGGGCTGGCGCGCACCGCCAGTTTTGTCGCGCTGTGCAGCCCCGGCGCGTTGAATTTGCCGCGCAAACCGCGCCATTTGGTCAGCGTCGACCAGCTCGACAGCCGCCGGCGCACGGTGGCGGGCGCGTGCGGGCCGTCAATGCGCAGAAGCCCTTCAGCTTTCAGCGTTATCGCGACTTCGGCGGGCATGCCGTGCGCTGGATCGGTTTCCCGTTTGGCCGGATCCCACAGGTGATGGGCGACGAATTTGATCAAGAGCGCCTCCGGCGCCGGCCAGGGGAGCGGAAAACCAGTCGCGGCAAGCGACCAGGCTTCGAGGTAGCCGAGGTCGGAGGCCAGCGCCCGCAGCGAATTCTCGCCGATGCCTTCCTTGGCGAGATGGCGCAGTGTGGCGACGTCGTCATCGGTGAGGATGTCGGCCAAAAAGTCGCGCCGGTCGAACGGCAGCACGGACTCCAGCGCGTCCAACGCTTCGGCGCGGCGCAGTTTTTGGTCCGACGCGGGTTTTGGCAGGCGAAGGTCCATGACGGCGCTCAGAACAAATAGGGCCTGGCGGCCCAGTCAAGCAGCACGGCCGCATCGTGGTCTGGCAGGCGCACGCGCCCGGCGCGCAGCCCGTCGGCGATCGCATGGCCGAGATCCGGATCGATCCAGTGCCCGTGCGTCATCAGAAAAAACCAGGCGAAGGGCAGGCCCATTTCGGCGTCGATCGCCTCGATGCGCTCCATCAGCCGATGCACGGACACGCTCTCGCCGGCGAGCAGCCTCTCGGTGGGCATTTTCAGTGGCCGCGGGATAAAACCGATCTCGCGTTTTTGGCCGCGCCCCTCGAGGTCGTGGATGTCGAAGGCCCAATGGTCAAAGATGCGGTGGCCGTAAGCGCTCGATCGCTCCCAGTCGGCAAAAAAGCGGTTCTCGCGCGGCACGAAATCGAACCAGTCCGGGTTGGCGTCCAGGAACGGCGTGTTTCGCGCGCCGTCCGGACCGACCTCGCGGATGGTGCGGGCCTCAAGCTCCGGGCGCTGTGCTTCGCGTTGCTCGCGTTCGATGCGGGCGCGGCGCGCCAAAAAACTGCGCATATGGACGATGCCACCGCCGGTGCGGCCGCGCAGCCGGTAAACCGGTCCGGCGAGCTGCCGCGCCGCAACCGCGGACTCGCGCGAAACCCAGGTCGGCTCGAACAGGTGGTCGGCGCTGGTGGGGCGATAGTCGCGATCGACCACTGCGCCGGCCAGAACCTCGATCTCGCGGCCGAGCGAGAGCTGGACGAAGTCTGCCACGCCCGGGCCAGTCGGCGCGAAGGCGAAGTCGCTGGTGCCGCGCCATTCGGTGAATTTTTCGCCGCTCTGGCGATGCCGATTCCAGAAGGCGGTGAGGTCGCCGCCGACTTCGGCCAGTGCGCGCTCGACCCAGGCGCGATGGTCGCCGAGGCGCGTGCCGTCGGCAGCGACGACAGCATGAGGGTTGCACCAGTAGGGATCGTCGACCCTCGCAACGGTAAAGGCGAAGCCCGGAAAGGCCTTGCTCAGGGCAGGGGCGAGTTCGGCGTCGGCCGACTGCGGCTGCAGAGCTGCGAGCACGGTTTCGACGGAAGCGGGGTCGGGCAGGCGGATGGGGTTTTGCTCGGACATGCCGGATGTGCCTCTCTATCGGCCGGGAAAGGCCGTCCAGAACGCCGGCCGCACGCCGCCGGCGGCCGTCATCAGCGCGATTCTGGCTGATTTGAGCGCTCAAATCAATGACTATCGATAAGAGGTCATTATCGATAGTGATATTTGTCCCTGAAGAAACACGACGTAAGTCCAGTGATACCCTCACTAGCTTGACCAACGCGAATCGGCCATCATGAAAACAATGGCTTACACGCTCGACAAACTGCCCCTGGAAACCCTTATCGGGCCGGTTGCCCGCGCGACCGAGGTTTTGGTCCGCCTCGACGAGCGGGTCGCCCGTTCGCCGGTCCGCGACGGCTTTGTCGAGCGCCAGCATTTTGCCGACGCGGCTTCCGCGCTCTGGCTCGAGGGCGAACTCGTCCACCTCGAGGACCTCGTGCTGCACGACGCCCACATGGACATCCGCACCCCGACCCACGAACTCACCCGGGCGCACGCGGTGCTGCGAACCCGCCGGCGGATTTTTGCGCAAAAGCCGGACTGGGCGCTCAGCCGCGACGGTTTTTTGGCGCTGACCGGTCGCGGCGGCGCCATGCCGGCGGCGGACCAAAAAAGCCGAGACGGGGAGGGCGCTGGAACTGCCTCTGTGGAAGCCGACGATCGCGATGATGCTGAGGCCGATCTGCTGGCCGAAGAATTTGCCGAGATCGATGCCGTCCTGGCGCGCTCGTCGAAGATTCTCAGCGGCGCCGATGTGCCGGCGAAAGCGGCGCGCCCGGACGACCGGCCGGACCTGATTTACGATCTCGACTGGAATGAGGAAGAACGGCTGGCCGAATGGCACGCTGTGCTCGTGGAAACGCGGGGGCAGCCAGTCGTCCTGCGCGCCGCGGTCCTGCTCGAAGCCTGGTCGGACATCGAGGTGCTGCAGCATGCCACGTGGCTTGGGCCGCTGCTGGTGGCTGCACTGCTGCGACAGGAAGGACTCGCCGCCCACCATCTCGCTTGCATTCATCTCGGCGCGAAAAACATTCCGCGCGAGCGGCGGCGGGCGCGCAATCGGTCCGATCGGCTGCTCGCCTCGCTCGATGCCATTCACGACGCAGCAGTGGCTGGCCTGAAGGAACACGATCGGCTGGTGATGGCGAAAAGCCAGATGGAGCGGCGGCTCAAACAACGGCGCGTCAGCTCGAAACTGCCCGATCTGGTCGAGCTGGTGCTGTCGCGGCCGCTCGTCTCGACTGGCATGATCCAGGAGCGGCTAAAAGTGACAAAACAGGGGGCGCTCAACCTGGTCGGCGAGCTTGGCCTGCGCGAGATGACGGGGAGGGGAAGGTTTCGGGCGTGGGGAATTGTTTAGTTCGCAGCCATTCGCTACGAACGTTACGAAATTATCGAACTTGACGAACTTGACGAACTTGCGCTCTGTACCATATTGGTGACACCAAGAGGTCGTCGTCATGGCCGCTCCAAAGCGCAGCAATCATAGTGGGACCGCATCCCACACAGCAGTCGCCGCCCTGAGCTTCACCACAAAACTGCCGGCACAGGCAGACTTCGAGAAGGTGCTGCTCGAACGCTATCAGGAAGCGATCGCACGCAGCCGCAAGATTGGCCATCGCGTATCGTTCCGGGTAGAGGTCGATCCAACGGCTGGTGCGCAGACGATCACGCCAGTCGAGGAGCAACCGATCGCTTCAGACTATACTTTTCCCGTCGAGGACACAGGCAGGCCCGATACCGAACTCGAGGCGGCTCTTGCCGAAGCACGCGCGCGTGGCCGCAAGCGTGTCGCCGAAATTGTCGCCGGTGAGGACATGCTGAGCGCGGATGCCTTTGCCAAGCTGCTCGGCACGTCGCGGGTGACGGTCAATGCCAAGCGGCAGAGCGGGCAGGTACTCGGGATCGATGGCGCCAAGCGCGGCTTCCGCTTTCCTGTCTGGCAACTCGACAAGGACGGTCGTCCCTTCGAAGCATTGCCGGCGCTGCATGCCATGTTGGGCAACAGTGCCTGGGCCGTCTATCGGTTTCTGGTGTCGCGCCATGGCGCGCTCGATGGCCGGACGGGCCTTCGAGCCCTTCAGCAAGGCGATGACGCCTCGGTGTTGGCCGCGGCGGAAGGCATGGCCAGGGGTGATTTCGACTGAATGCCCGGCGTTCCACCTCCGCCGGATTTCGGGCGTGCAAAGCTCGAAATCGAGACCATATCGCCGGGACCTAAGCTTGGGTTTCGGCCTCACGCTGCGGAGCACGTCCAGTCGCATCGCGTCGAGTAGTCAGTGCGGCCACCTTAGCGGCGTTGGAGTCTTTGAATTGCATGTAAGCGTCTTTCATCACCACGCTCGACGGGCGACCGACGACAAGCGCGAATAGGTCATAGTAGGGCTTGAACCGCTTTTTGTCGGTTTTAAATTTCCACGTCCAACTCCAAGCCCATTCGAAATCGTGTTTAGGACAGATTTGCGCAACAACGGTTCGATCGGTCACAAATTTGAAGATGTGATTGTTGCATGTCTTAACAAATACTTGGAGCGCATCGGCAATGTTGGCGAGGTCGTCAGTCGATGCGGAGAAGAGACCGCCGATCAGATGATGGTGTTTGGACATGCCAAGGTCGTTGGCATTCTTGTTGCCGAGATATCCGAAGCGATGCACACAACAGTGGCGGACGTGGCAGATGCTCTCGTAGATTCCAAGCGCGGCATCGATCTCCGGCGGAAGCTTGGTCATCCCGATCTCGCCGAGGCGCGCCTTCAGTTCCTTCACAGATGCGAATGAGTCCTCATAGAGGGCTTCCGCCAGGGACTCACGTGGGCGTTTCATTGCCACCGAAAACAGGAGCTGTTTCTGTCCAAGCGCCTCCATAGTCAATTCGTCGATGTGAGCAAGCCGACTGAGCAATGTTCTGAAATAGGTCTCGACTGCCGAAAGGTATCCCAACAGGACGATGGAACACAGCTCCGGTGACGGGTCCCTGTTTGCCGTGGCGCCAGCCAAAATGACATTGATGGCGTTGGTGTTCGCAATGAACTTGTCGATGGGGCTCCAGACTTCATCGGTGTGTCTGAAGAGCTGCGTTGTATCGATGGACGGAAGGGGCTGGACCTCGACGAGGGGACGGATCGCAATTGCCGTCATGACATCATCTCGTCGACGTAGTCTTCAACCTTGGTGAGAATCCGATCAGAACGTGCCTGGGCGATCGCGTGGATCTTTCGGAGCTCGGTACCCGGGTCCTGGAGAGCGCGCAGCGCGCCAACCGTCTTGATGTTGGCGCTTTCCATTTTCCCGATCAGGAATTCGGTGAGCCCAGGAACGCCGTTGATTTTCATCGCCATGATGCGGTTGTAAATCAATTCGTCGACGAGCTTGCTCCCGCAGTTCTGGCAGAATTTTTGTTTCTCAGCATTCCTTGGGGTTTGGCAATTTTGACAAGGAGGGAGATCGAGTTTCAGCGTTTCGTTGATGCCCTGGGCGGTGAACAGGGTCGTGAAGTTCCTCCGGACCGGATGCTTTTCGTTCGGCCGGGCGATGAACTCGACGATGTTGCCGAGTGATGTGCCCCGTTCACCGGGCGAGAATGCTCGCTCCGCAATAAGAGCGGCTAGGTGCGGGGTGAAGCGCCGATACGTCCGGTCGCGTCCATGAGACACCTCTTCCTCCCTGTGAAGCAGGCCCGCCTCCGCTAGGAGGTCCACCATTCGGCTCGACAGGGGGTCGAATTCCTTGGCCTCGATGCCAAGTACGGTGGCCTTCTCACGCTTGCCCTTGAGTTCTTCGTTGCGAGCAGTCATCGCCGCAACGACGCCGTCGAAGAACTTCTCACCAACGCGGATGAGTGTTTTCAGTTCTACGACCTTCTCCCCGAGGGACCGGAACTCACGAATTCTGTTGTCGCGATGCGCGCGGATCACCTTGGTGACCGTCGGCCCCATGCTCGACTTCGTAGGCTTGGCCGCCTGCACAGACCTAAGGAGTGTAAGACTGCTCTGGGAATACCGAACGCGGCATATTGGAGGAGGGTGCTCGCCTCGGGAGTGATTCCGCTGAGCCCTTCCGGATAGCGACGCTCCGCGATGGTTTGCATCATCGCGCCATAGCCTGGATTGTCGACCGCAGCCCATGCGGAGACGGTTCTGCCCTCATGGTCAGCGTGGAAGCGGGTTCCGAACACCGTGGTGCCAGGATAAATCGAGCATTTCGGAGCGATCTCCGGCGACTTGATGACCCGAAGAATATCCAGGAATTCCGTCATGAACGCCGGCGACAGGGTGAGCGCCGCATCGTCCAACAGGAGGACGGTACGCATCCGACCGCTTCGCGCGGCCAAGTCCGCGAGGACTCGTTTGACGGCTTCGACGGACAGTTCGCGGTGTACCATCTCGTCGCCGGCATCAAGCTGGAAGTTACGCTCAAGAGCCTTGACGAGCTTCGCAAGCCGCCCGGCTTCGACGCCGAATTCGGTGCCGATATCGTAATCAGAGGGGCCGCCAACGCGCCTGAAGGTTTCCTGTGCGCCCTCAAGGATTCGCGCGAGGACCCAAGAGTGGAATAGTCCGTTCGCATCCGTCCGCGCTCGAGAAAGCGGTTCGAGGCTCAGGTACCGGTTCAAGGACGTATAGACGCTGAAGGGCCGGTCCTTTTGCTCGACACATTCAAGCCAAGCATACCGCATGAGATGGGTTTTTCCGCATCCGCGAGGGCCTACGAGAAGCACCAAGCCGCGTGCACACAGCACTCTTACGATCTCGTCGAATTGGTCGCCCGTTGCCGTTCCTGACTTGATGACGTTCTCCTCGACGTGGTCGGCTCGCTCCTCGAAGGAATCGTCCAAGGCCTCATCAAATTCCTGATCGTCCACGTCCGGTGTTCCGTTCATTGCGCTTCGATCTCCAGGTCCAAGAGATCCTCTCGATTCAACATGCGCGCGCCAACGCCTCGTGAAATCCGTATAAGGGCTGCCTGACCGGCCTCCGATAAAAGTCCGCGAACAACAGTGTCGCGCCATGTAGCCGGTACGCGAATGCGGTATATGCAGTCCGTGAGGAGCGCTCGACCTTGAGCGACGATGCAGACCTTGCGCTGCAGTTCGCGATCAACCCTGGCCAACAGAATGTCGCCTGGCTCGGCGATGCGTTTGCCGGGGCGATCCGCGCCAAGGCGCTGGTCAGAAAGACGATAGGCGCAGGGCGAAGTTTGGTTGAAGCCGGTCGTGTGGAAGACCGGCTCGCTGCATGTGCGGGCTGCAGCTGACGAAAGGGAGCCTCTGGTGATCTCTGCGTGGATTGCGCGAAGCGTAAAGCCTCGCCTGACGGTTTTGGCGGATTTGTAGAAGTTATAATCCATCCGGAATGCGGCATCCTCCGCCCGTACAAGGGTCGGAGAAGAGATGCCGTCGACATCGAGATTGCTGATTTCGACCGGGTCACCTCGCCCGCGCTCGTTCCGGAAGACGATGACGTGAGCCTGAGCCTCAGTGCCTCGGAAGGAACCACGCGGCAGTTGGACGACGCGCATGACACGCAGGCGATCGAGCAGGGCCTGCCGGACGGCATGTGATCGTCGAGCAGACACCAATCCGTCCGGGACAATAACTCCAATCTCGGCTCCGGGTTCTGCCAGGCGAAGTATCTGGGCGACAAACATGATATCTGAACCAAGGGCCGCCGGCGGAACCGCGTGCAGATGGTCCATTCCTGCATCCGCGAGGATGCGCGCAAAGCCCTCTCGCCATCGAACCCGCGTATAGGGAGCATACCGCGAGATCGAAGCGGGATCGTCCGACCTTTTCAGGAAGGTCCTCGTCGAGCACATCAGCGACAAGGTGCTCATGCGCTTGGTGGCCGGCAGAAGCCATGCCCAGTCGGATGTACTTCTCAGCGTCGAGGTCGAGGTCGATCGTCTGGATGCGAGCATTTGCCCATCGGTGCGCAGCGGCGACGGTCAGCGAACCACCCCCCGAACCGAGGTCTAGAATTGAAGTCGCGTAACGACGATCGATTAGGCTGACAAAAGCCTGTCCGATTAGGGGATCAGTATAATACCGTCCCAACGGATCACTTTCTGTCCCGAACCCCTGAAGCATTCTTCCGCCTAAGCCAACCTTGAACGAATCGTCCGCTCACTTCGCTGCGTTAATTCCGACACTGCATCCGTGGCATAGATGGATGCAAGGTGACGCAAGTCGACATTTCCTTAAACGCTCCTAACACAGGCTGCGTCGTCCAGACATCTTCCTGCCGCAAATTTTGTCGACGGCCCCCCTGAGGCTGAAGCGTCGTCAGCAGCGCTTCATCCGCGCTCTCCTCCGACGAAGGTCAGCGATCATTTGCCGGTCCCAGACGCTGCCAGCCCGCGTATGGACGTTCTATGCCGCAGGCGGCCGTTTCTGGATCCTGCCTTTGGAACGTCGGATAGTGGACCACCTTGACCAAATCGACACCGAGGGAGTTGCCTCGTCACCAGATATCCTCTTCTGGTCTGCCTTAGCCGGTGGTCGCCGACACGTAAGTCTCAGTATTGACGCCGCTTTCGCGGAGCACCGCTAGGCAATTTCTGCTCAACCGCTCAACGATCGATAATCCTCACCGCCTCGGCCGCCCGGCGTGGTGGTCCGTCGAGCAAAAAAATGGTCATTCCGGAAAGCCAGCCTTACGAAGGCCTCCGACATACATGTCTCGCAGGGCAAGGTCGCGATAGGGCTGGGATTCGACCCAATGGCTAATCCTGAAGTGAGGGTTTGTTGCCAGATATAGCGTGGCCTCCTCACGCGCTTCCTCTAACCTGCCGAGTCGCGCCAGGATCGACGCCAGATTTACCCTGGATTCGGTTCGATATGTTGCATCATTCCTCAGAGTTTTCACTGCTTCCTCATACTTGCCGGCAGCGGATTGAGCACCTCCGAGTAACCAGAAATACCAGCTCGGCGGGCGCGGATTCAGGCGCAATGCCTTCTCAATGCAGGCGATGGCCTCTACTCCGCGACCTTCATAGGTCTTCAGATCCCCGAAGTTTGCCCACGCATCGGCATCGTTCGGATTGAGTCGAAGCGAAATCTCGTACTCTTTGGCAGACTCATCCCATTGGCGCTCGAGGAGGAGTATGAACGCGAGCACCCAATGCGTGCCGGAATTTTCAGGATCGAGTTCAATCGCCTTTCTTGCCGACGCCATAGACTGTTGACGAAGGGGATTCATCGGATAGTTCCTAAAGACCCAGGCCTCGCACTGACTGATAGCCAACCAGCGATAGGCATCCGCGTAGTTGGGATCGAGCGCGATGGCCCGCTCGAACAAGGGAATGGCCGCAACGCCCGCTTCCGTGGAGTGTGCCCATTCAGCTCGCCCCCTTAGATAGAGATCATAAGCCCCGACGTTCGTTGGGCGATAACGGTCCTTCAGGTTTGCCGCGGCTAACTTGCCGGCGAGCCCCTCCACAATCTTTCCGACGACTTCGTCTTGCGCCGCGAAGATATCGGCAAGCTCCCGGTCGAACCGATCCGCCCAGATATGCCCACCGGCGGGTGCATCGATAAGCTGGGCATTGATCCGCACGCGGTCCGCCACCCGTCGGGCGCTTCCCTCCAGGACATATTTCACCCCCAGTTCGCGAGCGATCTGGCGGGTGTCTATCGATCTGCCCTTATAGGCAAAGCATGAGTTCCGGGCGATGACGAAGAGCTCGGGCACTTTGGAGAGGTCGGTAATCAGATCTTCCGTTAATCCATCAACGAAATATTCCTGTTCAGAGTCAGCACTCATATTCACAAAGGGCAGGACGACTATTGACGGCTTGACGGGGAGAGAAAGTTCAATGGCCGAGGCCACCACCGCGGCTCCATCCTTGCCCGCCAGCCGATAGGTTTGGACCGGTCGATCGATGTTTTTGAGAGTCTGCGGCCCCAACGAAACGAATAGATGTGGCAGCTTGCCGCTGATCTGCTCGAAGACACTTCCGGAGATGCACAATCCCCCCGGCTCCGACAGACTCTCGAGCCGAGCCGCGACGTTGACTCCGTCGCCATAGAGATCGTTGCCCTCGACCACCACGTCGCCGACATTAATTCCAGCTCGCAATACAATGCGGCGGTCCCCAGCCACATCTGCATTCGCGATATCCATAGCCTTCTGCAATTCGACCGCGCAGTCTACGGCGTTGACTGCGCTTCCGAACGCTATCAGCGCGCCATCCCCGATCAGTTTGATGATGCGACCGTGATGTTTGGAGATCATTGGCTGAAGGATCTCTCGACGCCGAGATTTGAGCGTAGTCAAGGTGCCTACCTCGTCGCGCTCCGTAAGGCGACTATAGCCAACCACGTCGATGGCCAGAATGGCAGCAAGGCGGCGTTGAACGCGCTCTTCGGACATCGCAGGGGTGCTCTCACTGCGGCAAATTGTATTTGCATCCCGAGGAGGAGTCGATTCGCCTGATGCCCCATCATCCTTCAATCCGCAATGCCTGCTTTCCTCAGACCATCTAGCCAGTGCTCCGCGTCCTCCTGACGGCGATATGGAGAGCCGCGCTTGTAGTCAGCCAGAGTGAAACCAGGCTTGCGATCGAGGCACTTGCCCCAAGCCGATCTTGCCTCTCTGGCGCGTCCGAGCTGTCCCAAACACGCAGCCAGATTGGCGAACCCGCGATCATAATGGTTGTTGTCCCAACGGCGGAACGAATCCAGCGAAGCCTCATATTCACCGAGCAGATAGTAAGTGAACGCGAGTAGCTCGTGCACGTCGCGCTGTTCGAGCGGACTCAGACGTCGGAGCCGCTCGCCCATCTCTCGGGCCTTCGTGAGTTGACCGCTCCAAAGACAGATGTACCCGACCCAGACGAGGACGACCGGGTTTGTCGGGCCCATCGCGAGCGCGCGTTGCGCATGAGTCGCGGCAGCGTCGAAGTCCCCTGTCCATCCATGCAGAGCGGCGACGACCGCCTCTGCCAGTCCGCTGGCGTCTCCGAGTTCGATAGCTCGCAAGGCCGACTGCATGGCCAGCGCCTTCATCTCTTCATCAGCTCTGAAAGCGGAGAGGGCCGCGTACGCGTCCGCGAGCCATGCGTGCGCCCGCGCTGAATCAGGCTCCCAGCCAAGAGCCAGCTTCAAGAACTCGACACCAGCGACGGTATCTTTTTCGGTGATCCGGCTGGTAGCATCGATGCCGCGCAAGAACGCGTCATATGCAGTGAGGCTCGTGTGCGTTTGCCTGGTCCGAACAATCTCAGCAGCGCCTACCTTACCGACCAGTGCCCACGCGATCCTCTCTGTCACCTCGTCTTGAACGGCGAAAAGGTCCTCGATGTCTCGGTCGTAGCGCTCGGCCCAGACGTGATTGCCGGTGGCCGCTTCTATCAACTGCGCAGTGATCCTGACGCGTGCAGCGGCCTTTCGAACGCTTCCTTCGACAACGTACCGTACCCCGAGCTTCCTTCCGATCTCGGTGATGTTCACGGATTGACCCTTGAGAGCGAACGAGGAATTGCGCGCGATCACGAACAGACTCTGACTGCGACTTAGTTCTGTGATTAAGTCCTCGGCCATTCCATCCGAGAAATATTCCTGCTCGGGGTCCGCCGACATGTTTGTGAAAGGGAGTACCGCTACCGATGGTTTGTATGGGAGTGGCAAATCCTCCGCTGAACCGACTGACGCCAAAGGTTCTGGACCAACCGACTCTTCTGCTCCAACGCGGTAGACACGTACGGGCCCAGCAATGTTCTTCATCGTATGCTCGCCCAGGTCGACGAGCGTATAGGGAACCTTTCCCTTCACTTGGTCATAGACGCTGTGTCCAATGACGACACCTCCGGGTTCACTGACCTTCTCCAGCCTGGCGGCGACGTTAACACAGTCACCGTAGATCGTCGTCTCATCGACGATAACCTCTCCGGCGTTGACACCCATTCTAAAGGCCATGCGCCGGTCTTCGGGAAGATCCGTATTGCGTCCCGTAATGCGTTCTTGCGTCTCGACCGCGAACTGCAACGCATCGACGGCGCTGGGAAACTCGATCAGCAGACTGTCGCCCGCAGTGCCGACCAGCCGACCCTTGAATTGCGCGACCTTTGGATCGATCACTTCGGCGCGCAGTGCCTTGAGATGGAAGAGAGTCCCGGCCTCATCGGCCCGCATCAAACGCGAGTAGCCAGCTACGTCCGCTGACAAAACCGCCACAAGCTTTCGTTCCGGGCGCGCCACAATGCCTCCTGGACCCTGAGACGCCACGTTGGTTTGCTGGGAACGTAGCACTCGCGTCGATGCGCAACCAGAGAACATCTGCTGTGAGTCAGGAGCCGGTGACCGCGCCTGCAGACTGAGCTCTTGGGCGGTAGCGGAACGGCGGCTTTTCGGGGGGTATATCACCACGGCCGAAATGGACCTAATCCCGCAGTCCCGCGAGGCGCCAGCCGTCAAAAAACGGCTGCGCAGTGCTCATGCTCTTGAACGGTGAGTTCGCCGCCAAATCGGCTAAATTCCAATTCGGATTGCCCGCGAGAAATAGACGGGCTTCCTCCTGTGCCTCAGGTAGGCGACCGGCAAGGGCAAGCGCGGGAACCAGGTGCTCCCTCGAACCTGTCCCGTACGTTTCCTCCCGGCTCAAGGACACGACAGCTTCTTCATAGTGACCGGAGTAAACCTGCGCCATTCCCATGACCCGGAAATACCAACCTGGTGGACGGGGATTTAGACGGAGCGCCGCGCCACAGGATAGTAGCGCCGCCTGCGGCTCACCTAAGAATATCTGAAGCTCACCAATCCATGCAACCGCATCTGCATTGTTGGGATTTAACCGAATGGCTGCATCGAATTGCAATTTTGCATCATCCCAATTGCGCTCATAAAGCTGAACGCAGCCTAGGATCCTGCGAGCGTGGGAATCGCCGGGATCGATTTCCACGGCTCGTTGCGCGTGCACCAGAGCTTTTGCGCGACCGGGTTCCTGTGGCTCTCCCCAGACGATCCAGCCAAATAGCAGCGAGATGGCAAGGTTGCTGTGCGCTTCGCCATAGTATGGATCGAGCTGAACAGCACGTTCCAAATCCGAACACGCCTCACTGTTGTCTGCTCTGGAAATGTTGCATTTGCCTCGCGACTTGACACAAAGATCGTAGGCTTCAAGATTCGACGGTCGGGAGCGGACAACCATCTTCTTTTCACCCAGCTTGCCAGAAATCGCTTCGACAATGCGTCGTGTGACCTCGTCCTGAACGCCGAAGATATCGGCGACATCGCGGTCGAAGCGCTCGGCCCAGACATGGTTGCCCCCTTCCAGCCCATTGATCAACTGCACATTGACACGCAAACGTTTGTCGGACCGACGTGCACTGCCTTCAAGAATGTACTTGACCCCCAGATCGCGAGCGATCTGACGGACATCACTGGGCTTGCCCTTATAGGCGAAGGTGGAGTTGCGAGCGATTACGAAGAAGCCCGGCACATTCGAGAGATCGGTGATGATATCCTCCGTCAGCCCGTCAGTGAAGAACTCCTGCTCTTGGTCGCCACTCATGTTGACAAAGGGCAGCACGGCAATCGACGGCTTGTCGGGCAGCGGGAGCGGCTGCGGAGACATCTCCGGCACAGCGTGCTCTGTGGGTGCGGCGGCCTTCGCCTGAGCGGGGACTCCGACTTGCAGCGAATAAACTCGGATCGGATCGGCGATGTTCTTGAGTTGCAAGGCACCGCGATCGTTGATGGCGATATCGAGCCTTGCCTTGACCTGCCAATAGGCTTGTTCGGAAAGACAAATATTGCCGGGTTCGCAGATGCCTTCGAGGCGTGCGGCGATGTTGACGCCATCGCCCATCAAGTCGCCATCGCGCTCCTGCACGACGTCGCCCAAGTGAATGCCGATGCGGAACTCGATGCGGCGATCATCCGGCACCCCGGCATTGCGCTCAAGCATGGCGTTCTGCACTTCGATCGCGCAGCGCACTGCTTCCACAACGCTGCTGAACTCGACGAGGCTCCCGTCGCCTGTGCGCTTGACGACGCGACCACGATGAACGGCGATGGTGGGATCGATAAGATCGCTGCGCAGCGCCCGCAGCCGTGCCAAGATACGATCTTCATCCGCGCCGGCTAGCCGGCTGTAGCCCACCACATCAGAGACTAGGATCGCTGCTATTTTGCGGGTCTCACTCATGTCGTGCTTCTCCATGCAGCCTGACCCATTCCGCGGCTTGCGATTTTCGCTCATCGCGCGGCCTCCTTTGCGACTAGGATAGCAGGAAGACCGCGAGCAGGAGGGAACTTTTGCGGTCACGTCGCCAGATCCGACGATCTATGTTCGGAGGTCGGCCCCGAGAGTTAACTGACCTCCCATTTGCCTAAGCCGCAGGCACTGCTATGCTCTGGCAGGATTTGCCAATAGCGTAAAAGCTAGCGAACCTGATCAGTAGGTAGAAGGTGAATCAAGCATCTGCGCATCGCCGCCTTGCAGCGATTCTTGTTGCCGACGTCGTCGGCTACTCTCGCCTCATGGAGGCCGACGAAACAGGGACTCTCTCGGCGCTCAGAGAACGTAGGAAGGAAATCATCGAGCCCCTCGTCCGCGAGAATGACGGACGAATCGTGAAGTTCATCGGTGATGGTGTGCTTGTCGAATTCGCTAGCGCAGTTAATGCCTTAAGGTGCGCTCTCGACGTGCAGAACCGGATGGCCGAGTCCAATGAACATCTGGCTGATCGCAAACGGGTCATATTGCGGATCGGGCTAAATCTTGGAGAGGTCGTTGGCGAGGGGTCGGATATTTTTGGCGATGGGGTGAACATCGCTGCTCGCCTTGAAGGTCTCTCGGAACCGGGCGGCATCTGCATTTCCGGCAAGGTAAATGACGAAATTCGGGGCAAAGTCGACGTCTCGGCCATGGACTTGGGCGAGGTGACGCTCAAGAATATTACTCGGCCGGTGAGAGCCTTCCGCATCATGACGGGTATCACCCCAACACCGCAGGGCGTGTCGCAGGAACCGGTCGATAGCAGACCGTCGATTGGCATTCTCCCGTTCACTAACATGAGTGGCGATCACGAGCAGGAGTACTTCGCCGACGGCATCACAGAGGACATTATCACTGAACTGGCGCGCAATCGTGGACTGTTCGTGATTGCACGAAACTCGTCCTTCACGTTCAAGGGAACCGCCGTCGACATCGCGGAAGCGGGGCGAAAGCTTTGCGTACGCTACTTGGTGGAGGGCAGCGTTCGCAGGGCCGGCAGGCGCGTGCGCATAACTGCCCAGTTGATTGAGGCAGCGACCGGTAGTCACGTCTGGGCGGAGCGCTATGATCGTGACCTGGAAGACATCTTCGCAGTTCAGGACGAAGTGACTCGAAGCATCGTCGCCGCCGTTCCAGGATACGTTGAATCCGACGTTGTGAAGGCCTCGCGGCGCAAACCGACCGAGAGCTTGGGCGCTTATGACCATTACTTGCGCGGTATGGAGATTGTCAATCGCTGGCGCAACGATGACATTCCGCAAGCCATGGCGGAATTCGAAAGTGCGGTGAAGCTTGATCCAAACTTTGCCCGCGCTCATGCGGCGGTGGGCCATATGCACGTTCGCGTCTATTGGCAAACGCTTGCCCCACATGCGTTGGAAAAAGCAAACACAGAAACAGAACTCGCCGTGCGGCTCGACGGCGAGGACAGCAGGTGCTTGGCTATTCGCGGGATGTGCCTCATGCTCGACAAGAACTTTGACGCGGCGTCGGAGACCTTTCAGCGTGCCCTCCGGCTGACACCCGATAACGCCGATCTCAATGACATGATGGCGTACTATCTCCTTTGCACAGGTCACGCGAGCGAAGCCATCGAGAGGTCAGTCAAAACTGTCCGAGCCAGCCCGCTGTTCCTTCCGGCCTCTCTCAGCGAGACCATGGGCATGGCGTTCATGATGACGCGACAGTACGAGGAGGCGATAAGGTCTTTCGCCAGTATCAGCAGCCCCTATTACTATATCCACGTCTATGCCGCTGGATGCCTGGCGAAGCTCGGGCGTCTCGAAGACGCGCGGGCGCAAGGCCGTTTGGCAAGCAAAATCAAGCCAGATTGGCCCAGTGTGGATTGGGGCTATCAGTACACAAAAGAAGAGTATAGGGCGCACGAGCGCGAATTGGCCCGCTTGGCGGTCAAGGCGCTAGAGGACGGACCTTGAGGATATTTAGCTAAAGAGTCCCGCAACGGCGATACTATGAAGCAAGCGTTGGTGCGAGGACGGCGCCGAGTGCCCCTTTTTTTGATCTTCCGCCGCGCTGTGCGCTCGGTGACGTCCCACATGTTGGTGAACCTCGAGTGGATGGGCAAACTTGGTCGCGCCGGCTCGGGTGTTCACTCGAGTGGCTGCTTTTGAGATGCAGGTAGGGTCTGCCCAGCGACTGACATGCTGCGCAAAGCCGACGTTGAGTTAGCAAGTTCAGGCCCAACAGATGTTCATGATTTGTGCTTCGAAAGTCGCATAATTGGCAGTCTGGAATTGGGAGGAAAATCTCCAGAAACCGGAACTCAACCCCATCCACGGCCTCAGCTCTGACCTACGAAGCCTATGCCGTCAGCTCCATGTAACATGAATTGCCATGAACGCGCTTTCATGCTTGCTGGGCCTATGTCTCGTCCTCGCCTGCTGCCCGAAAAGAGTTTTCCGACCTATGCGTACCTGCCTGGCAAACATCCACATCCGGTACGTGACCCCTTGGGCCATAGCTACCGAAACGAGCCCGTGACCATCGCCCTTGCGGAAGCACTGGGCTCGGACGTCTTTCGATGGGGAATCGACCTTTTCAACCACGGCTATTACTGGGAAGCCCATGAGGCTTGGGAGCCTCTTTGGCACGCTGCGAAACGAAGCACGCAGCACCGCCTGTTCTTCAAAGGACTGATCCTGTTGGCCGCAGCCGGGGTGAAAATCCGAGAGGGAAAGCGGGTCGCTGCCGTGCGCCATGCGACAAAAGCTGCCGCGCTTTTTCGTCGGGTGGTGACGATGCCGAGCCGGCTCTTTGAGACCGCACTCGGGATGACACCTGCCGCGCTTGCAGAATATGCCGAAGCAGCCGTAACTTCCCGGGGTGTTTTGCCAGAGCCAAAGCCTGACCAGCCCCAGCCCGTTTTCGATTTTATTCTCTCACCAAAACTTGAGAGTGTCTGATCGGCAAGCCTTGATACCGTTCAACCCAGCTTCGCCTGTGGAAAGCTGGTTACTCCCGCCTATTTTGTGTCCGGGCTACATGGGCCGATGGATCTGCAGCAATCAGGCCGCGCGTCCCGGATGGCGTCTAGCTTGGCGTGGCGCTTCTTGTTCGGCAGTCTCTCAAGCTCTTCGACGGAGGCAGCCTCGTCGAGATCGTCGCGGAACACGGTAACGTCCATGTCCTCGGAAAAACGCTGAATGAGGCCATAGCCTTTGGACAGCGACGTCCCGCCGTCGAAAAGCAGCCGTGGCTCCTCCGCAGGCCGTTCGTGGTAGAGCGAATTGAGGGTCCAGCAGACCCAGAAATCCTTTTCGACATTGCCCACCGGAGCTCCGATCCGATTGGCCGTGGCGAGGAACAGGTCGAGCCGGTCACGTGGGGATGTCGCGATGATCTGGCGGTAAGCATCGGTACTCATGGCTTCGCCTTCGTGCGGGTCCGCCCTCAGGATTTCGCGGAGGAACTCCTGCATCCAGATCGGCACGGCGGAGAGACCGGCGCGCAGATCCTCGCGAATGGCCTCGCCGTGCTTGGGGTCGGCAAACAGGCGGCGCAACGTTGCCTGGATACGCTTCTGCTCGCCCTTTTGGGTCAGGACGCAAAGCCTGGACGACCCGCATCCCCGGCCGATCCGCCCAATAGAGGCGGCAAGGGGCAGCGTATTTGAAGTGGATTTCCTGCGTGCCGAGCTTGATTGGCTTCAACCGCGCATCGACCAGCACTTCTAGTCGGGCGGGGACGGCGGTCGTCAGGCCGAGGTCGTTGGCGGCCGTCATACCATCGATGACGGCGCGCGCCCGATCGCGGCGCGTGACGGCGCGGATCACAGCGCGATAGTCCGGCACGGTGGCGCGGCCAGTCAGGTTGTTCGTGCGCGGCCGGTCATAGAGGCCTCGGTCGATCCGGCGCAGCTCCCCGGCGGCTGCCAGGCGCTGCAGGGTTTTGTCCACGGCGGCGCGCGCGCCGAGATCGGCGAAGTCGCCGGGGGTCCAGACCTCGTCGGGTTTGGACTCGATGCGGGCAAGCAGGCGCGAGCGAAGATCGGCATCGGCCTCAACTATGGGCATGTCCGAAATATGCTACAAATTTCGGACACTCGTGTCGCCCAAAGTCCAAAAATGGAACTCGCATTTTCGCATCGAAGGATATGGCCCGAGCATCGAATGCCTCCTTCCGCAGGGGCACGACATCATCCCGGTTGACTTTGAGTCAAGACGAGAACAAATGTAGAACATATCACGGGCTTTCCGCGTTTCAAGGGTCAGATGAGTGTATCGGCGCCCCCTGCTGCCATTTCCGAGCTTCGAGACCGCATAGCGCGCCTCGAAGGCGGAAACGCGTGCGCTCGCACTGTTTTGCCGTTCGGAGTGGCCGCGATTGACAGGGTTCTGCCGGGAGGGGGATTGGCTTTTGGCGGTCTGCACGAGGTCGCGGGTGGTGGAAATGGCTCCGTCGATGGGGCAGCCGCGGCACTCTTCGCTGCCGGTATTGCCGCGCGCACTGTCGGAAAGGTGCTGTGGTGCGTTACCCGGCCCGATCTTTTCGCGCCTGCGATCGAACAGGCCGGTCTTCCTCCTGGACGGGTAATCTATGTCGAAGCCGGCGACGAAAAATCCGTTCTCGCCTGTTTCGAAGAGGGTCTTCGCGGCGGTTTTGGCGCTGTCGTTGCTGAGATTGCAAGGCTTTCGATGACGGCCTCACGGCGGCTTCAGCTTGCTGCCGAAAGCTCCGGCGCCATCGGCATCGCCATTCGCCGCTGGCGTCGGCAGACGGAGGCAACGGATTTTGGCCAGCCAACCGCCGCCGAGACACGCTGGCGGGTGTCGGTCCTGCCGTCGACACCATTGCCGGTGCCGGGGATTGGACGGGCGCGCTGGCACGTTGAACTGATCCGATGCCGTGCAGGAGACAGTGCAGATTTCAAAGTGGAGGCTTGCGATGCCAAGGGTCGTATCGCTCTTCCTTCCGATGTGGCCAACAGACCGCTTCAGAAGGAAATCGGGCGACGCCGCGCCTCCGCCTGAGACGCCGCTCGTTTTGATCGGACGCGACGGACGCCGCCGTGTTGTGCTTGCCGCCGACGCGCCAGCACACGCAGCAGGCCTGCGCATCGGCATGCCGGCGAACAAGGCGCAGGCCCTTGTTCCGGGCCTGATTGTTCACGACGCTGAGCCCGACGCCGACGAAATCGCGCTCGAGCGGTTGGCGTTGTGGGCGCTGCGCCGCTATGCACCTGTCGTCGCCTCGGATCCACCGGACGGCATCGTCATCGACACGACCGGCGCCGACCATCTGCATGGCGGCGAGGCGGCGATGCTTACCGATATGGTGGATCGCCTTGCCGCGTCGGGCCTCATCGCACGCGCCGCGGTCGCCGACACTTGGGGCGCAGCCCACGCGATGGCCCGCTTCAGTACACGGCAAACGCCTGTGGTTCCATCCGGCAAGATTGCCCAAGCGATCCTGCCTTTGCCGATCGCTGCCCTCCGTCTTCCCGCCGTGACGATCGACGGCCTGCGACGGCTTGGCTTCGAGATAATTGCGGACCTCGCCGCTACGCCACGCGCGTCGCTCACCTTGCGTTTTGGACCGGAACCCGGCCGCCGCCTCGACCAGGCGTTCGGGCGGGTGAGTGAACCGATAGAGCCGATCCGACCGCAGGAAATCGTCGAAGTGCGCCGCAATTTTGCCGAGCCGATCGGCGCGGCAGAAACAATCGCGCGCTATACCGGCAAGCTGGTCGCTGAACTGTGCGCCTCACTCGAGACGCGAGGACTTGGCGCACGCCGGCTCGATCTTCTGTTCTTCCGCGTCGACAATCGCATCGAGGCGATCCGTGTCGGCACGGCAACGCCGGTTCGCGATGTGAAGCGCCTGACCCGGCTGCTCACCGACAAGATCGACACCATCGATCCCGGATTTGGCATTGAGCTGATGCGGCTTGCCGCGACGGCCGCCGAGCCGCTGCGGGCGAAACAGACGATCTCTTCACTTGCCGAGGCGCCGGAGCCGGACGTCTCGGATGTGATCGACATCCTCGCCAACCGTGTCGGCGAGGACCGGCTCTACCCTTCGCCCCGGTGCAGAGCGACGTTCCCGAACGGTCGGTTCAACGCATTGCCCCGATGGCGCCTGATACCGGCGAGGGCTGGCCGGGCCATTGGCCGCGACCGTCGCGGCTGCTGCCGCGGCCCGAGCCGATCGAGACGGTAGCACTTCTTCCCGACCATCCGCCCGTGACCTTTACCTGGCGCGGCGTCCGCCGACGCGTGAAACGGGCAGACGGCCCGGAGCGCATCTTCGGGGAATGGTGGAAGCGCGACGCCGAGCTCGCGGCGGTGCGGGATTATTTCCAGGTCGAGGACGAGAACGGCGAACGCTACTGGGTCTTCCGTGCCGGCGACGGGGAGGATGCCGCGACCGGATCGCACAAATGGTTCATGCACGGGATCTTCGGATGAGAGGCGCCACCCGATATGCCGAGTTGCAGGTGACCTCGCATTTCTCGTTCCTGCGTGGAGCATCATCCTGCGAGGAGCTGTTTGCGCAGGCGGCACTGCTCGGCATCGAAGCGCTCGCTGTCGTCGATCGCAATTCGCTTGCCGGCATCGTGCGCGCGCATGAAGCGGCAAAGACGACAGGCGTCCGGCTGATCGTCGGCTGCCGTCTCGATCTCGCCGACGGCATGTCGATCCTGGCCTATCCAACCGATCGACCGGCCTATTCGCGGCTCTGCCGCCTGCTGTCGCTCGGCAAGGGCAGGGCCGGCAAGGCGAAGTGTCATCTGGAATGGCATGATGTCGTCGCCTATGGCGAAGGACTGATCGCGGTCCTGGTGCCGGACGAAGCGGATGTTCTTTGCGCCGTTCGGCTGCGGCGGTTGCGCAAGATCTTCGGTGATCGCGCCTATCTGGCGCTCACCTTGCGCAGACGCCCGAACGACCAGGTGCGACTTTACGAGCTGGCAAACCTGGCGGTCGCGATGCGCGTGCCCACCGTGGTCACCAACGATGTGCTCTTCCACGAGCCGGCCCGCCGCGTGATGCAGGATGTCGTCACCTGCATTCGCCACAACGTCACCATCGATGACGCCGGCTTCCGGCGTGAACGTCATGCCGACCGCTATCTCAAACCGGGCGATGAAATGGCGCGGCTGTTCAGCCGTTATCCTGAGGCCCTGGCGCGCACCGTCGAAATCGCCGGCCGCTGCCGGTTCTCGCTCGACGAGCTCGCCTATCAATACCCCGAGGAAAAAACGATGCCGGGCCTCACGGCGCAGCAGGCGCTGGAAAAACTGACCTGGGAAGGTGCGGCCCGCCGTTACCCCGAGGGCTTGCCCGACAAGGTGATCAAGATTCTGAAGCACGAGCTGCGGCTGATCGAGACGCTCAGATATGCGCCGTACTTCCTGACCGTCAACTCGATCGTCCGCTTCGCTCGCAGCCAGGACATCCTCTGCCAAGGCCGCGGCTCGGCCGCCAATTCAGCGGTCTGCTATGTGCTTGGCGTCACCTCCACCGATCCCGAACGCAACAACCTCCTGTTCGAGAGGTTCGTTTCGCAGGAACGGCGCGAGCCGCCCGACATCGATGTCGATTTCGAGCATGAACGGCGTGAGATCGTCATGCAGTGGGTCTACGAGACCTACGGTCGCGATCACGCAGCATTGTGCTCCACGGTTATTCGCTATCGGACCAAAGGTGCTGTCCGCGATGTCGGCAAGGCGCTCGGCCTGCCCGAGGACATGACCAAACTTCTGTCCTCGCAGGTCTGGGGCCATGGCGAAGCAGTCGACGAGCAGCGCGCCGGCGAGCTCAATCTCAATCTCGGCGATCGCCGACTGCGGCTGACCCTTGAACTCGCCGCGCAACTTGCCGGCACGCCGCGTCACCTCTCGCAGCATCCGGGCGGCTTTGTCCTGACGCATGACCGGCTCGACGATCTCGTGCCAATCGAGCCGGCGGCGATGAAGGATCGCCAGGTCGTGGAGTGGGACAAGGACGACATCGACGCGCTGAAATTTATGAAGGTCGACGTGCTGGCGCTCGGAATGCTGACCGCGATGAAGCGTTCCTTCGATCTCCTGTCCGAGCACAAATGCATCGCCCTCGATCTGGCGACGATCCCGGCCGAGGATCCGCGCACCTATGCGATGATTCGCAAGGCCGACACGCTTGGCGTGTTTCAGATCGAATCCCGCGCGCAGATGTCGATGCTGCCGCGCATGAAGCCCAGGGCATTTTAAGACCTTGTCATCGAGGTTGCGATCGTTCGACCTGGTCCGATCCAGGGCGACATGGTCCATCCCTATCTTCGCCGGCGCGACGGGACGGAAGAGGTGACGTTTCCGACGCCGGAGCTCGAGCGCGTGCTCGGCAAGACGCTCGGCGTGCCGCTGTTTCAGGAGCAGGCGATGCAGGTCTCGATGGTCTGCGCCGGCTTTTCTGCCGGCGAGGCCGATCAGCTGCGGCGCGCCATGGCCACCTTCAAGCACACTGGCGGCGTCTCGAAATTCCGCGACAAGCTGATCAACGGCATGATCGCCAACGGCTACACCCCGGAGTTTGCCGAAAAGACCTTCTCGCAACTCGAAGGGTTCGGCAGCTACGGCTTCCCCGAAAGCCACGCCGCCTCCTTCGCTTTGATCGCCTACGCCTCATCCTGGATGAAGTGCTGGCATCCGGATGTCTTCTGTGCCGCGTTGCTGAATTCGCAGCCAATGGGGTTTTATCTGCCGGCCCAGATCGTACGCGACGCTCGCGATCATGGCGCCGAGGTGCGTCCGGTCTGCGTCAATGCCAGCCGCTGGGATTGCACGCTGGAGCCGACCGATGCCGATGACCGCTTCGCTGTCCGGCTCGGCCTGCGCATGGTGAAGGGTCTCGCCAATGATGACGGGGCGGCGATCATTGCGGCGCGGGCCGATGAGCTCTTCGTCTCGGTAGACGATCTCTGGCGCCGCGCCGGCGTGCCGGCGGCGTCGCTTGTGCAGCTCGCCGAGGCCGACGCCTTTCTGCCGGATATGAATCTTGCCCGCCGCGATGCGCTCTGGGCGATTAAAGCGTTGCGCGATGAACCTTTGCCGCTGTTTGCGGCCGCCACGTCCCGCGAACAGAAAACCGTGCCGGAGATCCAGGAGCCTCCCATTGCACTCAGGCCGATGACGGCCGGGCGCGAGGTTGTCGAGGATTATGGCCATGTCGGGCTGACCTTGCGCAGCCATCCGGTGTCATTTCTACGCGCCGATCTACGCCGGCGTCGCATCGTGACTTGCCAGGAAGCCATGCAGGCGCGGGACAAACGATGGCTCGAGGCCGCCGGCCTGGTGCTGGTGCGGCAAAGGCCAGGCTCGGCCAAAGGCGTCATGTTCCTCACCATGGAAGATGAGACCGGCGCCGCCAACGTCGTTGTCTGGGTCAAGGTGTTCGAGAAATTCCGGCGCGTGCTTCTTTCGTCGGCCATGCTCGGCGTGCGCGGCCGCATCCAGCGGGAAGGGGAGGTGGTGCATCTCGTCGCCCACGAGTTGACCGATCTTTCGGCCGAACTCGCCAGCGTCGGAAACCGCGACACGCCATTTCCATTGCCACACGGCCGCGGTGACGAGGCCCATCATGGCGGATCGGGCATCGATCCGCGCGGCATGCCGAAAACGCGCGATATCGTCGATCCATACGAGCACATCGAACGGATCAAGGTGAAGACGCGGGATTTCCGATAAAGCTGCAGCGGTTATCATGTGGTAGTCTCGCCCGCATGACGACGCTTTATCTCATTGGCGCGCAAGACGGTGAATCCCACAAAGCCGAATAAAACCCATGCGCCGAAATGGATCGAGCCCCAGCTCACGCGCCTCGTCGACGAAGCGCCCGACGGCCCGAACTGGCTTCACGAAATCAAGTACGACGGCTACCGCATGCACGCGCGGATCGACGGCAGCGACATCCGCTTGCTTACCCGCACCGGCCTCGATTGGTCGCATCGCTATCGAGCGACGATAGCGGCCCTGCGCGCGCTCCCGGTGAAAGGAGCGTATGTCGACGGGAGCTGTGCGCCGTTCGGGCCGACGGTGTCACCTCCTTCAGCCGCCTGCAGGCCGCTATGGACGAGGGCCGCACGGGCGATCTTGCCTTCTTTGCTTTCGATCTTCTGTTCCTGAACGGGGAAAGCATTGCGAAGCTGCCGCTCATCGACCGCAAGGGGCGGCTGGAAGGCCTATCTCAAAGCGGATCGACAGCGCCTATGCATCCGGCAATCGCGGGCTATGGGTCAAGTCAAAGAGCCGGCAGGCGTGCTTGCGGAACGCAGGCCGGTCGCCGATCACGTGATCGCTGAAGCGCAGGCCGGGCATGTCTCAACAGAGAGGAATTCATCGTCGTCGGCTGGACCGATCCGACGGGAAGCCGCCCGCATATCGGCTCGCTGCTTCTCGGCTATTACACCGATGATGGTCGTCTGATGTACGCGGGCCGCGCCGGCACGGGCATCACGGTTGCAGAGCTCAAGCGATTGGCTGGCCAGCTTGGACCACTTTAAGTAGATCGAATGCCCCTCGACGCCCCACCACCACGTGAGAGCCGGTTCGGCTCGCCGCTTGAGCTGTCGCGCGTCCATTGGGTCAGGCCTGAAATGGTGGTCGAGGTCGCCTATCTCACCTGGACGGAAGACAATCTCCTGCGTCAGGTTTCGTATCAAGGTGAGCGGCAGGCGTCACAACACGCCTCTCTTGAAGCTTCGGTACCGCGCGACAGCATCATCACACTCTGCTGCTCGGGCGATTTCACCGGCACGAAGCGCATGGTCGGTCGGGTCACCGCATCACAGATCGCCTCTACATCTGCGGCATCGTTCTTCTGACGCTTCACATATGCCTTCACATACTGTGCCGGCAGTAGCGGCACATCATGGCCACGCGCAGTAAGTTCTCTCGCCAATAATGCGAGGAACTGCAGGCTTCGATCCCGACCAGGCATCCCGGTAAACTCTGGAAAAACGCCAGCACGCGCCCACGGGTCAGCTTCCTGCGAACGACAACCTCGCCCGCCGCGCGCACGCCGTGGACTTGAAACACTGCCTTCGAAATATCCAGACCAAGTATCGAACTATGTTCCGCCCGCGCCTCAGAACCGGCTGGAACGCTCTGCTGGTTGGGGCGACTTTAACCCTTGGCAAGAGCATTCCGGATTGGCCGGAAGTCGCGCCGCGGTCTCCAGCGCAACCCGCGAGGCGGTCATCGAGAGCTTCGGCAATACGTCTTTTTGTAGCAATTCCTGGCGGTTGCGGTCCATATAGTCATTAAAGCCTGCCGTTACGAACGCAAGAGGCACGAAACACGCGCCGATCTCGCGCGACAAGGTAGCCTCAGGGGCAATTGAATGGTTGATCACGTCCGCTCCCATGTTTCGATACGCCAGAGCTTCAGCGGGGGTTGTCAACCGCGGCCCGTAGCAGTGGGCAGCGACCAACTGCTGTTCGATGCCATGGACCCGGCATTCGGCAGGCCAATGGCGCCGGGCGGTCTCGGCCAGCAATGCCGCACATCTTGGACATACGATCTGCTTGCCCGAGCAGTCGAAGCTCTGGCGGCCGGGCAGCAGTGAAAACGGGGTCTGCGATAGTTCGATGATATCGGCGCTCACCACCATGTCTCCGGGCTGGATCGCCTTGTTGACGGCGCCGACGGTCGAGCAGGCGAGGACTTGCCGTACACCCGCGTTCATCAAGACCCAGAACGCACGGCGATGGCAGGAATGGTCGATATGGTCGCGCGGATTGCCGTGCGAATACATGCACAATGCACGTTTCGTTTTACCTTCGGCTGTAATCGACGCATCGAACTCGAGAAGCTTCCAGTGGTCGGAGCGACCGAAAGGCGTTTCAAAACTCATGTCGCGCCGCAAGGTGCGCGCACCCTCGAATTCGATATCTTCCGGGAAGGCAAGCCCCCAGTTTGCCGAGCCGGTGATGATGGCCAACCCTACTTGAGGTATGTCCGTTGATTGATACGCCAGATCGGCGGCTGGGTGATGATGTGTAGGCATGTTTCCAGTCTCGGTCAGGATTTTTGGCGAAGGCTCACAATCAGGACGACGGCCACGACGATGACGGTCCATAATGTCGAGATCGCCGCGATGGTCGGATCGATCTGATCGCGCAGCGACAGGAACATAAGCTTCGGCAGCGTGCTGTTTTGGCCGCTTGCGACGAAGATGGAAATGACGGACTCGTCTAGCGAAGTCAGAAAGGCCATCAATGTCGCCGACAACAGACTGATCTGAAGTTGCGGGACAATAATTCCGCCAATGGCTCTCGCCCAGTTCGCGCCGAGGCTGCGCGCCGCCTGCACCTGGTTCCAGTCAAAGCGGGCCAGAGCGGGCAACAACACAATGCATGCGACCGGAATGGCCAGCACCACATGCCCGACCAGGACACCGAACAGCGTCCCGACCAGACGTTGCGCCGCCAGAACAAAGAAGAGCCCGATCGCCAGAAGGATGCCCGGCACAATGGACGGGGTGAGCAGGATGCCCTGAATGAGAATGGCGGCCTTTCCGCCAAGCCGATTTATCGAAATGCAGGCCAGCAGCCCCAGCGGTACGGCGACCACCGCCGTCAATGTCCCAAGGATCAGGCTCGTCCTGAGTGCGGTCATCCATGTCGCCGACCCGAAGAAAGTCTCGTACCAGCGCAACGAGTATGCGCGCGGCGGGAACTCGAGAAGATTGGACGCCGAAAAGGACAGCGGCACGACCACGAGCGTTGGCAACATCAAAAACGCCATCACGAGTACGGAAAAGCCCCACAGGAAAATGCGGAACAGCCTGTTGTCAGGATAGGCCTCAAGCATGGGCCGCACCGTTGCGCGTCAACAGTCGCCGTGCCGCCAGAAACATCATCCCGATCATCGCCATGACAACGAGGAGCAGAATGCCCAGGACGCTCGCCGAACCCCAGTCCTGAAAGGTCGACAATGTACGCTCGATCCGGGTAGAGAGAGGATTAACTTTGCCGCCGCCAAGCACCGCCGGCGTGATGAAAAATCCTATGGTGTAGATAAAGACGATCGTCGAACCCGAGAAGATGCCGCCGGCCGAAAGAGGCAGAATGACTCTGCGGATCACTTGCCCGAGAGAGGCTCCCATGCTCGACGACGCGCGAATGAGGTTTGCGTCGATATCGCGCATCGCGGCATAAACGGGCAGCAAAAAGAGCGGCAGCATGTAGTGAACCATGCCGATGAGCGTTCCCGTGAAGTTGTAGACCAGCGGCAATGGCTCCGCTGTCAGACCTGAACCTGTCAAAGCCGCGTTGATCAAGCCATCGCGCCGCAAGAGCACGAGCCAGCCATAGGTTCGCACCAGGATTGAGGTCCATAATGGCAGCATCACGAAGGCCATCAGCAAATTGGCGACCCTTGGTCTGGCGCTGGCCAGAGCGAGCGCCAGCGGGGTGCCGAGAAGAATGCAGATCGCCAGCGTGGCCAAGGATAGCTCAAGGGTTGTGACGAGTGCCGACCACGTCAGCCCGCTCGAAAGCACCTTCTCGTAATTGCTAAAAGTGTATTCGCCTCCCGTGGTCAGGAAGGATTGCCGGATGATCCACAGGATAGGCAATACCGCCGCCAGTCCAACGATGAACAACGCTGGCAGCGAAAGCGACAGGAAGAACCGCCGCTCGCGCAGGGCGTCTGCCGCGAGTGCGGGATCCGCGGTTGCGGTCGCGGTCACGTTTTCGCTTCCGGCAACGGGTGAACTTTCGCTGCTGGCGCATAAGCGGTCACCCGCGCGCCCGTGGCAAGCTCGCCGCAGCCGCTGGCCAGGGCCGCCGGAATGCAGACAAGAACCTCTTGCCCGCCATCCAGCACCAGAGTCAAAAGCCAGTTCTCGCCGCGAAACGCCTTGGCGCGTAGTGTTCCGTCGAGCGCCATCCCATCTCGCCCGGCGTGCCTTGCATCAAGATGGAAGCTTTCCGCGCGGATCATCAAAGTGGCTCCCGAGGCATCGGCGCCGTCGATTCTGCGCACCAGGCCTGGGGCCACAATGTTGGCCTCACCCATGAACTCCGCGACGAAGCGGGTCGATGGGCGATCATAAATCCGCTGCGGCGTGTCGATCTGCTGGATGCGGCCGGAATTCATCACCGCAATCCGGTCTGAAATGATCAGCGCTTCGCGCTGGTCATGCGTCACATAGATCGTGGTGATCCCCAGATCGTCATGCAGACGCCGGATTTCGTACTGCATGGTTTCGCGCAGATTCTTGTCGAGGGCCGACAGCGGCTCGTCCATCAGCATCACGCGAGGCTCGAAGACGATTGCCCGCGCCAGCGCCACCCGCTGGCGCTGACCGCCGGACAATGCGGCAATGTTGCGCTCCGCCAGACCTTCCAGTTTCACGCGGGCCAATGTGTCAAGCGCTCGCCGACGGGCCTCCGCCTTCGGCATCTTTCGCAGCGCCAACGGATATTCGACGTTCGACAGGACGTTCATGTGGGGGAACAGGGCGTAGTTCTGGAACACTATGCCGATGTCCCGCTTGTTGGGGGCCAGGCGAGTAATGTCCCGATCGCCCAACAAGAGTTTGCCGGAATCCGGCCGGACAAAACCGGCCAAAGCCATGAGCAGCGTGGTCTTGCCCGATCCCGATGGCCCTAGCAGCGTGAGGAATTCGCCAGCTTGAATGTGGAGCGAAACATCATCCAGTGCGACATAGGTCCCGTAAGACTTGCTGACGCTGTCGATGGTGATCGGGAGCGACTTCATCATGTGCTCAAGCCTTAGAGCTGAGACTCAGCGGGCCATCATCTCATCGAAGGCTTTTTGGGCAGCCTCACCGTTCTTGACCCACCAATCTGAATTCGAAAACACCGAAGTGCCAGCATTTTCGGGCGCGGTCGCCAGGGTCTTGAGACGGTCTTCGGGGATAAGGCCACCCTCATAGCCAGCAGGATTGACCGGGCCATAGGCTATGAAGTCGGTCAACTTCGCCACGCGCGCGGGCTGTGTCATCGCCGCGATGAGCTTCATAGCTGCTTCCTTGTTCGGCGCCCCCTTCGGCACCGCAAGACAGTCGGTACCAATGACCGAACCCTTGAACGTGTAGTCGGCCGCGCCTCCATCCGCTTTCACGGTTTGGGCCCGCCCGTTCCAGGTAACGACCAAATCCGCCTCACCATCTTTCAGCAACTGCGCCGACTGCGCTCCCGAAGTCCACCACACCGCGACATTTGGTTTGATTGCTTCAAGCCGCTTGATGGCGCGATCCAGACCCTCCGGCGTGCTGAGAACGGGATAGACGTCCGCCGGTGCTACGCCATCAGAGAGCAGCGCGATCTCAATCGAGTCTTGGGCATTGGCACGCAGCGCACGACGGCCGGGAAATTTGGCAACGTCCCAGAACTCCGCCCATGTCTTCGGCGGGTTCTCGCCATAGGTCTTGGTGTTCCACGACAAGACGGTGCCATAGGAGTCGAACGGATAGCAGTAGTCGGACTTTGCGCCGTCCGGCACGGCCTTTGGGTCGATGATCTTGTAGTCGAGCGGCTCCAGCAGCGATTGTGCGGCGGCCTGCGCTCCTTCCGGTGAACCCAGGTGAATGACGTCGGTCGTGACCGCACCCGAGGTGACCTGCATCTTCAGGGCGGCCAGGCCGTCGCTTAGGGTCTCCTCGCGGACATCATAGCCAAGCTCTTTGGCAGCAGGGCCCCACATGGCCTCCTTCATGGCGTTGCCATAGTCGCCACCCGCGGTCGTGATGGTGACTGATTGGGCATAGACCGGCACGGCCGCCGAGATAGCCAATGCCGTCAAGGAAATGCGTAGCCAGGACATAGGTTCTCCTCCCTAGGATTTGTCAAGATGCGCTTAAAATAGCCGCTTCTTTGTAATCGTAACGTTACGATTGCATCGCAGCGTGCCAGAGTCAAGCTGCTTTAGCGAGAGCTTGGATTGACCGTGAGGTGGAATCCGGTAACGTTGTGACGGTCAGCAAGATCAGCCGGCGCTTTCACAAAATGAGGTCGGGCGAGGTGGCCAATCTAAAACAGATCGCGGCGGAACTTTCCCTTTCGGTGACCACGGTGTCGCGCGCTCTAAAGGATGGGCCGGAAGTTCATCCCGCCACCATCGCTCGCGTCAAAGAGGCGGCGAAGCGGGTCAACTATGTGCCAAATCATCATGGCCGCGCGCTCAAAACCGGCCGCACGCTGACGATGACGGCCGTATACCCGATGGAGACACAAGACCATCTGTCCGATCTGTTGAAGCTTCCCTTGATCGAAGGCATGACGCTGGCGGCGCGGCAAGCGGGTTATAGTCTGTCCATCTATTCCACCACGCCCGATGACGATCCCGTCGAGAGTGTGCAGCGACAGCTTCAGGCGGGTAGCACAGACGGACTGATTATCACGCGCATGGTCTCGGGCGATCCGCGCGTTAAGCTATTGCTGGATAGAGGCATGCCATTCGTCGCGTTTGGAAGAACTGACCTGGACACAGCATATCCTTATGTCGACATCGACAATGAACAGATTGCCTACGAGGCGACCCGGCGGCTCATGGACAAGGGCTGCCGACGCATTGCGCTGCAACTTCTCGTTCCGGGGGACCAGGCGAGTGCCATGCGTCTTTCCGGGTACGCACGCGCAATGGCCGAGGCTGGTATTCCGATCGACCAGTCGCTGATCGGTCATGGAATGTTCACCATGGAATCGAGCGCAGCCTGGTTCGATCGCATGCTGGCCTGGCCAGATCAGCCGACGGGCTTGGCATGCGCCAACGAACTGGGCCTTCTGGGGGCATTACACGCTCTTGGCAGAAGAGGTCTCGCGCCAGGCAGTGACATCCACATTGTCACTCGGGACAGCACGCGGCTATCGCGCTTCCTGCCTGCGAAGATCGGCGTTCATTTCGTGGATATGGCGGCGGTTGGACGCAAACTTGTCGAAGTCCTGGAGAGCCGGATCGTCAATCCCCTCGGGCCGGTGGAGACAGTCTTGTTCAAAGGTGAGTTCGACCCCGGCGAATAGTCGGGGCCGACTTTGAAACCTTGTCAAACATGCATCACCCGCGGCATACCGTCGGGCGACCTTGAACAACCATGGGGGCGGGTTCGCTCCTCGCAACCGTTCCCACCTAACCTCGATGTTCCTGCCGGTCACGCTGCTGCGGCTGCAGCGACCATCAGTGTCGGATCCGTCCACCTTAGACCGGGCAACTCGATCGAACGACTGCTTCTGGGATCTACGGCCGCCGCTCCCAACGACTCCAATGAGGGCGTGCCGACGGCTCAATTGGGGCCGGCAGCAGACTGGCTGGTATTGTTGGGCAGCCGACGGTGGCGACGACGTAGGGGGCGGTGCCGGAGAAGGGAATCTGTGCTCTCAAACCAGCATCGACTGCTGGGCGAAGATGCCCGCCATCGCGCCGTGCGATGATGCCGTGGTGACCGAGGCCATGAGGGGG